>NZ_JBXAQJ010000006.1:0-465082 GCF_058807115.1 Pseudoduganella sp. GW821-FHT12E03 | reverse complement strand
TGCGCCGATGATAGTGCTGCAACCAGTGTGAAAGTAGGTTATCGTCAGGCTAGTTATATAGAAAAACCCCGTCAGTTGATTCTGGCGGGGTTTTTTGCATTTGGAATTCCATGGAACATTTGCACTTACGCCAGGCTACCACCAGCGACCTGGCTGAAATCATGCGTCTCGAACGCGCCGGTTTTGCCGCCGCGATCCAGGAAACCGCGGCGACGTTTTCCGAGCGCCTGGCCGCAGGCGGCGAGGGCTGCTGGGTCCTGGCCGGCCCCGACAACCATCTGTACGGCTACCTGTGTGCGGAATTCTGGCGCTATGAAGCCGAGGTGGCGGCCGATCGTTTTGCGCGCGACCACAGCGCCGCCGCGACGCACTGCGCCGATGGCGAAGAAATCTACGTGTCATCGATGGTGCTCGACCCCGTATTGCGCGGCGCCGGCTGGGGCGGCCGCCTGTTTAATGGCGCGCTGGATGCCATGCGCGAACGGCACCGCCAGCTGCGCAGCGCGATCCTGATCGTGCATCCGGAATGGCTGGGCGCCCGCCACATATACCGCCGCGCCGGCTTCAGGGAAATCGGCGCCGTGCCCGCGTATTTTGCCGCGCCCGATGGCGCCTCCCATGCCGCCATCATCATGCGCCGCGAGGGCAATGGCTGCAGCACCATTGCAACATGATCTACTTGAACTTTTGACATTGTTGTTGCGGGCTGTTACTGTCGCACCACCTGTCAATGTTGACAGTTGACAGTTTGAGTGTGAAGCGCGATCCGGATTGGACATCTACGATATCACTGCGGCATTCGATGCCGCTGACAGCGAAAGCGCCATGCTGGCGGCGCTGGATAAAGCCGCTCGCGCGCTGGGTTTTGATTACTGCGCCTATGGCATGCGCTCGCCGCTCCCCCTGTCCAATCCCCGCGTCATGATGGGCAGCACGTATTCATCCGCGTGGCAGCAACGCTATGCGGAACACAACTACATGACGGTGGATCCCACCGTGGCCCATGCCTTGCGATCCACCGCGCCGCTGATCTGGTCGGAAGCCTTGTTCGAACACGCACGGCCCTTCTGGGAAGAGGCGCGCAGCCATGGCTTGCAAGTCGGCTGGGCACAATCGTCTTACGATGCGCAGGGCAATGTCGGCATGATGACCCTGGCCCGCAGCGGCGAAGCATTGAGCGGGCAGGAGTTGCGCGCCAAGGCGCTGCAAATGTCATGGCTGGCACATGCGACGCACATCGCCGTGAGCCGCATCGCCGCTACCCGTCCGAATGCGCACAATGCCGCTTCGGTTGAACTGACGGCGCGCGAAGTGGAAATGCTGCGCTGGACCGCCGACGGTAAAACCTCCGGTGAAATCGCACAAATCACGGCGATTTCCGAACGTACCGTGAACTTCCACCTGAATAACGCCGTGGAAAAACTCGGCGCCGCCAACAAGACCTCGGCCGCCGTGAAAGCCGCCATGCTGCGCCTCCTGTAAAGGTTGACAGTTACTTGCAAAGCGCAGCTCGCGTTTAATGCTGATATGGCATTAAACGAGGAGCAACGCAATGAATCACGCAACGATGGCGCGGTGGCAGGCTGCGCAGGAAACGGTCATCCCCTATATGGCGGCGCAACCGCTACTGCAATTGCAGGACGTCGGCTACACCTATAGCGGCGGCCATCGCGCCGTCAGCGGCATCACACTGAACCTGGCCCCCGGCATCCTGGGCTTGCTGGGACCGAACGGCGCCGGCAAATCCACCTTGATGCGCATGCTGGCGACCCTGGCCAAACCCAGCGCCGGCACGATCTTGTGGAATGGCGAAGACATCGCCGCCGACCCGGACCCATTGCGCAACACGCTGGGTTACCTGCCGCAGGATTTTGGCGCCTATCCATCGCTGACAGCGCGTGAATTCCTGCGCTACATGGGCGCCGTGAAAAGTCTGCCGCAGGCCGGACTGGGCCGCCGTGTCGATGACTGCCTGGAGCTGGTCGGATTGGAAGCGGCGGCCAACCGCCAGATCGGTTCCTATTCCGGCGGCATGCGCCAGCGCGTCGGTATCGCCCAGGCGCTGCTGAACGACCCGGCATTGCTGATTGTCGACGAACCGACCGTCGGGCTGGACCCGGAAGAGCGCCTGCGTTTCCGCAACCTGTTGACCGACCTGTCCGGCCAGCGCCTGGTGATCCTGTCGACCCACATCGTGCCCGACATCGAAGCGTCCGCCACCACGCTGGCCATCATGGTGAAGGGCTGCCTGTGCTTTAACGGCATGCCGGAAGCCCTGCTGCAGATGGCGCACGGAAAAGTGTGGGAATGGACCGTGCCGGCCACGGAATTGCCGGCGGTGCGCGCCGCATTCCGCGTCAGCGCGTCGCTGCGCCAGCCGCACGGTGTCAAGGTGCGGGTGGTGGCGGATCGCGCTCCCTGCGGCGATGCGCATGCGGTGACGCCGGGCCTGGAAGATGCCTATATGTACCTGCTGTCCCGCCACGAAGGAGCGCAGCGATGAACGGCGCCCTGTACCGCTTCGGCGCGTTGCTGGCGGCGGATTTGCGCCAGCGTACCCGCAGCCAGGTGTTCTGGGTCGTGCTGGCCCTGTCGGTCGGCCTGACCTGGCTGTGCTTTCCTCCCGTGACGGCGAAATACATTATTGTCGGCGTCAACGGCAACCACCGTGGCGCGTATTCCAGCGCATGGATCGGCATGGTGCTGGGCATGCTGTCGATCTGGACCTCGCTGGCCGGCTTCCAGCTGTTGCGCGGCACGGTGCGGCGGGATTTTGAAACGCGCGTGTGGGAATTGCTGGAAGCGACACCGCTCAGCCGCGCGGCCTACCTGTTGTCCAAATGGTGCAGCCACATGCTGGTGCTGGCCATGCTGCTCGCGCCACAGGTGCTGGTGGGACTGGCGGCGCAAGTCTGGCGCGGCGAAGACCGCCATGTCGCGCTGGGCCAGATGCTGGCGCCGGTGCTGCTGTTTGCCGTGCCGTCGCTGGCCGTCACGGCCATGTTCGCGATCTGGTTCGACCTGCTGCCCCGCCTGCGTGGCGCTGCCGGCAGCATCCTGTTCTTCTTTATTTCCGGCGCATCGATCGCGATGGCGGCGCAAAGCGCCACCGGCCATCACTGGTTCAGCGACCCGCGCGGCATCACGCTGTTCCATGAAGCGCTGCAAGCCAACCTGGGCGGGATGCTGGACGGGCCGCTGAAGGCATGCATCGGCTGCGGCTTTGCCGGACGCGACGCCGTGCTGTTCGACTGGCCCGGCTGGACCTTGTCGCCGGCGCAGGTGGCGGGCCGCCTGTTATGGCTGGCCATCGCAGTCGGCGCGGTCTTGCTGGCGGCGCCACTGCTGGACCGGATTGCCGCCAGCAGCCGCAAGGCCGAACAGCGCGATGCCGGCAGCGGGACGTCGCGCGTGGCGCGCTGGCTGGGCATCGCATTGCTGCCGTTGCGCCGCACCCATGGCGGCGCCATGCTGGCGGCGGAATTGCAACTGGCGCTGCAGGGCCGCAAGCCGATGTGGTGGCTGGGCGTGTTGCTGGCATGGGTGTTTCAATGTTCATCCGGGGGACCATGGGCGGCGTATGGCGTGATCGGCGCCTGGCTGTTGCTGGCGCCCGTCTATGGCAATGCGCCATTGCGCGAATCGCAGCACGGCGCCGACGCCATCATGTTTTCCGCAGCGCGGGGCGCACGCCGGATCTTTTTCGCACGCTGGACCATGCTGCTGATGCTGGGCTGGCTGTGGACCTTGCCGGCGATGCTGCAGTTTGCCGGACATGCACCGATGGCGGCGCTGGCCGTCCTGGTGGTGGGCGGATCGCTGGCCAGCTGGAGCATGGCGCTGGCGGCGCTGACGCGCAGTTCCCGCCCGGTGGAAGTCTTGCTGTGCGGCTGCGCGTATTTCGGTTTGCAGGGCATGGCGGTGCTCAATGTCGCCAGCGACTCCGCATGGACCGTGATGCTGCACACCACCTTGCTGCCTGGCGCCGGCATCGCTTATTTACTCAGCTGGCCACGCCTGACCATGGTGGCCTGACGCGGATGGCCCGCAGCGCACGGGTCATGGCGCATGCGGCTACAATATCCGCATGCGCCTGCTGATCATTGAAGACAACGCCGATATTGTCGCCAACCTGTACGAGTTCTTTGAACCCCGGGGCTATACGCTCGACTCGGCGCCGAACGGCTATACGGGACTGGGGCTGGCAACCCAGCACCAGTATGATGCGGTGGTGCTCGATGTCATGCTGCCGGGCCTGAACGGCGTGGAACTGTGCCAGAAACTGCGCAATGAATTGCACATCTCGACGCCCGTCATCATGCTGACGGCGCGCGATACACTGTCCGACAAGGCGGCCGGATTCGATGCCGGCGCCGACGATTACCTGGTCAAACCCTTTTCACTGCAAGAGCTGGAAATGCGGCTCAAGGCGCTGGTGCGCCGCGCGCGCGGCATGGGGCAGGGCACGGCCGTGCTGCGCGTGGGCGACCTGGTGTTCGACACCAGCACCTATACCGCGACGCGGGCCGGCAAGCCACTGGCGCTGACGCGCACCGGGTTTGTCTTGCTGCGCTGCCTGATGCGCGAGGCGCCACGGCTGGTCTCGCGCGACACGCTGGAACATGAAGTGTGGGGCGACGACCGCCCCGACAGCGATGCGCTGCGAACCCACCTGCATGCGCTGCGCCAGGCGCTCGATAAACCCTTCCCATTCGCCATGCTGCGCACGGTGCCCGGCATCGGCTACAAGCTGCTGTCGCCCGGCGACGAACCGGGGGCACCGGCATGACGCGCGCGGTGGAAAGCCTGAAGCGCCGTATCGCCGTTGGCTACACGCTGTATGCGCTGGGCTTCGCGCTGTTTTTCACGGTGATCGTCGCGCTGGCGGTGGAGGGGATCGAAGCCCACCTGGTTGATAACCGCCTGAGCGATGTCGAAGTGTGGGCGGCGCCACGCAGCGTGGCCGGATTGCCAGTGGAAATGCCGGCGGGCCTGAGCTTCCACCGGGGCGCCGATATTCCCCGTTCGCTGCGCGGTTTGCCCGCCGGCTTGCAGGAAAAAGAAGTGGATGGCGTCGGCCTGCACATCCTGGCCGGCAGCGATGCGCACGGCGATTATGTGGTGGTGGACCATACCAGCGACTATGAAAAGGTCGAATTGCTGGTGTACTCGATGTTTGCCGTCAGCGTGATCGGCTTCCTGGCGTTTTCCTGGTTCCTGGGCGGTTATGTGGCGCGCCGCCTAGTGACGCCGGTGGAGGAACTGGCCGCCGCTGTCCGTGGCGGCGCTGCGGAATTGCCGCTGCAGGAGCGTCACGATGAACTGGGCATGCTGGCCCGGGCGTTTTCCGCGCACACGCATGAATTGCGCGCGGTACTGGAGCGTGAACGGTTTTTCACGGGCGACGTCAGCCATGAATTGCGCAGCCCCCTGACGGTCATCATGGGCGCCGCCGAAGTCTTGATGGCCAACGGCGGCAGCCCGGCCACCCTGGCGGCGGCCGAGCGGATTTACCGCGCCGCGCAGGAAGCCGGTGGTTGCGTCAATGTCTTGCTGCTGCTGGCGCGCGCGCCGGACCTGGCGCAGATGGATGAAGTCGATATGGACAGCGTGGCACAGCGGGAAGTGGAGGCTTACCGGCCGATGCTGGCCAACCGCGCCGTACGGCTGAGTTATGAAGGCGGCGCGCCATTTGGCGTGCGGGCGCCGCGCGAGCTGTGTGCGGCCGTGGTCGGCAACCTGGTGCGCAACGCCTGCCAGTACACGCAGCAAGGCGAGATCGCCGTGCGGCTCGATGGCCGCCGCGTCATCGTTGAAGACAGCGGTCCCGGCTTGCCGGCCGCCGTGCGCGCGGCGCTGGCGGGGCAGGTGGCGGCTCCGCCTTCGAGCGCATCGGCGGGAACCGGCCTCGGACTGGCGCTGGTGCGGCGCATTTGTACCTACCTGGGCGCGACCCTGGAACTGGAAGACCGTCCCGGTGGCGGCAGTATTTTCACCATCGCCTTTCCATTGTCATCCGATTTAACGATTCCTTAACGCAACCCTGACGGGAACTTCAACGGCGGTACGCTATCTTGCATTCTCGCGCCCATGGCGGCGCAGGATCAGACTGGATAGTACCGTGAGCTTTTCTCCCCGCATCAGCGCCCCCCTGTTTACCGTCGTGGCATCATCGTTCCTCGTGGTGGCCTATAACCAGGCATTCTGGCATCGCTTCCTGCAGGCGACCGGCGGTTTCAGTTTGGGCAACCTGCCACTGCTGGCGGCGACCTTTGCGCTGCTGGTGCTGCTGTTTAACGCCTGTCTCAGTCTGGTCAATTTCAAACCGGTCATCAAGCCGGTCGTGATGGCGCTGCTCGTCATGACGTCGGCCGCCGCGTATTTCATGAACCAGTATGGCGTGCAGATCGACAAGGCCATGGTGCAAAACGTGGTGGAAACCGACACGCGCGAAGCAGCGGAATTGCTGAGCGTGAACATGGTGGCCACCGTTGTTTTGCTGGGCATCGTGCCGGCGCTGCTGGTGTCGCGCCTGCAACTGACCTACAAGGGGGGCAATGGCCGGCGGGTGCTGGTCAATGGCGCCATGGTGCTGGGCTCCCTGGCGCTGGCGGCCGCCATCCTGATGCTGTTTTTCAAGAGTTATGCGCCGGCGATCCGGGAACACCGCGAATTGCGCTTCCTGCTGACGCCGGCCAACTATATCCAGGCCGTCAACGGCTTCATCAAGCAAAAGCTGGCGCGCCCCATGGTGGTGGCGCCCCTGGGCCGGGATGCGGCGCGCGGCGTCACGTGGACCGGGCGGCCTCGCCGTACCGTGACGGTCCTGGTGGTGGGGGAAACCGCGCGCGCCATGAATTTCTCGCTGAACCAGTATCCGCGCGAGACCAACCCGCACCTGGCGCAGCGCGCGGGCCTGATCAATTTCACCAATATGGCGTCGTGCGGCACCGCCACGGCGGTCTCCCTGCCATGCGTGTTTTCCGCGCTGGGCCGTGAAAATTATTCCGATGGCAAGGCGCAAAGTCAGGAAGGCATGCTGGACGTGTTGCGGCATGCCGGCCTCGACGTGGTGTGGATCGACAATAATTCGGGCTGCAAAGGCGTTTGCGCGCGGGTCGGCTACGAAGATATCTCGCAGCCGGTGGCGGGCGACCCGTTGTGCAATGCCGACGAGTGCTACGACGAAAAGCTGCTGCAGAGCTTGCCGGAACGGATCCGCAATGCGACCAACGACCTGGTGATCGTGCTGCACCAGAAGGGCAGCCATGGTCCCGCGTACTGGAAACGGTATCCGGCGGCGTTCGCGAAATTCGGTCCTGTATGCGAAACCAATGACCTGGAAAAGTGCAGCCGCGAACAAATCACGGCGGCCTACGACAACTCCATCCTGTACACCGACTATGTACTGGATAAGGCCATCGGCATATTGCAAGAGGCCGGCGCGGAGGCGGAGGTGGATACGGCGCTGATGTATTTCTCCGACCATGGCGAATCATTGGGTGAAAAGAATATGTACCTGCACGGTGCGCCGTACATCATTTCGCCGCCGGAACAGCGCCGCGTCCCCTTCATGCTGTGGATGTCCGGCCAGTACGCCGAGCGCTTCAAGATCAACCGCGCCTGCGTGGCGGCGCGCGCGGGCCAGCCGTTTTCGCACGATAACGTGTTCCACTCGGTGCTCGGCATGCTCGACATCAGCACGGCGGTCTATAACCCGGCACTCGATCTCTTCAATGCCTGCACCCATGGCTGAGCAGCTGTTGTCGGGCCAGGCGTTACGGCGGGCGGCGGGCGGGCTGGCGTTTGCCGCGCTGCTGATCCTGCTCGAGGGGCATAGTGGGCTGGACCTGTGGCTGGCCGACGCCATGTTCGATATCCACACCCATGAATTCCCATGGCGGCACGCGTGGCTGACCGAACGGTTTGGCCATGGCGCCTTGAAACTGCTGTTGACGGCACTGGGCGCGCTGCCGGTGGCGGCAGTACTGTGGGATGGCCTGCGGCGGGGCCGTGCGCTGGCGCCGTGGTGGCAATTGCGGTTGCGGCTGCTGGCGCTGGGCGCGGTGCTGATCCCGCTGGCCGTGTCGCTGCTGAAGCGCGCCAGCCATTCGCATTGCCCGTGGGACCTGGAGCGCTATGGCGGCTACCAGCCGTATTACCGTTTGCTGGAGCACATGCCGCGCTGGGTCGAGGCAGGGCATTGCCTGCCGGGCGGCCATGCGTCGAGCGCGTTATGGCTGGTGGGCCTGGCCGTGTTCTGGCTGCCGCATGACGCGCGCCGGGCGGCCCTGGTGGCCGGCTGGGCGCTGGTGTTTGGCGCACTCGTAGGCTGGATGCAACAATTGCGCGGCGCGCATTTTCTCAGCCATACGCTGTGGTCGATGTGGATTGCCGCCGCCATCTTGCTGGCGCTGTTGGCCGCGCAGCACGCATGGCGCACCGCAACCGGTGCGCGCCGGACGACGGGACGGCAACGCGTTGCAAATTGATGCCGCTGGCACTGGGCAAGCCGGGGAGTTGAGTTGTATTATTCATCATTGCATCTTAATCATGAGATGCCGGATGTTAGCTACTTTTCAACTAAAAGGTGTTTCCCATGTCAGCAAATAAATATCGCCTGGTTACCCGCAGCGATTTCGATGGACTGGTCTGCGCGGTGCTCCTGAAGCACCTGGACATGATCGACGATATCCTGTTCGTGCACCCGAAGGATATGCAGGACGGCAAAATCGCCGTCAGTGACAAGGACATCACGACCAACCTGCCGTATGCGGCCGGCGTCCACCTGGCGTTTGACCACCACCTGTCGGAAACCATCCGCAACACGGGCGAGCGCACCAACCACATCATTCATCCAAGCGCACCGTCGGCGGCGCGCGTTGTGTACGACTACTATGGCGGCCGCGCGGCCTTCCCGGCGTCGTGGGACGACATGATGGCGGCCGTGGACAAAGGCGATTCGGCCCGCTTCAACCGCGACGAAGTACTGAACCCGCAAGGCTGGGATTTGCTGAACTTCCTGATGGATGCCCGCACCGGCCTGGGCCGTTTCCGCGACTTCCGCATCTCGAACTACAATCTGATGATGGATTTGATTGATTACTGCCGTAATCACACCATCGCGGAAATCATGGACTTGCCGGACGTGAAAGAGCGCAAGGACCTGTACTTCGACCACGTCGAAAAGTGCAAGGAACAAATCCAGCGTTGCGCCACCGTGCATAAAAACCTGGTGGTGCTGGACTTGCGCAATGAAGAAACTATTTTCGCGGGCAACCGTTTCATTATTTACGCGCTGTACCCGGACACCAATATTTCCATCCACGTGCTGTGGGGCCTGAAAAACCAGAACACCGTGTTTGCGACCGGTAAATCGATCCTGAACCGCACGTCGAAGACCAACATCGGCGCGCTGATGCTGGAATACGGCGGCGGCGGCCATGAAAATGCGGGCACCTGCCAGGTTGACAATGAAATGGCGGAAGATGTTCTGGGGGCGCTGACGCAGCGCATTACCAGCGAAGGCTGAACTTCTTCGCCGCACCAATGAAAAAGGCGCTTCAACGTGAAGCGCCTTTTTGTTACCTGCTGCATTAATTCAATTCACGTGAAACCGCAAACGAATTAGAACTCTTTCTCAGGCAAGGCAATAGAATTGTCCGTGCTGAACTGGTAGTCCTTGAACACGTGTTCCGCGCTCAGCAGCTGGTAGTCGCCGTTTGGCATCTTGTACGACGTATCCTTGAGGCGGTACGTGTAGTGGCCGCAAGTCCAGCAATTGAAGTTGCGCATGTGCGTGCACAGGCAAGTCTTGTCCATCACGGAAATGCCCTTGTCGCTGCCGTTGTTGGCCAGGACTTCGCGGTTGTACGAATTGATGTACGCGCAATTGCCCGATGCATCGAGCAGGTAGCCATACGATTCGCAGCCCGGGCGGATGCCGGCGCCGATCGCTGGGGTGTTCTTCAGCATGCGCATCGGGTAGCCGGTCGGCGAGACGCCATTGACGATGATGTCTTCTTCGCTGGCCTTGAAGTATTCCTGCTTGACCTTGTCCGGCAAGCCGCATTCCTTGGTGACGGTGAAGCGGGTCGCCACCTGGACACCGGCCGCGCCCATTTCCAGGAACGAAACCGCGTCGCTGCCGGTGAACACGCCGCCGGCGGCGATCACAGGAACGTCCAGCTCTTCTTTTTTCAGGTAGTCGAGCACTTCCTGCGTGATCACGTGCAGGTCGAATTCTTTCCAGTCTTCCAGGCCAAAGCCCAGGTGGCCGCCGGCCAGCGGGCCTTCCACGATCACGTAGTCAGGCAGGCGGTCGAGCTTGGCGTTCTTGCGCAGGAAAATTTGCAGCGCGCGCACCGACGACACGATGATGCCCAGCTTGGCTTCGCGGAAGCGCGGGTGGTCCGCCATCAGGGCGAACGAGCCGAAGTGCAGGCCGGCCGACAAGGTGATGCCGTCGATGCCCGCGTCCAGCGCCGCGTTCAGGCGCGTGCGCAGGGTTTCCTTCGGGCCGTTCATGGTCAGCTTTTCCATGCAGTTCACGAAGATCAGGCCGGGACCTTGTTTCGCTTCCATGGTCCGGCCGATGTGCAGGCGCTGCGCCTCGGCCAGGCGTTCCAGGTCGAACTGCACGCTGGACTTGTCCATGTTCAGGATGTTGTGCTTGTAGAGCTTGGTTTTATCCTTGACGAAGGTCGTGTCGAAGCGGCGGTCCGACACGTCTTCCACCATGGCGTCCGAGATATGCCCGATGCCGCCCAGGCGGGCAGCTTCCAGCGCCAGTCCGGCCGTGGAAATGTCCACGCCCATGCCGCCGATCATGATGGGCACATATTCCTTGTCGCCCAAACGCAGGCGGAAGTCGTCAACTCGTTTCATTACTGTCCTTAAACTACGTGAAGCAGCAGGGCCGGGCACAATGCCTGCGCCCCGCTTAACGGTACATGGGGAGAAGCTGTGAGGGCTTAGTCGCGGAAATTGTTGAATTCCAGCGGGGTATCCGGTACATCTTTGCGCAGCAGTTGCATGGCTGCCTGCAGGTCGTCGCGCTTGGCGCCGGTGACACGCACGGTTTCACCCTGGATGCTGGCTTGCACCTTCATCTTGCTTTCCTTGATGACCTTGGTGATTTTCTTCGCGGTGTCGCTGTCCAGGCCATTCTTGACCTTGATGACTTGCTTGACCTTGTCGCCGCCGATTTTCTCGACCTTGCCTTCGTCCAGGAAGCGCACGTCGACCTTGCGCTTGGCCAGCTTGTTGGTCAGCACGTCGCGTACTTGGCTCAGCTGGAAGTCGGAATCCGCAAATGCGGTCAAGTCATTTTCTTTTTGCTCGACGCGGGCATCGCTGCCCTTGAAGTCGAAACGGGTGGTGATTTCCTTGTTGGATTGATCGACGGCGTTACGCACTTCGATCATGTCGGCTTCGGAGACTACATCAAACGACGGCATGATATTTCCTTTAATATTAATGCTGCGACAAGAAAGCTGCCGCAAAGATGTGCCATTTTAACGGACAACGGCCCGAACGCTCGGTCGTTTTTGGCGGGTTGGCACTATAATTGACCAAAATACTCGGTCAGCCATGCAAGTAAATCTCCCCATCGTCCACGAATTCCCTCTCACGTCACTCAACACTTTTGGCATTGCCGCCCGCGCCGCAACGTATTTGCGGGTGGAATCCGGGGCCCAATTGCAGGCCGCGCTGGCCGATCCGGCGCTGGCCGCCTTGCCGCGGCTGGTGCTGGGCGGCGGCAGTAATGTGCTGCTGACCGGGGATGTCAACGGCCTGGTGCTGCACATGGCGCTGCAAGGGCGGGAAACGCTGGCCGGCACGGCCACCCACCACCACGTGCGCGCCGCCGCCGGTGAAAACTGGCATGCGTTTGTCCAGTGGACCTTGGAGCAGGGCATGCCGGGTCTGGAAAACCTGTCGCTGATTCCCGGCACCGTGGGCGCCGCGCCGATCCAGAATATTGGCGCGTATGGCGCGGAAACCAAGGATTATTTCCTCAGCCTGACCGCTTATGATCCCGCCACCGGGCAATTCGTGACGATGGCGCGCGATGCGTGTCGCTTTGCCTACCGCGACAGCATCTTCAAGCAGGACGCCGGGCGCGGGCTGATCATTGTCGACGTGACGTTTGCCCTGCCGAAGGCGTGGACGCCGAACCTGCGCTATGCGGAACTGGCGCAGGCCGTCGCGGCGCAAGGCATTACCGCGCCAACCGCGCGCGACGTGGCCGATACCGTGATTGCCGTGCGCCGCCGCAAGTTGCCGGACCCGGCCGAGATCGGCAATGCGGGGAGTTTCTTCAAGAACCCGGTGGTGCCGGCCGAGGCTTGCGCGCATTTGCTGACGCAATTTCCCACGCTGGTGCATCACCGTCAGCCGGATGGAACCGAGAAGCTGGCGGCGGGGTGGCTGATCGACCAGTGCGGGTGGAAAGGGCGCTCGCTGGGCAATGCCGGGGTCTATGAAAAGCAGGCGCTGGTGCTGGTGAACCGGGGCGGGGCGACCGGGGCGGACGTGCTGGCGCTGGCGCGTGCGATCCAGGCCGATGTGCAGCAACGGTTTGGGGTAATGCTGGAGGTTGAGCCGGTGTTTGTTTGAAGCCGCAGGTCTGCGATGTCGGCTTTGCCTCCGGCAAAACCGACCTACGGAATACCAGCCTGGTTATCTGAGGCTTTGTGGCCTGTCTCAGGTTGCGGGATTGGCCGCTGACGCGACCTGATTGCGGCCGCCATGCTTGGCCGCATACAGCGCCTTGTCCGCCATGGCAATCAAGGCTTCCACACTTGATTCCGGGGTCGGAATGATGCTGGCGACACCGACCGACATGGTCACCACGCCCGACGGCGAACCGCTGTGCGTGATGTGCAGGTTTTCCAGGTGGCGCACGCAATCTTCCGCCACGCTCAGGGCGCCGGCCAGTGGCGTATCGGGCAAGACGATGGCAAATTCTTCACCACCGTAACGGGCCGTCAGGTCGGCCGGGCGTTTCAAGTGTTCGGTCAGCACGGCGGCGGCCTTTTTCAGGCACAGGTCGCCGCTGAGGTGGCCATAGGTATCGTTGTACAGCTTGAAGCAGTCGATATCGCACATCAGCAGCGACAGCGGCTGGCGGTCGCGCTGGGCGCGCTGCCACTCCACGCGCATCGCGTCATCGAAGCGGCGGCGGTTGGCGATGCCGGTCAAACCATCGAGCGCGGCGAGCTTTTGCAGTTCGATGTTGGCGTCGGCCAGTTGCTTCTGGCTTTCGCGCAGGAAGCGGAAAGCCTGGTCGCGCTGCAAACGGCTGATGTGGGCATTCGAGTGGTAGCGTACGCGGGCCAGCAATTCCAGCTTATCGGGCAGCTTGACGATGTAATCGTTGGCGCCCACGGCAAAGCTGTGCGCTTTGAGTTTCGGATCTTCCTTGGCCGACAACACGATCACGGGCACATGGCGCAGCGCTTCGTCGTCGCGGTATTGCTTGATCAGGCCGAAGCCGTCGATGTTCGGCATCACCAGGTCTTGCAGGATGACGGTGGGTTGCAACTGCACTGCCGCCTGTGCCGCCAGCGTGGCATCGGTGACGTAATGGAATTCAATGTCGGCCTGTTCGCTCAGCATGCGGCGCACGGCTTCGACAATGATCAACTGGTCATCTACCAGCAAGACGCGGACCTTGAATATGGTCAGGCCGGGTTCCGCATCCGCTTGCTGGATGGACCGGGGCAACGTGGTGTCAGACATGTAATTCTCATGGTTATGCGCCGGCACCTCGTCAGCTGACACATTGCTGTCAGCTGCGGCTGCCGGTCGTACTGCGTATCATCGGCCCAATCTTGTCCAGCGGCAGAACCATCTGCGCCGCATCCAGTTCGACCGCCGCGCGCGGCATGCCATATACCGCGCTGGTCGCCTGGTCTTGCGCAATGGTGGTGTGGCCGGCCTGGCGCATGGCCAGCAATCCTTCCGCACCGTCGCGGCCCATCCCGGTAAGTAAAACCCCTACGGCATCTCCTTGGAAATGGCGTGCAACGCACCGGAAAAACACGTCAACCGACGGACGATAGGCGTAATCCCTTGGTGCTGCATCGTAACCCAAGCGGTAGTCTTTATCCAGCACCAGGTGGTCGTTACTTTTTGCCACTAAGACCACACCGGGACACAGGCTGTCGCCATCGTCGACGGTGCGCACCGGGATCGTCAATTGCTCGCCCAGCCAGCGGGCGAAATGGTCGGCAAAGTGTTCATCGATATGCTGCACCACAACAATCGCACAGCCGGGCGCCGGCGCCCATCCGGCCAGCATTTTCGAGACCGCGACCGGACCGCCGGTCGACGCGCCGATCGCCACCAGCCGCGTGACGCCAGTATTGCGCTGCTCCGGCGCGGAGGTCGGGCAGCGCGGTTGCATCGATTGATTGCCGCCGCTGTGGCGGATCAACTTATCCATGGTGCGGATCTTGGCCAGCAATTCGGTGGCGCCATCGGCTTTGCCCTGCAACATCGGCGTGGCGGTGACATCGAGCGCACCGGCGCCCAGCGCGCGGAACACCTGATTGACCGAATCCTGTGGCCGTCCCGTGACCACGAGGATGGCGCACGGGCTTTGCTCCATGATTTGCCGGGTGGCTTCCACGCCATCGAGTTCCGGCATGTTCAAATCCATCAGCACCAGGTCGGGGCGGTTTTCCGCACACTTGCGCACGGCTTCCACGCCGGTGCGGGCAATCCACACCACCTGGTGTTCGGCCGTGCTGGCCACCACGCGGCGCAGCGCTTCCGCCGCCATGGCGACATCGTTGGCGATACCGATTTTCATTTGTGGGCGTCTCCGATCAAGTCTGCAACCGCATCGAGCAACGTCTCGTCGTGAAAACTGCCCTTGGTCAAATAATAATCGGCGCCGGCCGCCATGCCGCGCGCGCGGTCTTCCGGCCGGTCCTTGTACGACACGATCATGACAGGCAACTTGTGCAAGTGGATGTCCTTTTTGATCAGCGACACCAGTTCGATGCCATCCATGCGCGGCATGTCGACGTCGGTGATCACGAGGTCGTATTCGCCGCTGCGCACCACGTTCCAGCCATCGATGCCATCGATCGCGATATCGACTTCGAAACCACGGCTTACCAGCAGCTTACGCTCCATTTCGCGTACTGTCAGCGAGTCGTCCACCACCAGGATGCGTTTCAGTTTGCGCCGCTCCAGGTGGCCGGTGCGCGCCAGCTGGTGCAGCGCGCCTTCATGCAGCAGTTTGTCGATCGACACCAGCAAGTCCGGCACGTCGAGGATCAGCACGGGTTCGCCGTTATCAAGCAGGGCGGCGGCGGAAATGTCGCGCATCTTGCCGAAGATCGGGTCGATCGCCTGCACCGCCAGGCTTTCTTCGCCCCGGATGGCGTCGACCACCATCGCATAACGGCGCGCGCCGGTGCCGATCACCACCACCGGTAATTCGTCGTCGGCCGGCGTGCTGTCGCCCAGTTCCAGCACTTGCGAGGCCGAGACCAATCCCAGGTGTTCGCCTTCGTGGTCGAAGAACTGTTTGTTTTCCAGCGTGTGGATGGCGCCCGGCGGGACCTTGACGATGCGCTCGACCTTGACGATCGGCACCGCATAGGCTTCGCCCTTGATGTCCACCACCAGTGCGCGCACGATCGATTGCGTCAGCGGCAAGGTAATGTGGGTGGTAAAACCCTTGCCCAGCTCGGACTCGATGCGCACCGTGCCATTCTGGTCGCGTATGGTGTCGTGCACGATATCGAGGCCGACGCCCCGGCCGGAAATTTCCGTGGTGTTTTCCTTCAGGCTGAACGCGGGCAGGAATAAAAATTCCATCAATTCCGCCTGCGACATCGCTTGCGCCATGCTGGCGCTGGCCATCTTGCGTTCCACCACGGTGCGGCGGATTTTCTCCAGATCGACGCCACGCCCGTCGTCGCTGATCTCAATCGACAGCATGCCGGCCCGGTGCCGCGCTTCCATCACCACGGTGCCACATGGCGGCTTGCCTGCGGCGGCGCGGCCGGCCGGGTCTTCCATGCCGTGGTCCACCGCGTTGCGCAAGATGTGGTTCAGCGGGCTTTCAATGCGGGCCAGGATATCGCGGTCCACCAGCGTGTCTTCACCGACGATACGCAGTTGCACATCCTTGCCCAGGCTGCGCGCCAGGTCGCGCACCATGCGTGGAAAATGCTGGACGCCGTCACGGAAGGGGCGCATGCGCATGGCCAGCACTTCATCGACCATGTTTTGCGACACGTTGAGCAGCTTGCGTTCCCAGTTTTCAAAGTCGGCGATGTGCTCCAGCACGAATTGCTTCAGCGGCTGCGTTTTTTGCAGCGCCAGCAGCGATTTTTCTTTCAGCGCCGGGTCGTGGCTGACGGATATCGCTTCATGCAATTGTTCGACCACGGCAAACAGGCTGGCCTGGCTGCGCTTGAAGCGCTGCATCGCTTGCAGCAGCGGGTGCATCTGGTGCGCGTGGATGCGCGCTTCGCTGGCCAGCGACAGCAGGCGGTCAAAGGCCTGGTTCGCCTTGCCGGGCGCCGGACGGCTGCCTGCGGCCGGCGCTGGTCCGTCACCGTCGGCCGCGGATGGCGGGACTGTGCCGGGCACGGCGCCGCTGCCGTCGTCCAAGGCAGGGATTTCCGCCGGTGCCGAGGCTGCCGGAGCTGCCGAGGCGACGGCGCTTGCGGACAGTGCTGATGGTGTGGACGGCGCTGATGATGCCGATGGTGCCGATGGTGCCGATGATGCGAATGGTGCCGATGACGCGGATGGCGCGGATGGCGCGGCAAATACCGGCGGCAAATCCAGCGGTTCCGGCAGGAAGGCGATGCCGTGGATCGCGGTCAGCGTGTTTTGGAACAGGGCGCCATTGGCGGCCAGCCAAGGCGCGACGCCGGCGTCATCGAGCCGCGACACTTGCAGCACCAGGTCCACGCCGGCCAGCAGCACGTCGACCCGGTTCGGCGTCAGTTTCAGCTTGCCGTGCTGTGCCGCGATGAAGGCGTCTTCCATCGCATGCGCCAGCTGCACGATGGAATCGAGCCCGACGATAGCGGCCGCCCCTTTGATGGAATGGGCGGCGCGCATCATCGGCTCCACCGCCGAGGCGTCGGCGCCCGAGCGTTCGACCGCCAGCAAGCCGTCCGTGAGGATCATGGTTTGCGCGTCCGCTTCCATGCGGAACAGCTCTTGCATGGAAAACTGGCTCAAGTCGCCATTTTGTTCGTTGCTCAACGCAGGCTCCTTGCAAATTGGTGGCCCAGCAAGCCGGCATCCAGGCAGCCGATCATCATGCCGTCATGTTCGACCACGCCGGTCAGGTAGCGCTGCAGTCCCTTGTTGATGGTGGCGGCCGGCGCCTGCACGGCGGCCGACGCATAACGCACGATGCCGTGCAAGTCCGCCACGGGCAGGGCATACGCTTGCTGCTCCCATTGCACCAGCAACAGCCGCGCAAACGTGTGGCGGCCGGTGCGAGGTGTGGTCAAGGCGGAGGACACGCCCAGCAATTCCGCCAGCGCGATACAGGGATACAGCTTGCCGCCCACGTTGACGACGCCGGCCAGTCCGCGCGCGCTGCGGTGCGGCAGCTTGTGCGGCAAGGCCTGGGGCGCCACCAGCACGAACATCGAGGTGGGCAGCGCCAGCCATTCGTCGCCGATGCGGAACACCAGGCTGGAACTGTCGTGCTTGGCGTCGCTGTCGGGCGGCTGGCGGAAGTGTTCCGCCCATTCCCGCTGGTAGCCGTCGCCCACGGCGCGCTGCAGGTTCAATTGCGCCGCCTGGCCATACACGCTGCAATTGCGGCAATGGATATGCTGTTGCAACAGTTCGCAACTGTGGTCGCCGCGGATGCCGATGCGGTTCCAGCAATCAGTTATGGTTTGTTCCACCGTCATGGTTCAGTTCTCGTTGCGTTGCTGCGCTGGTAAATGCGGCGCGCCCGTGCTTTCAACGCCGCCGCGCCATCCGCGTTGCCTTGCTGCTCGGCCAACAGCGCCAGGTGGCACAGTGCTTCATAGTGGTCGGGCTGCAGGTAGATGCAGCGGCGCCAATACTGTTCCGCCTCCCTGGCGTCCTGCGCCTGTTCGCGCAGCATGCCCAGGATGAAGTAGGCTTCGGCGGAATGCGGATCGGCAGCCAGCACCGCCTGGCAGGCGTCGGCCGCTTGCGCGTGCTGGCCACGGTCGGCCAGGGCGCGCGCGGTGGCGATGGCGGCGCCTGCTTTGCCGGCGCCGTCGTGCGCCGGTATGGCAGCGGGTGACGGCTGCGCCGCGCCTGCGGCGGAGCGCCTGCCGGCGGGCAAGAACGCGGCGGCAGGCAGGGAGGGCGGGGCGGCGGGCGATGACGCGGCGCGCCGTGCCGTTGACGACAGGGCGGATGGTGCTGGCTGCGCCTGGCGCGGCGCAGCGGATGATGGCAGGGCGCCACGGCCAGCCGATGCCGCCCCGATGGCGGCAGCGGCGGCGGCACTGGCGGCGCCAGTCCAGGGGACGCCGGCAGGGCGGGGCGCCGTCCGCCGTTCCGGTACCGTATCGCCGGGCCGTGGCAGCGTGGCGTAGCGCGGCGCGGGATCCGGGTCTTTTTTCAGCGCAAAGGCGTAGCGGTGCGGCAGCGGCGTAAAACCATGCTGCGTAAACGACGGCACTTCCGCGTAGCCCGCAAACAGCACGCCATCGTCGTCCAGCATGGACGACAGGCGCGCGATGGCGTTGGCCGTGGTGGGCTTGTCGAAATAAATCAGCAGATTGCGGCAAAAAATCACGTTGTAATAGCGGGCGTAGACCGACGCGTCCATGTCCAGCAAGTTGCCCTGGGTGATCCGCACTTGCGTCCGCACGGCATCGTTGATGCGGTAAGTGTCGTTGTCCGCCGCGTCGAAGTATTTGTCGCGGAATGCCAGGTCCTTGCTGCGGAACGCATTGCGGCCATACATGCCGGCCCGCGCCCGCGCCACGCAGACGGGGCTGAGGTCGATGGCGTCGATGGTAAAGCCGGCGGGGGCGATGCCCGCATCGAACAGCGCCATCGCCATGGAATACGGTTCTTCGCCGCCCGCGCACGGCACCGACAGGATGCGCACCGGCTGCGTGCGGCCCGGCAGCCACCCCTGGACATAGTCGACCGCGGTCTGGAATGCCTGTGGATCGCGGAACATCCAGGATTCCGGCACCACCAGCAACTCCACCAGTTCCGTCAATTCGTGGGACGACAGCGCGGCCAGGTAATGGTCGCGGTTGACTTCACCGGTGCGCTCCATGCGCTGGCGGATGGCGCGCTCGGCCTGCGCGCGCGACACGTTCAGGCCGGTCGCGCTGCGGATCATCGCTTGCGCGCTCACGCCGCCACCTCGGGGAATAGCGCGTCGCGCACCTCGGCCGGCAACAGCCGGTCCAGCACCACCAGCTGCACCATGCCGGCGCCGGTGCTGCCTTCTTGCGCGCATCCGCTGACCTGGCCCAGGAACGGCGCGGCCCGCACCCCGGGATCGCTCAAATCCGCCGGATTGATTTCCTGCACCCCCAGCACCCGTTCCGCCAGCAAGCCCAGCGCCCGGACCGCGCCGCCGGGCAAGGTGTAATCGGCCAGCACGATCCGGGTATCGAAGTGGCCGGCGCTGGCTTCGTAACCGGCCAGCCGCGCCAGGTCGATCACGGGCACGGGCTGGCCGTGCAGGTTCATCAGTCCGGCCACCGCGTGCGGCGCCAGCGGCACGCGCTTTAATTCCATCAGCGGCAACACGCGCTGGATCTGCCGCAGCGGCAAGCCGTAGCGGTCAGGCCCGATATGGAAGACCAGGAGCTTCATGCATTCACCGCAAAGGTCGTGACGCTGGACTGCAAGTCGCCCGCCGCAAATTGCAGCTGCCGTACCGCTTCACTGGTGGATTTCAGCGAATCCACGGTTTGCTGGGTGGCGTCGTTCAACTGCATCATGGTTTCCGTGATTTGCTGGGCGCCGACCGCTTGCGACTGCATGCCCTGCAACACCGCGTCAAATTGCGGCGCCAGCTTTTGCACCTGGCCCATCACGCCGGACAATTGTTCCACCACCCGCCGCACTTCCGTCACGCTGCGCCGGATTTCCTCGGAAAACTTGTCCATGCCCATCACGCTGGCCGATACCGCGGACTGCATTTCCTTCAGCATTTGCTCGATGTCCCAGGTCGAGACCGAGGTCTGGTCCGCCAGGCGGCGGATTTCCGTCGCCACCACCGAGAAGCCACGGCCCGCTTCACCGGCTTTCTCCGCTTCGATGGCGGCGTTCAGCGACAGGATGTTGGTCTGGTCGGCCACCTTGGTAATCGTCGCCAGCACGCTGTTGATGTTGCTGGCTTTTTCCGACAGCGCGGCCAGCTTGGCGTTGATCGAATCGGTGGCGGACACCATGTGCTGCATGGTTTGGTCCATGCGCTGCAAATTATCTTGCGCCTCGGCGGTGGCGCTGGTGGTGTAATCGGCCACGGCGGTGGCGTCTTCCATGGTCTTCAGCAATTGCTGGGTATTCGATGAAATTTCCTTGGTGGTGGACAGCACTTCCACGCTGGTTTGCGCCTGTTCCACACCGGTGGCTTCCTGCTGCTTGGCCGATGCGGCGATTTCCGTGGCGGAGGTGGTGACCTGGATGCCGGCCTTTTGCACATTGTTGATCAGGGTGCGCAGGTTATCGAACATGGTGGCCAAGCCATGGCCCAGGCGGCCGATGGCGTCGTCACCGGAGACAGTCACCTTGCCCGTCAAGTCGCCCGATGCGGCCTTCGATACGGTATCGAGCAGGGCATCGACCTTGGTGCGCAATTCGTTGGCCGCCGAGATTTCACGGTGCATATTGTCCTGGATCGCTTGCGCCATGTCGTTGAAGGCATAGCCGACCTGGCCCAGTTCATCGTTGGACGTCACCTGGACCCGTGCCGACTGGTCGCCCGATGCAATGCGGCTGACGGTTTGCGTCAAGCCGTTCAGTGGAGCCGTCAGCGCGTTGACCAGCAGGTAAGCGATGCCGGCCGCCAGCACGACGCACAATGCGCCGCCGCCGGCCAGCACCAGCAGCATGGTGTCGCGTAATTGTTCGGTGTTTTTGGCCCGGACGCCGGACAGCCGGTTTTCTTCCGCCGCCGCCGCTTCAATGACCTGGGTCATGCCGGCAATGGCCTGAAAGCCTTCCTTCAGCAACGTCGAACGCCCCATCTGATCCGCCGGGTAAGGCGTGTCCGAGAGGGATCGGCGATACTCGATCAGCTTGCGCACGTAATTGGTGATCCAATCCCGCGTCATGTTGTCCAGCTGGCGGAAGCGGCTGTTTTGCAACGGGTTGTCGGCGGTCAGCGTAATCGCCTTGGCGACATGGTTTTGCAGCCGCCGCTCCAGGTCGGGCATACGGGCGATGCCCGCTTCGTTCCCATTCAGGAAATAGGCGCGCCCAACGGCCTGGATTTCCAGCGCCACATTTTCAATCCGGTCCGCTTCCAGCATGACTTCCATGGTGTGCTTGTCGAGCCGGTTTGCATCGGACAGGCGGATGAAGTTGTCATAGGCCGAGGCCAGCAGCACCAGCAGGATCACCAGGATTGCGCCGAAGCCTGCATACAATTTCTTCTTGATACTCAGGTTGTTGAACATGTTTTCTCCGGCGCTGATGCGGGTTCTTCCTGTCAGGTATTGACGGCAAAGGTGGCGACACTGGTTTGCAAATCGCCCGCCGCAAATTGCAGCTGCCGTACCGCTTCACTGGTGGATTTCAGCGAATCCACGGTTTGCTGGGTGGCGTCGTTCAACTGCATCATGGTTTCCGTGATTTGCTGGGCACCGACCGCTTGCGACTGCATGCCCTGCAATACCGCGTCAAATTGCGGCGCCAGCTTTTGCACCTGGCCCATCACGCCGGACAATTGTTCCACCACGCGCCGCACTTCCGTCACGCTGCGCCGGATTTCCTCGGAAAACTTGTCCATGCCCATCACACTGGCCGATACGGCGGACTGCATTTCCTTCAGCATTTGCTCGATATCCCAGGTCGAGACCGAGGTCTGGTCCGCCAGGCGGCGGATTTCCGTCGCCACCACCGAGAAGCCCCGGCCCGCTTCGCCGGCTTTCTCCGCTTCGATGGCGGCGTTCAGCGACAGGATGTTGGTCTGGTCGGCCACCTTGGTGATGGTGGCCAGCACGCTGTTGATGTTGGACGCTTTTTCCGACAGCGCGGCCAGCTTGGCGTTGATCGAATCGGTGGCGGACACCATGTGCTGCATGGTCTGGTCCATGCGCTGCAAATTATCCTGCGCCTCGGCGGTGGCGCTGGTGGTGTAATCGGCCACGGCGGTGGCGTCTTCCATGGTCTTCAGCAATTGCTGGGTATTCGATGAAATCTCCTTGGTGGTGGACAGGATTTCCACGCTGGTTTGCGCCTGTTCCATGCCGGTGGCTTCCTGCTGCTTGGCCGACGCGGCGATTTCCGTGGCGGAGGTGGTGACCTGGATGCCGGCCCGTTGCACGTTGTTGATCAGGGCGCGCAAGTTGCCCAGCATGGTCGCCAGGCCATGGCCCAGGCGGCCGATGGCGTCGTCGCCGGTGACAGTGATCTTGCCGGTCAGGTCGCCCGATGCCGCTTGCGATACCGTCGCGAGCAGGGCATCAACCTTGGTGCGCAATTCGTTGGCCGCCGAGATTTCACGGTGCAGGTTGTCCTGGATCGCTTGCGCCATATTATTGAAGGCGTGGCCGACCTGGCCCATTTCATCATTGGACACCACGTGCACGCGGGCGCCTTGTTCACCGGACGCCAGGCGGCCCACCGCTTGCAGCAGGATGGTCAACGGTTCCAGCAGCGCGCGGCCCAGCAGCCAGCCGATCACACTGGCCAGCACCGCCACCACCATCCCGCCGCCGCCCAGCAGCCATTTCTGCGCCTGTTGCAGTTCCTGCGTCGCCGCCGCGCGGGCCGTCAGCAAGCGCTGTTCTTCCGCATTCATCTCGGCAATCAGCTTGCGCACTTCCGCAATGATTTGCGCGCCGTTCAGCACGTCGGCGGAGGTGGCCACCTGTTGCGAAACGCCGACTTTTTTATTCAGTTCGCGCCGCTTTTCCAACAGCGGTTTGATGATGTTTTGCACCCAGTCCACCATCAGCGGCCCCATCTTTTGCAGGCGCTGTTGTTGTGCCGGATTGTCGACAGTTAACCGCAGCAGCGCGGCGTGGTGGACACGCATGGCTTCTTCCTCGCGGGGAATGACTTCCACCAGCGCTTCATTGCCCGTCAACATGAAACCCCGGGTGGAATTCTGGATCTGCAGCACCGACACGGCAATCAGATTGGTCTCTTGCAGGACTTCGCGCGTGTGGCGGTCCCAGTCATTGGCGTCGGACAGGCGATTGAAATTGTTGTAGGCGATGGCGAGGAGGACCAGCAGCAACAAGACAATCGCTCCCAGTCCACCGGCCAGCTTGGTTTTAATTCGCAAGTCTTTCATTGGCGCTCCTTGATAGAAATCAAAGTGTAGCGCTGCCGACAACAAAAGGGGGAAAGAATAGGTCTGTTACGCCGCTGCTTGAATTAAGCCGGGCGTCATGCTGCTACGCACAGATACTCATTTCTTCTGGGCACCGTCCCAGTGCTCCGCAATCTTGCCATTCTCGATGCGGAACATGTCGAACCACGTGGTCGTGTACTTCTTGGCGGGATCTGACGGTTCGGCGATTTCGCGGACGAAGCTCAGTACGACGTAGTCGCCTTCCGCGACGATGGAAACCAACGGTGCTTTGACCTTGGGTTCAATCGGCCTGGGCTTGGCGAACTTGGAAAAAAAGTCGACGAATGCCGCACGACCTGTCGGAACCGTTGGGTTGTGCTGGATGTACGACTCGGCCATGTACTTCTCGGCAAGCTCCATATGGCCGCCTTCAAATACCTCCCGCCAGAAGTCGTAAACAAGGCGCTTGTTTGCGGCCAGACGGGGATCGGCGCTGGCAACCAGCTTTTCATGATCCAGGCTGGCTTGAACGGCAACTTGGGCGTGCGCCGGATTGGCTGTAATCGCGAGGCACGCCGAGATAGTTAAAAGAATCCTGCGCATTTCTGTGATCTCCGAGTAAGGGCTCGTGCGGACGCCTCAAGTGTTTTCTTCACCGCTTCTCTAACTGCTGCCGCTTCCTCATTCACGTCAATGGTGACTGGAAGACGTCCGTTCGACAGAGGGGGCAGAGCTGCCATGCCGCTTGGCGGCATTCTTGACTTCCTTGCAGAACTCGCTTGCTGCTGGCGGACACCTGCGAGTGGCGTTCTGCAAGACTCTTGCGAAGATGTCTCGAGGAAAAGCTTCTGACTGAAGGGCGCGCCAAACGAATGCTCTGAATTCAGGGTTCTTCTTCGTCAGCGCGATCATTTGCGGAAGGCCCTTCCAATGGTTGCCCCAGAGGAGTTGCATCTTGTCTTCAGCACCCTCGGCAATTGCACCATCGTAGCAGTGGCCAAACTGCGTATAGAACAGATACACATTTTCCCAGGAGTTTAAGTAGTCCGTGACGACTTCGGCTGCGTAGCCCTCATCACGCGTACACTCCTTGCTGAACGCTCGGCTCGGCGACAGGATGACGATTGCGATAAGTGCGAACGCGAGGGTGCGATTCATAAGGTCAACGCGGGGCGTTATGCAGGCATCCTGATCGGCGCATTACCGAACAGCAGCATCTTCGTTTATTATCAAAAAATTACCAAACTGTAACACACCCCTATCCCGCCCGGCAAACCCACCTTGGCGGCCCGGCAGCACCAAACAAAAAGGCCACCCGAAGGTGGCCCCAGCATCACAGCGGCGGTACAGCGATTACTGCCCGCGCTTCTGGCGTGCGTTCGCCGCAATGCGCATACGCAGTGCGTTCAGCTTGATGAAGCCACCGGCATCGGCCTGGTTGTAGGCGCCGCCGTCTTCGTCGAAGGTGGCGATGGTCTGGTCGAACAGCGAATCGGTTTTCGAATCGCGCGAAACGACGATGACATTGCCTTTGTACAGCTTGATGCGCACCCAGCCGTTCACGGTCTGTTGCGTGTGGTCGATCAGCGTTTGCAGAGCAACGCGTTCCGGCGCCCACCAGTAGCCGTTGTAGATCAGCGAGGCGTAACGCGGCATCAGGTCGTCTTTCAGGTGGGCCACTTCGCGGTCCAGCGTGATCGATTCGATGGCGCGGTGCGCGCGCAGCATGATGGTGCCGCCAGGGGTTTCGTAGCAGCCGCGCGACTTCATGCCGACGTAGCGGTTTTCCACCAGGTCCAGGCGGCCGATGCCGTGCTTGCCGCCCAGGCGGTTCAGCTCGGTCAACACCGTGGCCGGCGACATGCGCACGCCGTTCAGGGCAACGATGTCGCCTTTTTCAAATTCGACATCCAGGTATTCCGCTTGGTCCGGCGCCGCTTCCGGCGACACGGTCCAGCGCCACATCGATTCTTCGGCTTCCGCACTTGGGTTTTCCAGGTGGCGGCCTTCGAACGAGATGTGCAGCAGGTTGGCGTCCATCGAGTACGGCGCGCCGCCGTTCTTGTGCTTCATGTCGATGTCGATGCCCGCGTCTTCCGCGTACTTCAACAGTTTTTCGCGCGACAGCAGATCCCATTCGCGCCACGGAGCAATCACGCGCACGCCTGGTTTCAGCGCATAGGCGCCCAGTTCGAAACGCACCTGGTCATTGCCCTTGCCGGTCGCACCGTGCGAGATGGCGTCGGCGCCGGTCTCGTTGGCGATTTCGATCAGGCGCTTGGCGATCAGCGGACGGGCAATCGACGTGCCCAGCAGGTATTCGCCTTCGTACACGGTGTTGGCGCGGAACATCGGGAACACGAAGTCGCGCACGAATTCTTCGCGCACATCGTCGATGTAGATGTTTTCAGGCTTGATGCCGAACTTCAGCGCCTTGGCGCGGGCTGGTTCCAGTTCTTCGCCCTGGCCCAGGTCAGCGGTGAAGGTGACGATTTCGCACTGGTAGTTATCCTGCAGCCATTTCAGGATCACGGAGGTGTCCAGGCCGCCCGAGTAGGCGAGGACGACTTTTTTTACATCGCTCATTGCTTTTCCTCTTAAAAGATTATTTGTCTAACCGGCCCAAAAGCAGGAATTCGATCAATGCTTTCTGAATGTGGAGGCGGTTTTCCGCTTCATCCCACACCACCGATTGCGGGCCGTCGATCACGTCGGCCGCCACTTCTTCGCCGCGGTGGGCGGGCAGGCAGTGCATGAACAGCGCATCGGGCTTGGCACGGGCCATTTTCGCACTGTCGACGATCCAGCCGTCGAACGCTTTCAGGCGCGCCGCGTTTTCCGCTTCATAGCCCATGCTGGTCCACACGTCGGTGTTGACCAGGTCGGCGCCTTCGCAGGCATCGGCCGGGTTTTCAAAGAACGTGTAGTGCTTGGTATTGACCAGTTTCATGTCCATGTCGTAGCCCTTTGGCGTCGACACATTGACGTGGAAACCAAAGATTTCCGCCGCTTGCAGCCACGAATACAGCATGTTGTTGGCATCGCCCACCCACGCCACCGTCTTGCCCTTGATCGAGCCGCGGTGTTCATAGAACGTGAAGATGTCGGCAAAGACCTGGCACGGATGGTGTTCGTTGGTCAGGCCGTTAATCACCGGCACGCGCGAAAACGCCGCGAAACGTTCGATGATTTCCTGGCCAAAGGTACGCACCATGATGATGTCGCACATGCGGGACATCACCTGGCCCGCGTCTTCCACCGGTTCGCCACGGCCCAGCTGGCTGTCGCGCGTGTTCAGGTAAATCGCCGCGCCGCCCAGCTGGTGCATGCCGGCTTCGAACGACAGGCGGGTACGGGTGGAGTTCTTGTCGAACACCATGACCAGCGTGCGGTCCACCAGCGGGTGGTAGGGCTCATAGTTCTTGAACTTGCGCTTGATGATGTTTGCGCGCTCGATTACGTACTCATATTCTTCCAACGACAGGTCGGAAAACTGGAGGTAATGCCGGATCGGTTTTGCGGTAGACATAATGACAACGTAGGTTGGCGCCGACAGAGGCGGGGGTGCCTGTATCGCCAGCTTAGCAAAACATTATACGGCGAAATTGTAACGGTGGTGGGAATGCTGCTATAGCGGTTATTTAGCGGCTTAAAAGATTGAATTAATGATAAATAGCGGCAGGTCCGGAATCCTCATGCGCCGGTGCGGTAAGGGGTAATTCCAGCGTGAAAGTTGTGCCATCGGCGCCGCTGACCACGGCAATTTGCCCGCCCAGCAGCGACGTCACGATGTTATAGCTGATCGACAACCCGAGCCCACTGCCACCCTGGCCCAGCTTGGTCGTGAAGAAGGGATCGAAAATCCGCTTCAAATGCTCGGGCGCGATGCCGCTGCCATTGTCGCTGAATGTGACGATGACCCGGCTGTCGCCGCTGGCGGACGCCGTCAGCTTCATGTAGCCGTGGGGCTTGTGTTCAAATGCGTGCAGCAAGGCATTATTAATAAAATTGGCAATCACCTGGCCGAACGGGCCGGGATAGCTGTCCATCGCCAGGCCGTCCGGCACGTCGTATTCAATCGCGTGGTTGGCGTTGCGGATGCGGTTCATCATGGTGGCCACGACTTCATGCGTGACTTGCTGCAAGTTGAACATGCGGCGCTGTTCCGTGGTGCGGTCCACCGCCACCTGTTTAAAGCTGTTGACCAGGTCGGCGGCGCTGGTCAGGCCCCGCATCACCAGTTCCGATGCCTTCCTGGAATCCGCGATGTAATTGGCCAGGTCGGAGCGGCGCAAGCCGGCGCCATTCATTTGCGCTTCGATTTCCGTGGTTTTTTGCTGCAGCGTGCTGGCGATCAGCAGGCTGTTGCCGATCGGCGTATTCAGTTCGTGGGCGACGCCGGCCATCAGCGAGCCCAGCGCGGCCAGTTTTTCCTGGGACACCAGCTGGGTCTGCGCATTTTGCAACTGGCGGTAGGTTTCCGCGTTATCCAGTGCGATGGCGCCATAGGCGCACAGGGTCCGGAAAATCAGCCGCTCCCGTTCGCCATAGGCGCAGGCCGCCAGCGATTGCACGGTCATCACGCCCAGCGACCGTTCGCCCGCCAGCAGCGGCACATACAAGCCCGACAGGTTGGGGCAGGTGCCCGGCGTGACCGCGTAATACGTCCCCCGGGATAAATCCTCCACGTACACTTCGCGCTGTTCATGCAGCGCGCGCACCGAGTACGACGCCGGCGAATCGAGCGGGATCACATTGGTGGGCAGTTTGACACCGCCTTCCAGGCCGAAGGCGCGCACCAGCGCGGCGGCGGCCGCATCGTGCAGGTAAATGGCAAAGGTATGGGCCGACAGCAGCGCCTGCACATGGCGGTTCAATACATCGAACACGGCGCTGGCATCGAGGTGCGCCGTGATTTCCTGGCCGATGGCGGACAGGCGTTCCAATGTTTCGCTGGTTTGCTGCAGCAATTCCGCGCGGCGCGCTTCGGCTGCCGCCAGCTCCAGGTGATGCAAGCCCTCGGCGCGCGCATGTTCGGTTTCGTGGTGCACCTGCATGGCGATGGCGCGGTTGGTGGCTTCTTCACTGTGGGTCTTGTCCCACGCGGCGCGCGCCGCCAGCGAGGTTTCATATGCTTGCTGGTAACTGCCGGCCTGCGCATATTCAATCGCCACCGCGTCCAGCAAGTCGCCGGGCAGGGTATAGCCATCGATGGTGTCGCCCACCGCCATGGCCTGGTGCAGGTAATGCAGGCTGGCGTTCAGTTCCGTCATCCCTTCCGGCGCCGGTAGCGGATGGCGGCGGTGGATGATGGCCAGGACGCGCAGCGCCAGGATGTGGTGGTACACATTGTGTTGTTCGTCGGCCAGGCGCACCGCTTCATGGGCCGCGGCCAGCGCTTCGTGCGGCCGGTCCAGGCACGACAGCGCATGGGCCTGGCCGCGCTTGGCGACAGTGAAAAAATCAGCCTGTTGCAGGGCCGACGCCCGCGCGCCCAGCCGCGTAAAGGCATCCAGCGCACCAGTGTAATCATCCTTGTCCAGCGACAGGTCGCCCAGGTATTGCAACGCAATCGCATAGCTGCGCGCGCCGGATACGGGCGCCAGGATCTCGAGCGCTTCGCGCAGCAATTCCTCGGCCGCTTCGATGCGGCCCAGGCGGCGCATGGTGTCGGCCGTATGCATCAGGCTGGCGCCAACGCTGCGTGGCCAGCCGGTCGGGCGCGACAGGTCCAGTGCGCACTGCATCCATTCCAGCGACGCCTGGTGGTTGTTCAGGTTGGTATAGTCTTCGCCGATGTTGGTGGCGGCGGTAATCGCGGTCCGCAACTGGCCGGTATCGAGCGCCTTTTCGTAGCACTGGATGTAATGGCCGGCCGCCGTGCCGAAATTGCTGGACTGGCTGCAGGCGATACCGAAGTAATCATTGACCCAGGTGGCAATGTCCGGCGTCAGGGCGTGGAAGTCGGCGCCATTGCTGCGGATCAGGCGTGGCGTCCAGTAGGTCGCGCAGGTGGGATTGCGCAGGATTTCCCAGCGTCCCGTCACCGCTTCGATGATGCGGTGGCGCCGGGTGTCGCCGGCCGCTTCGGCGGCATCGAGCGCCAGCGCCAGTTCCGTATCGCGCCGGCCATGGTCGCCCCGGTCTATCGCGATCCATGCCTGCAGCCAGTGCGCATCGGCGCAGCCGGCATGGTCGCCGCGGGCGCACAAGGTGGAAAAGGCTTGCCGCGCCTGGGCTTCGGCCGCGTCGAGCGCGCCATTGAGCCATTGCACTTCGGCCCGCACCAGCAGCATGCGGGCATAGCTCCGGGCGTGGTTCTCGGTGTCATCGGCCGTGCCGTCGGGATCGAGCAGGGATTGCGCCTCGGCCGCCAGCTGGTCGGCGCGGGCACTGTCGCGCTGGCGCATATGCCAGGCCAGCGGCAACAGCAGCGGCAAACGCGCGGCGCCGCGCAGCGGGAGCAGGGCCACTTCCCACTGTGCGACTTCGTCGTCCACCGCGAACATGTCCATCGACTACCCCTGTGCGCTGATGCTCCCTGGTATTAGTGTCAGATACGTCTTGTCACAATAATGCTCTACAGCATTGAAAGCTGCAATTGACTTTTTAAATGGCTGACAAGAGACTTGTTGAATAGTCAACGGGTAAGCGGCGCATCAATAGAGCGTCTGCGCCGACTCATGCAACAGTTGTCCATACAGTTCGTGTCGCATTTTCGCGATGTCGCCACGGGCCACCGCGTCCAGCACGGCGCACTGCGGTTCGCTCAAATGGCGGCAGTTGTAAAATTTGCAACCACCAAGGTAGGGCGTGAAGTCGCGGAAGGCCCGTTCCAGCATGCCTTCGCTTAAATGGTACAGGCCGAATTCCTGGAAGCCGGGCGAGTCGATGATGGCGCTGTTTTGTCCATTTTTGTCGTCCAGGCCGGGGATCTGGTACAGGCGGGTAAACGTCGTCGTGTGCTTGCCAGTGTCGAGCGCTTCGGAAATTTCACGGGTGGCGATATCGGCGTCCGGCACGATCAGGTTGATCAGCGACGACTTGCCCATGCCGGACTGGCCGATCAGGATCGAGTGGTGGCCCGCCAGCAGCGGCTGCAGCATGGCGACCGTCTGTTCCGGCTGCGCCTTGGCCGAAACTTCATGCACCGGGTAGCCCAATTTGGCGTACACCTGCAAGCGTTCGCGCGCGCGCGGCAGGGCCGCTTCCACGTCGGTCTTGTTGAGGATCAGGCGTACTTCGATGCCGGCCGCTTCCGCCGCCACCAGGGCGCGCGAGATCAGGTCATCGGCAAAGCCGGGTTCCGTCGCCACCACGATGAACAGTTGCGTGACGTTGGCCGCCAGCAGCTTGGATTTGTACTGGTCCGAGCGGTACAGCAGGGTCTTGCGTTCGACTATCGCATCGATGACGGCCTGGTCGGCCGAAGTCAGGGTCAGCTTGACCAGGTCGCCCACGGCGACATTGGTTTTCTTGCCGCGCGTGACGCATTGCAGGCGGTGCTGTTCACCCTCGATGGTGGCGGTGGCCAGGTAATGGCGGCCATGCGCCGCGATCACCGTGCCGATAATAGGTTGTTTGCTCATTTACCCTCCGCCACCAGGGCATCAGCCTTGGCGGCGCAAATGAAATCGTTGATGGATAAGCCGCCTTTGCCGTGGTTGACGGAATGCGTGTCGTAACGCACCACGCAGCGGTTGTAGGTGACGGTCAGTTCGGGGTGGTGGTCTTGCTGGTGCGTGACGTAGGCCAGGGCATTCACAAAGGCCAGTGTCTTGTAATAATCGGCAAAGGCGTAAGTGCGCACCAGTTTGCTGTTTTCCAGCTTCCAGGATGGCAACAGCGCGGCCAGGCGCGCGGCTTCCTGCTCGGACAAGGCTTCCTTGGCCGGCGCGCAGTGCAGCGCCAGCAAGCTGTTGGCGGAATCGATTTTCATGATCAAACTCCCACGTTCAAGTGCCGGATACGGATGCTGGCCGGCGGGTGCGAATCATAAAAGGCCGAATGCAGCGGATCGGGTGTCAGGGTCGACGCATTGTCTTCGTACATTTTCACCAGGGCCGACACCAGGTCGCGCGCATCCGTGTGTTGCGCGGCAAAGGCGTCGGCTTCGAATTCATGCTTGCGCGACGACAGCGAGGTCAACGGGCCCAGCAGGAACGTAAACACCGGCAGCACCAGCATGAACAGCAGCAGCGCCATGGCGTCATTGCTGGCGCCAGGCAGCGCCAGCGGATTCACGCCCAGCCCCATGTAAAACCACGGCTGGGTCTTCAGCCAGCCCAGCAGCGCCAAAAAGCCCAGCGACAGCGCAAACATCACGCTGATGCGCTTGATGATGTGTTTGAGCTTGAAGTGGCCCAGTTCGTGCGCCAGCACCGCTTCGATTTCCTGTGGCGCCAGGCGTTCGATCAGCGTATCGAAAAACACGATGCGCTTGGCGGCGCCAAAGCCGGAAAAATACGCATTGCCATGCGCGCTGCGCTTCGAGCCATCCATGATGAACAGCCCCTTGGAGGCAAAGCCGACCCGGGTCATCAAGCCTTCAATGCGCGCTTTCAGCGATTCATCGGCCAGCGGCGTGAATTTGTTGAACAGCGGGGCAATCACGGTCGGATACAGCAGCATGATCAAGACCTGGAAGCCGCTCCACACCAGCCACGCATACAGCCACCACAGCGCGCCGCTTTTCTCCATCAGCGTCAGCACCACCCATACCAGCGGCAGGCCGATCAGGGCGCCGACGCCGACGCCTTTGACGATGTCCATGAAGAACAAGCCAGGGGTCATCTTGTTGAAGCCAAAGCTCTCTTCCAGGCTGAACTGGCGGTAATAGTCGAACGGCAAATCGATCAGCCCGGAAATCGCGGCATACGCCACCAGCAAGCCGATCTGGTAAGCCATGCCGGGACCGGCCAGTTGATAGACTTCAACCGACAGCCACTGCAGCCCGCCCAGCAGGGTAAAACCCACCAGCACCGCGGCGTGGACCAGCATCGACAGCATGCCGAATTTGGTGCGCGCAATCGTGTAATCCGCCGCTTTTTGGTGGGCCTGCAATGCTATTTTTTCCGCAAATTCCGCCGGGACGGCGCTGCGGTGCGACAGCACATGGCGGATGTGACGCGAGGCCAGCCAGAAGCGGACGGCCAGGGTCAGGATGAGGAAAGATACGAACAAAATCGAAAACGCGTGGATATACATTCTGTGCCTGTGAGAAAATGGCGGATTGTTTTGGCCAAGAGAGAATTATGTCACAAGCGACCGGAATCCCAACCACCGCTCCTGCACAACAACGTCCCAACGAGATGAACCTGGTCTGGGTCGATATGGAAATGACCGGCCTGGAGCCGGAAACGGACCGCATTATCGAGGTGGCGATCATCGTCACCGATATGCATTTGAATATCCTGGCGGAAGGCCCGGTGTTTGCAATTCATCAATCCGATGAAACCCTGGACAAGATGGATGCGTGGAATAAAGGCACGCACGGCCGCTCCGGCCTGACCGACCGCGTCAAGGCGTCCACCGTGACGGAAGCGCAGGCGGAAGCGGAATTGATCGCCTTCATGAAGCAGTGGGTGCCGAAGGGTAAAGCGCCGATGTGCGGCAACACCATCGGCCAGGACCGCCGCTTCATGGTCAAGTACATGCCGGCGCTGGAAGCATTCTTCCATTACCGCAATATCGACGTGTCGACCTTGAAAGAACTGTGCAAGCGCTGGAAGCCGGAAATCGTCGGCGGTTTCAAGAAACACCAGAAACACACCGCGCTGGCCGATATCACGGAATCGATTGAAGAGCTGCGCTACTACCGCGAGCATTTCATCAAGCTGTAAATTAGTTGTCATTTCCGCCATGTCGCGCCGTCCTGGCGCGGCAGACTCGCCACAAACCGCCCCCGGTTTCCCGCACCGTTTCGCATTTTCTGGCCTTTCCTTCCAGCCTGATGGCATAGTGAGGAACCATGTCGGCATGTTCCTCAGGAAATGTTGCTCATGGTACACTTGTCTGATACTTAACAGCGCTGTACAGGCACATACACACACATGAAGAAAATCATCACGGCCTGCATGCTGGCCACCCTGGCCGCCTGCGGCGGCGGAGGCGGTGGCAGCAGCTCTACCGGCACCAATACCGGCACCCCCACGGAAACGTTCCGGCTCTCCTTCAGCACGGCGACGCTGAATTTCGATGTGGTGGAAGGCAAAACCACCCCCGTCACGCGTACGGTGACCGCCACCGCCAACACCACCACCACGAAAACCGTGGTCTTCACGGCGGAACCGTCGGGGCAGGGCATCCTGATGCCGATCGCGGTGGAAAACGCCGGGGCGCTGGCCAGCAATATCGTAATTTCCGCCGATCCGGCACTGAAGGCGGGCACGTATTCCGGCACCATCAAACTGCAGGCGTGCACCACCACCGCCTGCACCGAAGCGCACCCAGGCTCGCCGCACACGGTGAATTACACGATCACAGTGCGTGCGGCGATCAAGCCGTCGCAAGCGGAAGTAACGCTGTCCGCGGCAGAAGGCGGCGCCAGCACCACCCTGGCACTGGGCGTGGTGCAGCCGGCCGGCTCTGGCGATGTCAGTTATAAAGTCACCTATCCGACCGGCCAGACCGTGCAGTGGCTGAAAGTCACGCGCAATACCACCGGCGGCCTCGATTTGCAGGGCGCGGCGACTGGCCTGGCCACCGGCACCTACAAGGCGGATCTGGAACTGGTGGCGGCGCAGCCTGAATTGTCGACCAAAGTGCCGGTGACGTTTACCGTTGGTTCCGGCGTCGTCATCGCCGAGACCGTCAATATCGACCTGTCCAGTGCCGCCACGCCGGATGCGCTGAAGGGCGAACTGACGGTGACCGGCGTGACTACCGGCACCTGGACCGCGGTCAGCAGCCAGCCGTGGCTCAAGCTCGATACCGCGACCGGCGCGGTGGGGGGCAAGATGACCTGGCACGTGGACACGGCGCTGGCTGGCGCGCTGGCCAACACCACCGTGCACACGGCCAACGTGACACTGACCATCACGGGCATTCCCGCCAAGACCATCGCGTTTAAACTCAACAAGCACATGGCCCAGTTGCGCATGGCCGATACCTATGCGCTGCGCCCGGGACGCAGCGGTACGGTGCTGCTGTATGGTACGGGGCTGTCGGCGGTCAATGGCCAGAGCGTTGCCGTCCGCATCGGTAATTTCTCCCCGATCGCGTTCTCGGCCAGGGATGCGGTGCTGACGATTTTCGCGCCGCCGCTCGATGCCGGCACCTATGACGTTACGCTGAGCAATGCGTCCGGCATGCCGGTCTCCACCGTCAAGCTGAAAGTGCTGGAGGCGCAAACGTATGCGTACCATGCGGTACCGACCACGGGCGACAAGGCTTCGCTGCTCTGGGACCACGACAGCAAAGCCCTGTACGTGGTCAATGCGTACAAGACCATCGAACGCTATGCGCCGGATACCACGGGCACCTTCAAGCAAACCGGCACCAACACCTTTGCCAGCGGCGTGGAAGCGATCGGCCTGACGCGCGATCACAGCGCGGTGATCGCCTCGTCCGGTGCGAATTCCTTCCTGAAGCTGGGTATGGCGGACCTGGGGTTGCTGCAAACGATACCGGTCGGCAGCTGGACCGCGCAGCCGGATTACATGCGCAATCCATTGCCGGTGCTGGGGGATAACCGCGCCATGATTTCCAACTATGGCATGCTCGATCTCGATACCGGCGTGCTGGCGCCGTACACCAGCGTAACGCTGAGCGGCCTGGCGCCGTATGGCGCGGTGACAGCCAATGGCAAGGACATGCTGATTTCCGGCGCCGGGACGGTACCGGGCCCACTGACTTTCTACAGTGTGGACAATGGCGTCTTCGTGCCGATGCCGCAGGCCACGTCGGTCAATGCGTTTACGCACAGCTCCGCCAGCCGCGACGGTTCGTTGCGGCTGCTGGGCCGGATGATCGGCTCGACGCTGGTGATGAATGGGTATAACCAGCTGCAAGTGGCGCAGGGCGCCATCAAGCCGCCTGCGGGATGGGCGCCGGTGGCCGCTGTGCTCAGCAGTGATGGCGCCACCGCCTATGTCTATGCGACGAACGGCACCGGCGCACCGCGCATTTATGTGTTGAATACCCGTGCGCCGGTCGCGAACGGGGGGGCGTATCCGATACTGGGACAAATTCCGGTGGCGGACCGCGCGGATTGCACCGGCGCCCTGTCGCTGCCTAGCTGCATCAATAACGTGGCGCAGATGGTGATCGCCGATGACGACAATACGCTCTTTATCATCGGCGACCGCAACCTGCTGGTGGTGCCGGTGCCGGCCACGCTGTCGCCGGCGCTGCGCATGGGCGGGCGCGGCGGCAGGTAAGCCGGCTTCCGTCAGCAAAAAGGCCAGCTGCGCGCTGGCCTTTTTTACGCCGGCCGGTTCCAGCGGTTAGTTCATGAATCCCAGGTCCTTGACAGCAAATTTCCCCAGTTCATTCTTGAACACCTGCGTCTCCAGCATATCCGCATCCGCGCCAAACCAGCGGCCCAGGGTGGCGCCATATTGCTGGTTGGAGATTTGCGGAATCCACACACCGCGCCCGGTGGCGTCATCCTTGCCGCCCAGTGTGAAGTCGGGGAATTCGCCATACAGGCCGCCCTTGACGGCGCCGCCGATGATCAGGTGATGATTGCCCCACGCGTGGTCGGTGCCGCCGGTATTGGGCTGCAGGGTGCGGCCGAAGTCCGACATGGTAAAGGTCGTCACGTTGTGCTGCGCGCCGATTTCCGCCAGCGCCTGCTGGAATGCCGCGACTGATTGCGACACCTGGCGCAGCATGTCGAACTGTTGATAGGCCTGGCCGCCGTGGGTGTCGAAGCCGCCCTGCGACACGAAATACACTTGCCGTCCCGGCCCCTGCTGCGCCCGCAGGCGGATCAGTTGCGCCACGGTTTTCAGTTGCTGCGCCAGGCCGTAGCCGGGGAAGGGCGTCGTCAATGCGGCGCCGCCGGCGGCCGCCTTTAAATCATCGACCAGTTCGATCCCGTTCAACAGCGCGCGCCGGGCGCCCGCCATGACGGCGTTGGGCTGATTGGCCTGCAATACCTGCACCAGCGCGGCGCGGCGTTTGTCGGCTTCGGCCTGGGGCCAGAAATTCATGCCGGCCAGGTTCAGCTGGCCATTGCCGGGAATCAGGTTGCCGTGGGTTTTCGCACCTTCGATAAACAAGCCGCCGGCACTGAGCGCCACCGCGTCGAGGTCGCCGCCAGTGCCCAGCAAATCCACCAGGCGGCCGCCCCATCCCGTGCCGGCCACGGAAGGCGTGCCGGCCTGCGCCTGCAATTGCTGGTCGGGATGGGAAAACAGCTGTGGCGGCAGTGCCGTGCCCGCCTGGTATTGCGCCTTGGTCAGCGGCTGGCGCAGGCTGCCGACATTGAGCAGCGCGGCGACCTGGCCCTGGCCGAACAGGGTGTCGATTTCCGGCATGCCGTAGTGGAAGGCAAATGGCTGGCTGACGGGATTGGCCACCCCTTGCAGGGGGGCGCTGCGCTGGCCCAGCAACGTCCTGGCATTGACCGACAGGGCCAGGTTGCCACGGATGGCGCTGTATTTGCCGTAGTGGGCGGTATCGAGCGGCACGATCATGTTGTTGCCGTCATTGCCGCCAAACATGTACAGGCACACCAGGGCCTTGTAATCGGTAACGGCGGCGTGGGCGGGCTTTGCAGTCAGCAAGCCCAGCGACGACAGCGCGCCCAGCATGCCGGCTTGTACACCCATGCCGAGGAAGCGGCGGCGGTTGGTGGATGTCATGGTCGTCTCCTTATTGTTGTACGGTGAATTCCGTGATGGCGGTCAGGTAGAGCGCGGTCAGGGCGCGCTGCTTGCGGTCGGTGGTGGCGCTGACGGAAGCGGCAATCGCGCTGCGCGCCGCCGGCGTCATGCGGCCTTGCAGCAAGGTCGTATCCACCAGGTTCATCAGGGCGGTCACGTCGCCCGCCACGCTGACATAGGGCGTGATGTCGATGCTGACCATGCCGTTGGCATTCCCGTTGAGGAACTGGTACAGGAAATTGGCGCGCGCCACAGCCAGCGCCGGGGCATACACCTGGAATTCCGGGCCGAAGCGGTCCGGCGAGCCGGGCAGCCGGGTCAATGGCGAATAGAAATTGAAGACGCTGGGTGCGTTCAGCAAGCGCTGGCCGAGCAGGAAGTAATCCCAGAACAGGTTGTTGGGATCATTGACTTTCGCGCCCAGCGCGCGGAACAAACTCAGCGAATGCAGCATCGGGTCTTTTAATTTGCCCGGCATTGCGGCGGAATCGGGCTGGCGCGCTTCCGGGTCCAGCAAGACCGCGCGCAACGTTTCCTGCAAATCGCCACGGCCGCCGGCGCTGCTGGCAAACACGTCGGCCACACGGCTGATGTAGGCCGGGCTGGGGTTGCTGGTGGTGAAGGCGCGGATCAGGCGCGTGGCGATAAACGGCGGCAGGTTCGGGTGGTTGAACAGGTTGTCCATCACCGCATCGAAATCCTGCTGCGTGGTCTGGCCGGCCGGTAACGTCACGCCCATGAGCAGGGTCTTGGCGTTTTTATCGTGATAGCGGTCGCGCGGCTGCAGCGGGCCGGTGAAGTTTTCCCAGTTGATGCCGGTGGCGCTGGCGCCGGCATAGGTCCAGCCGGACAGGGCGCGCGACATGTCGGTGATGCGGGCCTGGTCGTAGCTGGGAATCGGATCGCCGTTGCGGTCGGTCTGCACGCTGCCATCCTGGTTCAGCATGACCGGGCCGATGGTAAACAGTTGCATGACTTCGCGCGCATAGTTTTCATTCGGGGCGGGGATGATGCTGTTGCCGAGGTCGAGATATTTCGCCATCGAGGGATTGAGCGACATTTCGCGCAACAGGGCTTTGAAATTGCCAAACGCGTGCGTGTTCAGGGTGGTAAGCCAGGGTTGCAGCTCATTGGCATAGGGGTTCTTGTCGGACGACACGACAAACAATTGCGACAGCGCGAACACCATGCGCTGGCGCAGCTGGTCCTGGCCGCCGGCCATGTTTTTGTACCAGGTCGAGCGCAGCGTATTCATGTCCGTGGTGACGGGCAGGGCGCTGGGCGCCAGTGCGAATTGCTGGTTCAGCCAGGCGGAAGCGCCCAGGGTTTTGACTTGGGCGATGTCGGCCGCCGTGGGGCCGAAGGTGGCCTGTTCCAGCAGGCGCGCTGCCGCCACCGTGGCGGGGTCAAGCGCTGGTTGCTGGCCCAGCGGGGGCGGCGTGGTGGGCGTGGAGGGTGTCGTCGGCGTTGCTGGCGACGTGGGGGATGTCGGGGTGGTGGCCGGCGGCGTGGTGGACGCCATTTTCAAGGTCAGCGTGGTGCTGCCGGTGGACTTGTCCACGGTGGCCGTGGTGGCGGTCACGGTGATGATGCGGTTGGCGGGCATGACGGCCGGGGCGACATATTCGCCATTTTGCGAATTCAAGGTGCCGACCGTGGCATTGCCGCCAGGGATGCCGTTGACGGCAAAATACATGAAGGCGCCTTTGCCGTCGATTTTGCCGAGGAACCAGACTTTGCTGCCCAGGGCGACTTCGCCTTTGGCCGTGTGTTCAATGGTGACGGTGGCCGCGCCGGCGGCCGTGGCAAAACTCAGCAGGCACGCTGCGGCCCAGCGTTGGAATGCGTTTCGTTGCATGGAATTCTCCTTGTTATCAGCAAGCGAGTTTCCATGTGGCAAGTTCTATGCCATGCTCAAAGTGACAGGAATTGGTACTAGGGGAGGGGGATGGGGCGGGGCGGGTGACTGAAATTGTCAACCGGTGTGACAGTTTTTGTCACACCGGCTGTGGAGTGGGGCGATTAAGCGTCCGCGCCGTGGCACTTTTTGTACTTCTTGCCGCTGCCGCATGGGCAATCGTCATTGCGGCCGACTTTCGGTTCTTCGCGTACCTGGGTGGTGACGGGCGCTTTGCGGCGCGGCACCCAGAATTTCGCGATGGCCGGCAAGTTCGCTTCCAGTTCCTGCGCCAGCTTGTGGGCTTTGAGCGGATCTTCCACCAGCGGCAGCTCGTCTTCCTCGATTTCATCGGCGCCCAGCAGGTAGATCGGACGCATCAGCGGGGCCGCGTCGGATTCCCAGATTTCATTCCACGAACCTTCGCGCAATTCCATGCCTTCCCAGAAGCCCCAGCACCAGGCTTCCGCATCGATCAGGGTCTGGCCTTCGACTTCGTGCTCGACGAACAGCGGTTCGAATTCCTTCGGCGCGACTTCAAACGTCACCAGCACTTCGTTCATGAAGCGCATGATCAGGTGGAGGATGCGTTCTTCTTCCTTGGCGTGCTTGAACTTGGGGGCATCCTTGCCGTCCGGGCCCCAGACTTTCGGCAGCCATTCCGCCGGCATGATCGGTTCCGGGCCGATCGCGATGGCGGTCAGATAGCCGTGCAAGTGGTCCATCGTCATCGAATCTTCGGGGCTGCGTTCTCCCAGCAGGAAGTTATCGAGTTCGTCGAATTCTTTTTCGCTCAATGGCTGTTCGAGGTTCATGTTCTTGTCCTGCGTGAAATAATTAATCCGCCAGTATACGCCGTGCCGTCGCGTTGGTGGCGGGAGATTGTCCCCGCCGCGTACAATGGTGACCATGACGACCGACACCCAACACCCTTATGCCGCGCTCAGTCCCGACTGCGTGCTCGATGCGCTTGACAGTGTGGGCTTGCGCGGCGATGGCCGCCTGCTGGCGCTGAACAGCTATGAAAACCGCGTGTACCAGGTGGGCATCGAAGATGGCCAGCCGCTGGTGGCGAAGTTTTACCGGCCGGGGCGCTGGAGCGATGCCGCCATCCTGGAAGAACATGCGTTTGTGGCGGAACTGGCGGAGCAGGAAATTCCCGTGGTGGCGGCGCTGGCGCTGGACGGCCGCACCTTGCACACGTACCAGGATTACCGTTTTGCCGTGTTTCCCCGCAAGGGCGGACGGGCGCCGGAACTGGGCGATCCGGCCGTGCTGGAGTGGACCGGGCGGTTTATCGGCCGCATCCATGCGATGGGCCGGGTCCGGCTGTTCGTGGAGCGTCCGGCATTGACGCCGGATTCGTTTGGACGCGAATCGCGCGACTTCTTGCTGGCACACGAATTTATACCACCGGACCTGCGGGCGGCGTGGACCACCACCGTCGATTGCGCACTCGATGGCGTGGCGCGCTGTTATGAGCGGGCAGGGGACGTGGCGGTGTTGCGGCTGCACGGGGATTGTCATGGTGGCAATGTGCTGTGGACCGACGCCGGCCCGCATTTTGTCGATTTCGACGACAGCCGCACCGGGCCGGCCATCCAGGATTTATGGATGATGCTGTCCGGCGAGCGCGGCGACATGGTGCGGCAAATGGCGGACATCCTGGCCGGCTATGAAGATTTCTGCGACTTCGACAGCCGCGAAATGCACCTGGTGGAAGCCCTGCGCACCTTGCGCTTATTACATTACTCGGCCTGGCTGGCGCGCCGTTGGGACGACCCTGCCTTCCCCACAGCCTTCCCCTGGTTCAACACCCAGCGCTACTGGCAAGACCGCATCCTCGAACTGCGCGAACAAATCGCGCTGATGGACGAACCCCCGCTCCCTGTTTAACCCCCCCAGTGGGGTCAGGCGTGCATTGATGCATTCGCTGCCAGACTGTGTAGTAGAATCGCACGATTGCACGCCTGACACCACCTCATGGCGCCGCGCCGTTGCGGGCGGTCGTTGGCCGGATTGCCAAGGAATACACGAACGCACGCCTGACCCCACCGGTGGGGCCAGGCGTGCATTCGTGCGTAACTTTTTTGGAAAGCGGCGAATTGGCGGGTGTTTTCCCGCCTGATCGGGCGTTGGGGCTGGCGGGGCGGCGTTGATAATGGTGGTACGGTAATTCCGCCGTGCTTCCAACCATCGCGAGTCTTCCATGCCAGCGCATTCCTTCCACGACCTGTCCCTGCCAGAAGATGCATCGGTGAGCGTGTCCGCGGGGGCGCCTGCTGAGGCTGCCGCGCCGCGCCAGCACATGGACATGAAGTCGATCTCGGAAGCAATTGCCCGGGTGGAAGCCGAAGCCCGCGCCGCCTGTTCCGCGGAAAGCCGCGCCCACGCCGAAGCCCGCGCCCGCGCGCTGGCCGATGACCGCGCCGCGATGGATGCGGAAGCGGCCGCCGTGGCGTTGAAAAATGCGCAGGCGGCGGAAGCTGCAATCCACGCCGACCGCGAGCGCCTGGAAAGCTTGCGCGCCGCCGCCGAAGCCAGCGTCGCGCGGCTGGAAGCCGTCAAGCAGGAGACCGTCGAATTGCGCGCCCGCGCCCAGGCCGATAACGATGTGCGCCAGGCCGCGGAGCTGCGCACCCGCGCCGAAGAAGTCAGCCGCCGCCGTGCGGCCGAACAGATTGCCGCCGAAGCCGAACTGGCGGAACAGGCGTCCCGCGCGGCCGACGACCTGGCGGTGCAAACCGGCCAAGCGCGCCTGCACGCGGCCGAACGCCTGGCTGCCGTGCAGGCCGCCCGTGAAGAAGTCGTGGGCATCGCCTCGGCCGACGCCCGTCTCGCCACCCTGGCCCGTGAGCATGAACGGCAGGCCGCCGCCGCGCGCCAGACCGCGCAAACCCTGGCGGCAACGGAAGCCGATGCGCTGGAATTGACGGTGCAGCGCGAGCGCGCCGACCAGGTTGCGATGGAAGCCGCCTTCAGCCGCGCCGCCGCCGAAGCCCGCGCGCTGGAAGAAGCGCGCGCCCGTGCCCACCTGGAACAGGAACACGAACAGATCGCGCTGGCCAAAATGGAATCCGAACGCAGCGCCGCGCAATCGCTGCGCCTGCGCCTGCAAACGGAAAAAGAAATCCGTGACGCCGCGATTCACCGCGAGCGCCTGGAAGCCATGGCGGTCGCCAGCGCCGAAGCGCGCCGCGACGCCGATGCCCGCATCATGGCCGCCACCGAAGCCCGCATCGAAGCCGACCGCCAGCTGCGCGCCGCCGCCATGGCCCGCGTGGAAGCGGAACAGCAGGCCGAAATCGATACCCTGGCCAAGGTCGAAGCGGAAGCGCACGCCGTCGAACAAATCCAGCAGCGCCAGGCCGCAGAGCAAGCCGCTGCCGAAGCGGCCCGCATGGAAGTGGTGGAACAGCAGCGCGCCGCCCAACTGGCGGACGAACGCGCGACGTTGGCGCGCGCCACCGCCAGCCTGGCGGCAATCCATAACGATGCGGAACAGGCGGAACTGGCCGCGCTGGCGGTGCAGGCTGAAGCCCGGCAGCAAGCCGCTGTGCTGGCCGAGGAAAAAGCCGCACTGGCCGCGCAACTGGCGCAGGCCGAGCAGTCGCGCGTGGCGGCCGAACAGCAAGCCATTGCCGCACTGAAGGAACGCCTGGCGGCGGAACAACTGGCGCAGGAAGCGGCCGATGTGCGCGCCGCCGCCGAAGCGGAGCAGGCCGACGCCTTGCGCCGCCAATGCGAGGAAGAACAGCGTCTGGCCGATGTCGCGACCCAGGAAGCCGCCGCGCTGCGCCAGATGACGGAGCAAGTGGTGCTGGAAGCCGATGCCAAGGCCGCCGCCGCGCAAGCCGCATCGGCCCAGGCGCGCCTGGCGATCGAGCTGGGCGACGTCACGCAGCAAAAATTCCGTGCCGAGGAAGAAAAACTGGCGCGCACGCAAGCACTGCTGGAAGCGGAGCAAGCGTTTGTTGCCGCCGAGCGCGCCACCCTGGCCGCCATCGATGACAAACTGGCGGCGCAGCGCCAGGCGGAAGCGTCGGAATTGCGCGCCGCCAAAGCCGTGGAAGCGCGCCTTGTCTCCGAACAGGCCACTGCGGAAGCGGCCCGTGTGCGCGCCGCAGCCGAACACGACCAGCTGGAGCTGGCGCGCCAGTGCGAACTGGCCGCGCAAGCCGCCGCGCAAGCCGCGCTGGACAAGGCTGCCGAACAGAAAAAACTGCTGGAAACCGCCCAAGCCCACGCCGCCATGCAGCGCAAGGTGGCCGACACCACGCAAGCCATGACGGCCGCCAAGCAGGAATTGCTGGACCTGGAATCCCGCCGCCAGCACGCGGCGCAAAACGCCCTGTCGGCGATCGAGGAAAAACTGGCGCAAGCCCGTGAACAAAACCGCCTCGCTGTCGAAGAAGGCAGCTTTTCCGGCGCACTGGCCGCCGCCCGCGCCCGTGCGGAGCAGGAACAGTCGGAATCGCTGGCGCGTGACGTCATTGTGCGCTTGAAGGAAACCGCGGAGTCGGTGGGCGCCGTGTGGCGCGGCCGTTGAACCAGGCCGGCGGCTTTGACTCGGCGTCCCCGTAAGAGCCGCCCTATGTGGTAGCCATACCCGCCCATCACCAACACTAATGACGAACTTCCGTAGTGCGGTTTCCGCCTTGGCGGAAGCCGCCGTGCCCGCACCAAGCCGCCACCCAGCCGCAAGGCGCCAGCACCAGCGCCGCCCCGGGCCCAGCTCCAGCCCTCAGCCTCAGCCCTCAGCCCTCAGCCCTCTGCTTCAGCTTCAGCCTCAGCCGACAGCCAACAGCCCACAGCCCACAGCCCACAGCCCACAGCCCACAGCCCACAGCCCACAGCCCACAGCCAACAGCCAACAGCTCACTCCGTGCCGAGTAACCCCGCCAATTCCGGCCCCAGCAATTGCTCCACGTTTTCCCGCGCCCGGATTTCCCGGGCACGCCCGCCATCAACCATGACTTCCGCCGGCCGTGGCCGCGAGTTGTACTGGCTGGCCATGCTCATGCCATAAGCGCCGCTGGAAAACACCGCCAACACCTGGCCTGGGGCCAGCGGCGGCAACGGGCGCGCCCGGGCAAACAAGTCGCCGGTTTCGCAAATCGGCCCGGCCACGTCGACCGCCACCACCGCCACGCCGCCGCGTTCGGCCACCGTGCGCCATGGACCGGCCGCCCCGCCATCGGCCACCGGCCAGATCACGTGCCGCGCGCCATACATGGCGGGCCGCAGCAAGGTATTCATCCCCGCGTCGAGGATGGCAATACCCCGGTCCCAGCCTTGTTTCATGTATTCGACCGTGGCCAGCAACAGTCCCGCGTTGGCGCTGATGGAGCGGCCCGGTTCGATGACGATGCGCTTGCCCTGCGCATGCAGGCGCGCCAGCTGTTCGCACAGGATGCGGCCGATCTCTGCCAGGGGCGGCGTGGTGTCCGCTGTCCCATACGAGACCGGGAATCCGCCGCCAATATTGACCGTATCAATCCGTCCGCCCAGCGCCTCCACCTGCCCGATCAACCGCTCCACGCGGTCGATGCCCGCCACGTACGTGCCCGCATCGGGAATCGGCGACCCCAGGTGGATATGCACGCCGCACACGTCGGCGTGGCGGTAGCGGCCCGGGCGGTACAGCGGCAGCGCGCGCGTCAGCGGGATGCCGAACTTGGTGTGGCGGCCGCCAGTGGCGGTCTTGTCCGGCGTGGCGGCATCGGCGACATCGGGATTGATGCGCAGCGCCACCCTGGCGCGCTTGTCCAGTTCGCCGGCTATGGCATCGATGCGTTCCAGTTCCGCTTCGGATTCCGCGTTGAACATGAAAATGCCGGTCTCCAGCGCCAGGCGGATTTCATCGGCCGACTTGCCGACCCCGGCAAACACGATGGTGGCCGGTAGCGCGCCCGCCGCCAGCGCGCGCTGTAATTCACCGCCGCTGACAACATCCATGCCACAGCCTTGCCGCACCAGCAATTGCAGCACGCTGAGGTTGCTGCAGCTTTTCACTGAATAGCACATCAGCGGCGCCACCGGCGCAAACGCGTGCCGCAAGGCGGTCACATGATCGCGCAAGGCGTTAGCTGAATACACATACACCGGGCTGCCAAAGCTGTCCACGAGGTCTTGCGCGGGGATGCCTTCCACCTGCAGGTTGCCGTCGATATAACTGAAGTGCTCCATCTCTTTCCCCATCAATACGATGGAGAAAATTATGCGGCGCGGCAGGAAATTAAAAAAATATCCATTTGTTCATGCTCTATGCATTACTGATATGCTGGTTATAAATCCATACACCAGTGAATGATGAATTTCAACTTCCGCCATGTGGAAATCTTCAGCGCCGTGATGTCGACCGGCAGCGCCACGGCTGCCGCCGCGCTGCTGCATACGTCGCAGCCGACCATCAGCCGTGAACTGAGCCGCTTTGAAAAATTGACGGGACTGGCCTTGTTTGAACGCAGCGGCGGCAAGCTGGCGCCGACCGAGCAGGCCCTGATGCTGTATGACGAAGTGCAGCGCAGCTACGTCGGCCTGCAGCGCATTGCCAGCACGGCCGATGCGATCCGCCATCACCGCCAGTGGCAATTGTCAGTGGCCTGCCTGCCCGCGTTTTCGCATAACGTGTTGCCGCAGGCGTGCCGCCAGCTGCAGTTGCGCCATCCCGGGATCCAGGTCAGCATCACGCCGCTGGAAGCGCCGGGGCTGCAGGATGCGCTGTCGGCCCAGCGCTATCACCTGGGCCTGACGGAAGACAGCGAAGCTCCGCCCGGTACGGCGGCGGAAACCTTGCTGCAGGCGGACCTGGTGGGCGTGCTGCCTGAAGGGCATGCACTGTGCCGCCGCACCGTGCTGGCGCCGGCGGATTTCCAGGGCGTGGATTTTATCTGCCTGGCGCCGGAAGATCCGTACCGGCTGAAGGCCGACAATTTGCTGCGCGACGCCGGCGTCACGCGCCGCATGGCGGTGGAAACCCACAGCGCCGGCGCGGTGTGCGCCACGGTGGCGCTGGGCGCCGGCATTGCCATTGTCAATCCGCTGACGGCGCTGGAATACGCGGCGCGCGGCGTGCAACTGCGCCCGCTGGCGTTTTCGATTCCCTATACGGTGAGTTTGGTGACGCCCAGCCACCGGCCGGCGTCGGCCGGGGTGCTGCGCTGTGCGGAAGTGTTGCGGGAGACTTGCCGGGCCATGGCGGCCCGGCTGTCGTGCATGTAAATATTCACGCAGGCTGGTTTTCAATATGACAATTTACGTTCCATTCACCTTGCGCCTCTTGCTCAAAAAACTGTGAAGGGAGTCTTATATTCTATTGAGAATACATGCCCATCTACACACCATACAGGTGCTCACAACTTCGCCCCGCTTTGCCTGCAGATTGACCACGCAATCTTAAGTTCTCCAGTATGCGCCTAACATATGTCACGAGGAAAATCAGCTTTTCCATTGTGCATAGAAAAAAAGTTCACCTCCTTGCCGGCGAACAGGCCATCCATCTTTTCCAGCGCGCCATTGGCCATTTCGCGGATGACGCGCAGTGAAATGCGCCAGGGTTAAGCGCACAGGTCAGCGGTGCCCTGTTCTGCCTTTCTATGCGGATTTCGTCGTCCAGAAACGACTTTTCGACTATACAAACGGCTAAAAATATTTGTTTTAAATTCCTTGTATTAATTCTTATTTTATTATTGCATTGATATTTTTTTTAAATATATAATTCGCAGCGTGTGCGGAGGGTGCCTTATGCAAACGACAGGCTGCTTAATTGCAGCGTGGTTGCTCAAGGGAGCTCTTGTCGGCGGAATTGTTGAAATTTATTCTGTGCTGGTCGCGCTGTTGTTGAAAATATTCTTCAGGAACTTGTGGGGGAAAATATCCGATCCACCCGTAAAAAATACTAGCGCCCATCTGGGCTGATGGGACTGCTTTCGGCATGTGGTGCTCTGGTAAAAAATTTCGGAACAGGCATTTCTTGCACGATCAATTTCTGCTGGGTTGGAAAGTAAGGTAATGATGTTTTTTAAACATATATTAACGGCTATCTCAATTGGTTTGCTCGGTTGCATCAACATTGCCTACGCTGGCGATGATGGCACAGATACATCTTTCACCCATGAGCGCTTTGTTGCGCATTATGTAGTAAATAAGGATGGCAGCTATGTGCAAACCACGGAGCATGTCTTGTTTATTAAGGAAGAGCGGGCGGTCAAGGCGTTGGCGCAGCAGCCGATCACTTATAACAGCTCCCTGCAAAAAATCGAGGTAGTGCAAGCCTATACGCAAAAACCGGACGGGCGCCGCGTCTTGGTCAAGCCAGACCAGATAAAGGATCAGCAGGAACGCATCTCGACCGAAGCACCGATGTTCCAGGACAGCCGAGTGAAGGTGCTGATATTTCCGGAGGTGGCCGTAGGAGACCGGCTGGTCTACACCTATAGGGTGATATGTACCCAGCCTTTATATCCCGGCCAGTTCGAAGACGTCACCTTGGGTGAATTTAATGCGGTCGGTCGGATGAGCATGACTTATGACATGCCTGAAGAATTGCCCTTGTATGCGGATAGCATGGGCTTCCGGGCTGCGCAGCCGGTAGCCGGAGCGGGCCGGAAAATCTATCGCTGGGATTACGTGCCGGGTGAGAACCAGGCTATGGAGGCCGGTGCGGTGGCCTACACCGATTATGGCCGCAGATTGTTTGTTTCTACATTTGCAGATTACGCTGCCCTGGCGCGAGCCTATGACCTGCGGGCCAGCAGCAAGGTCATTGTCGATGCCAGGATAACTGCGCTTGCTAAACAGATAGTCGGCAATCTGGCCGATCCAGGTGCAAAGGCCAGGGCAATTTATAATTGGGTACGGCAAAATATTCGCTACGTTGCGGTTTATGTGGGGCCGGGAGGCGTGGTCCCCCATTCATCGCTCACGATCCTCGACAATCGCTATGGCGATTGCAAAGATCACGTTACCCTTATGGAAGCCCTGCTCCAGGCAGCAGGCATCGAGAGCACACCGGCGCTGATCAACCAGGGCCCTTCCTACAAACTGTCTTCGGTCCCGATCACATTCAATCACGTCATTACCTACGTGCCGAGCCTGGACTTATACCTGGACTCCACTTCCGCTGCCACGAGTGAAAATTATTTGCCCGACGGCGACATCGACAAAGCGGTATTACTTACGCATACAGGTACCATCGCACATACACCTCGGCAACAGTTACATCTGATTAAAAATGAATCAGAAATCAAGGTGCTGGGCAATGGTACGGCAAATTTCGTGCAGCGCCAGACCACCCGGGGCAAGGCGGCGGGCGAAGTGATTTATTTTGTCGATAATGCCATGCAGTCGGACCTGGACTATGTGGTAAAGAAATTGGTCTCATCCAAGGGAAAGGACGGCGCGGGAAGTATAAAAAAAGTTGAGGCCAGCGCCGCCCGGGATAGCGTGACGGTCGAACTCAGCGGGCATGAAAACGAGTTTGTGGACTTGCCTGGGCCGGTTGCTATTACCTTGGATAGCAGTCTGACCAATGATTTGCGCAATAGCTTGACGCCGTTGACGATAGCAGGGAACAGGAGCCAGGATTTCATTTGCCTGAACCTGGCGGTGGAAGAGCGCGCAAGTTATACGTTGCCTGCGACTCTGAGCGCGCTGGCTTTACCGAAATCCGTCTCTCTGCAAGACGATCATTTTGAGTATCGGTCCGAATATTCGATGGAATCGGGCAAGATTGTCGTAAAGCGTATTCTCGGGTTCAAGCATCCTGGCGCCGTGTGCACAGCCAGCGAATACCATTCTATGTTTGGCATCCTGACGCGGATTATCCGTGACTTGAGGAGTCAGGTCATTTTGCAAAGCACGGCACGCTAGCAGGCTGCTGAAATACCGCCTCGGTAAGTCATCCACCGAGGCGGGCCAATGCAGTAGTCAGGGTTGCGGCGTCGCTGTAGGTATAGGTGGTGCTACGGCCGTTGCGATCGGCGACGCTTTGCAGGTGCCCCGTCAAGTTGAAGGTTTTCGCCATGTCGTTGGCAGCATTGATCACTTCTTGTCTGAATGACAGGAGACTGCCGTAAAAAGGGCTACGGCCAGTGTTCGTGTTCGTGTTTGCTGTGCGGACGTGTCGCGGGAAACGTGCCGGGCCATGGCGGCCCGGCTGTCGGGAGGGGCGGTTTAAGGCTGGACTTGCACCCTGGCCGCGTAGTACTCGGTTTCGCCAAAGCACGAGGTCGGGACCCCTTTATGCTGCTCGTAGGTGATCCGCACGCGCTTGCCGGTGGCTGCCATCATTTGCTCGGCCACTTGCGGGTCGCGCACGCTGAACTCGAATTTCTCGGGAATCGCGCCCGGCATCGACGTCAGCAGCAATTCACCCTCCCACGTCTTGCAAATCCAGCCCCGCTTTGAAAACTTTTGCAGGTAGCCCGCGCGCTCGCCTTCCGAATAGGAAACGGACAAGGCAATCCACGCGTAGGCGGCAAAAATCAGGGCGGCGCCCAGCAAAACGCCGGGAATAATCAGCTTCAGTCGGGACATAGGGTTTGTTTAGAGTGACAAAGTTGCCATCGTATCACTGCGCGGTGGCATTGCGGTGCCTTACCGACGACCACAGCGACACAAGAATGAACGCCACCCCCGACAAACCGGTGAACCATTCCGGGATGTGGTACTTCACGCTGGCCAGCATGATCAGCGCCAGGATGCCGATGGCATAGTGCGCGCCGTGTTCCAGGAACACGAACTCGTCCAGCGTGCCCTTGTGGACCAGGAACACCGTCAGCGACCGCACGAACATGGCGCCGATCGCCAGGCCCAGCATGATGATGACGACATCGGTGGTGATGGCAAAGGCGCCGATCACGCCGTCAAAACTGAACGAGGCATCGAGCACTTCCAAGTACATGAAGCCGCCAATGCCGCCCTTGGCCAGCGCCACGCCCGTGTCCGGGTCGTGTTCTTCATCTTCCAGCAGGCCGCTGATCCAGTCCACCGCCACATACACGGCGATACCGATCACGCCCGACATCAGCACGCTGAGCTTTTTAAATTCCGGCACCAGGCCCACGCACGCCAGCACGGCCAGCAAGGCCAGCAGGGTCGACAAGCCTTCGCTGCCCCAACTGCCCAGCTTTTCCTCGATCAGGCCCAGCCAGTGCAATTCTTTTTCTTCATCGAACAGGAAGTTCAGGAACACCAGCAGCAGGAAGGCGCCGCCAAACGCCGCCACTTCCGCGTGAACGCCGGTCAGGTAGCGTGAATATTCATCGGGCGTGGTCAAGGCCATGTTCCAGACATCGATCAGCCCCAGGCCGGTGGCGAACGAGACGATCAGCAGCGGGAACAGCAGGCGCATGCCGAACACCGCCACCAGGATACCGACAGTCAGGAACAGCTTTTGCCAGAAATCGTTCCAGTTCTTCAGCACGGCGGCATTCACCACGGCGTTGTCGAACGACAGCGACACCTCCATCACGCCCAGCACGGCGGTGATCCACAGCGCCGTCAGCAAACCGCTCATGCCGCCGCGGTCAAAGCCCCACCAGCCCGCCACGCACAGCAAGATGGCGGTCACCAGGAAAGAAATGCGGAAATGTTTCATGAGATTGTTGTCCTTTTTATGTCAGTCACGCCGATTTTAGCCCACTTGCCCTCGCCGTCCCCAATACAGAATGCGATAATGGCCGATTGCACAGAAGTAATCAATTCAGAAGGAAGACAGATGGACCTTGCATACCTTGTTACGCCTCTCATTACCTGGACCGCGGTCGGCCCGATCAAATTCCTGATTAATAGCGCGAAAGCGCGCCGCTGGGCGTTCAACCTGGTCGGTAACGGCGGCTTCCCCAGCAATCACAGTGCGGTGGTGTCGAGCATGGCGACCCTGATCGCGCTGCGCGAAGGCATCGGGCATCCGGCCTTTGGCGTGGCGGTCACCCTGTGTTTTATCGTCATCATCGACGCCAACAGCCTGCGCCAGCACGTCGGCCGCCAGGCCGCCGCGATTAACCGCCTGGCCGATGGCGACAACCAGCACACGTGGCTGCGCGAACGCATGGGGCACACACTGGTGGAAATCGCCGGCGGCCTGGCCACCGGCATCGGCATCGGCCACCTGGTGCATGCCATTTTTGGTTGATCCAATAAACTAAGAAATGGGGCGTTGCCCCATTTTTTTTGCCGTTCATCCCCGTAATCCGCATTTCGGTCGTGCATTTGCGCAGTCCGTCTTGACCGCATTGACACACATCAAGCCGCTGCCGGATACTCAAGCGCTTATAGCATGTGTAAAACCAGCACTATTCCCCTATCTCGGAGATATCTATGTTGCGCAAAACCCTTCTAGCCTTCGCCATCGCTTCCGCCCTGGCCGCCTGCGGCAAGGAGCCTGCCAAAGGGACGGACAAGGCGGATAAAGCGGCCAGCACGCCCGCCGCCAAAGCCGATGACAAGAAAGCGCCGGCCCTGTCCGTCGCGCCGGAAGATTTGGTGACCGTGTCCAGCAATGCGCTGGCGTCCGGCCCTGTTGTCACCGGCTCAATCCAGCCGGAACGCAAGGCGGATTTGCGCGCCGAAGTGAGCGCTATCGTTCTGCAAGTATTAAAGGAAAATGGCGAAGCGGTGAAGAAGGGCGACTTGCTGGTGCGCCTTGATGACACCTCGCTGCGCGACAGCGTCAATTCCGCCGAAGAAGCCGTGCGTGCATCGACCCAGTCGCTGGAACAGGCGGCCCGCATGCTGGAACGCCAAAAAACCCTGCGCGCGTCCGGCATGACGTCGGCGCAAGCGATGGAAGATGCGGAAATCCGCCGCAACAATGCGCAAAGCGATTTGGCCGCGGCCAAGGCGCGCGCCGTCGGCGCCCGCCAGCAATTGCACCGCACCGAGGTGCGCGCCCCGTTCGACGGCATTGTGTCCGAGCGGAAGGCGTCCAACGGCGACACCGCGCAAATCGGCAAGGAGTTGATCAAGGTGATCGATCCGACCAGCATGCGCTTCGAAGGCAGCATCTCAGCCGACAAGGTGGGCGTGATCAAGGTTGGCCAACCGGTGCAATTCGCGATCAATGGCTACCCGGGCCAAAGCTTTGGCGGCAAGGTGCGCCGTGTCGACCCGGCCGCCAACCCGGTCACGCGCCAGGTGGAAGTGCTGGTCGATTTCACGGACAAGGTGCCGCGTGTGGCGGGCCTGTTCGCGGAAGGCCGCATCGAAGCGGAAACCACGTCGGCGCTGATGGTGCCGGACATGGCCCTGGTGCGCCAGGGCGACAGCACGTATGCCTGGAAGGTCAAGGATAACAAGGCGCTGGCGAAAACCACCGTGAACCTGGGCGCGCGCGATGCGCGCACCGGCCAGTGGCAAGTGCTGGCCGGCCTGTCCGAAGGCGACAAGGTGATGCGCGCGCCATCGTCCGGCTTCCGCGATGGCCAGCAAGTGCAGATGGCCGCACAAAAAACCGTGGCGTCGGCATCCACCCCGGGCGCAGACGCCAGCAAAGGAAATTAAACCATGTTCTTATCCGATTTCAGTATCAAGCGCCCCGTCGCCATGATCGTGCTGATCGTGGCGATGATGTGCATGGGATTGCTAGCGTTAAGCAAGTTGCGGGTCAACCAGAACCCGGACGTCGATGTGCCCATGCTGATCGTGAACATTCCGTATCCGGGCGCCTCGCCGGAAACGGTGGAACGGGAAATTGTCAACCGCCTGGAAAAATCGCTGCAAAGCATTTCCGGCGTGACCGATACGTTCAGTACCTCCAGTGAAGGCAGCGCCACCCTGCAAATGCGTTTTGCCTTTGGCAAGAACCTGATCGAAGCGTCCGACGAGGTGCGCAATGCGATCGGTTCGGTACGCTACAAGCTGCCGACCGAAATGCGCGAACCGGTCATCCGCCGCATCGATACCGCTGCCGAACCGATCATGCAGTTGTCGCTGTCGTCCAAGACCCTGTCGCACGCGGGCATTTCGCGCCTGGCGGAAGACAAGCTGGCCGACCGCTTCCGCGGCATCGACGGCGTGGCCGTGGTGAACGTCAACGGCGCGCTGCGGCGTGAACTGTCGGTGCTGCTGCGTTCGGAAAAACTGCGTGAATACAATGTGTCGGTCTCCGAAGTGGCCAATGCGCTGCGCATGCAAAACACCAATGCCCCGGTCGGCAAGGTGCGTAGCACGCTGGACGAAAAGAGCATCCGCCTGGTCGGCCGCATCGAACGTCCGGAAGAGTTCCAGGACGTGGTGGTGAAGCGCCGCGGTGACGAACTGATACGCCTGGGCCAGTTGGCCACGGTGGAAGACGGCTTTGCGGAAATCAACAACGTCAGCCTGCGCAGCGGCAAACCCAACGTCGGCCTGGCCATCATCCGCGCCCGCGACGCGTCCACCGTCAGCGTCGCCAAGGCGATCCGCGCAATGGTCGAGGAAATCAACAAGGAATTTCCGGAAGGTACCGCCCTGGAAGTCACGCAAGATGGCGGCGAAGACGCCCAGAACAGCCTGAACAACGTGATTGAATCGCTGGTGTTCGGCGCCGGCCTGACCATCTTTGTGGTGTATGCCTTCCTCAATTCGTGGCGCTCGACCCTGATCACCGCGCTGTCGCTGCCGACGTCCGTGATTGCCGCCTTCATTGCGGTGTGGCTGTGCGGATTTACCCTGAACTTCATGACCCTGCTGGGCCTGTCGCTGGCGATCGGTGTGCTGATCGACGATGCCATCGTGGTGCGGGAAAACATCGTGCGCCACATGCAAGCCGGTTCCGACCGCCGCAAGGCCGCGCTGGATGGCACGGCGGAAATCGGCTTGGCGGTGGCCGCCACCACGTTCTCCATCATGGCGGTGTTCATTCCGGTCGCCTTCATGCCGGGCATGCCGGGCGAATGGTTCCGTCCGTTCGCACTGACCGTGACCTGTTCCGTGGCGGTATCGCTGTTCATTTCGTTCACCCTGGACCCGATGCTGTCGGCCTACTGGGGCGATCCGGCGGATCACCACACGGCGCCGAAGAAAGGGATCAGCAAGGTACTTGACAAGTTCAACCACTGGTTCGACCATCAGGCCGACGGCTATGGCAAAGTCATTGCCTGGGCGCTGCACCACCGCCGCTGGATGGCCGTGATCGCGTTCGTTTCGTTCGCCGGCGCCATCGCGCTGCAGGCGACGTTCGGCGGTTCCAGCTTCCTGCCGAAATCCGACTTCGGCACGCTGGCCATCGAAGTGCGCACGCCGTCGTCGTCCAGCCTGGATTACACCAAGCTGAAGATGGACAAGGCCGCGCAAATCGCCCACTCGATTTCCGAAGTAAAGGCCACCAGCACGTATGTCAACCTTTCCGGCGGCCGGATCTGGGTGGACATTGGCGACCGCACCAAGCGCAAGCGCAATGCCACGGAAATCGGCATCGAGTTGCGCCAGAAACTGGCCAGCCTGCCGGGCGGCGAATTCGTGGTGCTGGACGACTTATCCAACAATGCCCGCAAACCGGTGCAGATCGACTTCGTCGGCCCCGATTCGCGCAAGCTGATGGAACTCACGAACGAGTTCATGGATAAGCTGCGCCGTGTGCCGGGCGCCGTGGACGTCGGCCTGTCGGAACAGGATCCGAAAGACGAAATGCAGATCGAGCTGAACCGCGGTTTGGCCAACTCGATGGGTATTTCCGCCGGCGATACGGCGCAAGCGCTGCGCGTGGCGTTTGCCGGTATCGAAGTGGGCGACTGGGTCGACCCGACCGGTGAAACCCGCGACGTGGCGGTGCGCCTGCATCCGGAAGACCGTGTCAGCCCGGAAAACATCGAACGCTTGCCGATCGCCGTCACCGGCACCAACCAGATGGTGCCGCTGGACCAGATCGCCCGCATCACGATGGGCAAGGGCCCGTCCACCATCCGCCACAAGGATGGCAAGCGCACGATTTCCGTGTCGGCCAACGTGGAAGGCCGTTCCCCTGGTGAAGTCACTGCCGACGCCATGAAGATCGCCAAGGCCATGGATTACCCGCCCGGTTTCGGGCTGGACGTGGGCGGCGCCGGCAAGGACCAGAAGGACGTGTTCACGCAAATGGGCATTTCGCTGGTGGCGGGCATCGGCCTGATGTACCTGGTGCTGGTGATGCAGTTCGGCTCGTTCACGGCGCCAGGGGCGGTGATGCTGTCGCTGCCGCTGTCGCTGATCGGGGTGGTGCTGGGCTTGCTGCTGACCAGGGATACCTTGAACCTGATGAGCTTTATCGGCGTCATCATGCTGATGGGCCTGGTGGCGAAAAACGCCATCCTGCTGCTCGACGCGGCACGCAAGCGCGAGGAGGAGGGTTATGGCCGCGAAGAAGCGCTGATGTATGCCGGCCGCATGCGTTTGCGCCCGATCCTGATGACGACCTTTGCCCTGATCGCCGGCATGATGCCGGTGGCGATCGGCATCGGCGAAGGCGCGGAATTCTATCGCCCGATGGCAGTCGCCATCATCGGTGGCACCATCACGTCGACCCTGCTGACCTTGCTGGTGGTGCCGACCTTCTACGACAGCATTGAAATCACCCGCGACAGCATGGTGGCCAAGTTCAACCGCCGTGCCGAACGCTGGAATGGACTGGTGGCGTTCACGCTGACGTTCATCGAAGCGTTGCTGGCGCTGACGTTCATCCGCCTGATCTTCCGCAGCATCATGTGGCTGGTGCGGAAAGCCACCGGCAAGGGGGGCAGCGACGGGGCCGGCGGCCGCAAGCTGGAACCGGTGGCGCCGAAAGTGGTGTGATCACGCTGAAGCAGTCATGACAAAGGGGCCGGATGGCCCCTTTGTCATTGATGGCCCGCAGGCGTGGCGATGCGGGCCGGATTGCGGCGCTAACGCTGCGGCGGGGCATCCCGTCGCGGCATATGGTCCGGGTTGTCGTTGCGCGTGCCCGGCGTGACGGGGTTGCCATAGGCGTCGGTACCGCTGCCCGTTGTGCCGCTGGTGCCGGAAGTCCCGCTGGACGGTGGCGTGGTGGCCGGCGCCGGCGAGACGGGTGGGGCGGTGGTGGTGCCATTATCCGGTGGCATGGCCGATGGCGTGGCGGGCGCCGGCTCCGGCGCAGGAACCGGGACCGGCGCGGTTTCGCTGGTCGGAGTGGTGGTGGTCGTGGTGTCGGCGGTGCGGTCTTTGCACCCGCTTAGTGTAGCGGCGGCCAGCAAGGCCGCCAGCAAGAGCGATGAAGAGGTGGGTTTCATTTGATTCCTTTCAGATTCAAGATTCAGGCTTGCGCCAGCGTCCGCAGCAGTGCCGGTATTTCCGCAGGAATTTCCCGAGCCAGGTAGCCCAGGGTGCCGAAGCGCATGGCCAACTGGTCGCCGGCCGCCGCATGCAGGGCAACGCCCCAGATCGCGGCTTGTTCCAGCGGCGCCCCGCGCGCCGCCAGTCCCGCGATGATGCCGGCCAGCGCATCGCCGGAACCGGAAATGGCCAGGCCGACATTGCCGCCATGTTGTTGCCACAGCATCCCGTCCGGCGCGGCAATCACGGTCAGCGCGCCTTTCAGCGCCACCACCGCATTCCAGCGCCTGGCGGCGCGCTGTGCCGCACCCTGCGGACCGGCTTCGATGTCTTTTCTGCTCATGCCGGTGGCATGGGCCATTTCGCCCGCGTGCGGCGTCAGCAGCACCGGTTCCGTAAAGCGCCAGTGTTCCCAATCCACCGGATCGGCCAGCAGCGAGGTGTCTTCCGGCGGATGCAGCAGCGCCAGCGCCGCCGCATCGAGGATGACTTTACGGCCCGCGTAGCGCGGCAGCAGGGCGCGCACCAGCTCCGCCGTGGCTTGTTCGTCCTGCATGCCGGGGCCGATCAGCAGTGCATCGGCCTTGTCGGCCAGTTCGCCCAGGCGGTGCACGCTGTCCGCCGCGAAACCGCCGCCATGCGTTTCCGCCAGCGCGATGACGCGGGCTTCCGGCAGCGCCGTGGCAATGTGCGCCGCCGTATGGGCGGCGGTGGCGATCGTCACCTTGCCGGCGCCAGCGCGCAATACCGCGTTGGCCGCCAGCAGCGCCGCCCCGGGCATTTCGCGCGACCCGGCCACCACCACCGCATGGCCCCGCACTTCCTTGTCGTCGTCGAAACGCGGCATCGGCAAGGGCCAGTTGCGCAGGGTTTGCAGGTTGATGTCGGTGATGTCCATCGCCGGCCTCACGATTTCGGCGCGGCCGGCACGTCGGCTTTGGCGGTGACCGGCGTGCCGGTATTGACCAGCGGCGCGACAAAGTTCGCCATTTGCAGCACCAGCTTGCCATTTTTGCCGATGGCGGCATCGAAGGCATACGACGTGACGCCGCAGTTCGGCACATCGGCGGCCTTGTCGATGGCAAGGATGGCGTCCTCGTCGAGGCGTTCCAGCAGGTAGCGGAAGCAATTGACGATGACCTGGTGCGCCACGATCAGGACCCGCTCCCCCCGGTAATCGCGGGTGATGGTGTCGATCACGCTGCGCAGCCGCAAGATCACGTCGCACCAGCTTTCCCCGCCCGGTGGGCGGAAATAAAACTTGCCGACGTGTTTGCGCTGTTCGTACAGATCGGGATAGCGGTCGGCGATGCCGAGCGGCGTCAGGCGGTCGAGGATGCCGAACTCCTTTTCCCGCAAACGTTCGTCGGCCACCACCGCCATCAGCGACTCGCGGCCCAGGTGTTCAATGACCACCATGGCGGTGCCTTTGGCGCGCAAATAAGGGGAGTGCAGGATGGCGGTCGGGCGCTGGCCTGGCGGCAACTCCGCAAACCACATCGCCAGCGCATTGGCCTGGCGCGCGCCCAGGTCGGACAGGGGCACGTCGACGTCGCGCTCGGCGATATTGATCAGGTGTTCGGCGGCAGCCTCGGCGGCGTCACGCGCGACGTTCCCCGCGCTCTGTCCATGCCGCACGATCCACAGTTGCGTTGGCCACTTTTGTTCCATCGGTGTCCCTCCCGGGTGACGATGGAAACCATGGTAGACGAATCGCCGGACAGACGGCGCACCGCGTTTTCAGGCGGCTTTGCTGTCCGGTTCTTCGCTGAGTTCCGCGTCGCCATTGAACACGGCCATATCAGTCTCTCCCAGCACGCGGCTGGTGACGGCGCCGGCCGTGATGGCGCCGCTGACGTTGAGGGCGGTGCGGCCCATGTCGATCAGCGGTTCGATGGAAATCAGCAAACCCGCCAGCGCGACCGGCAAGTTCAGCGACGACAGCACGATCAGCGCGGCAAACGTGGCGCCGCCGCCGACCCCGGCCACGCCGACCGAACCGATCGCGACAATGGCCAGCAGCGGCACAATGAACGAGGCGGTAAATGGATCGATGCCGACCGTTGGTGCGATCATGACCGCCAGCATGGCCGGATAAATGCCGGCGCAGCCGTTCTGGCCGATGGTGGCGCCAAACGAGGCGGCAAAGTTGGCGATGCCTTCAGGAATGCCCAGGCGTTGCGTCTGCGTTTGCACATTCATCGGGATCGACCCGGCGCTGGTGCGCGACGTGAAGGCAAACGCCAGGACCGGGAAAATCTTGCGCGCATGGCGCAGCGGATTTAAGCCCATGGCCGCCACCAGCGCCAGGTGCACCACGAACATCAATGCCAGCGCGCTGTATGACGCCAGGACGAAATTGATCAGGTTGACGATGTCGGCCAGGCTGGAGGTGGCGACCATTTGCGCCATCAGGGCGAACACGCCATACGGCGTCAGGCGCAGCACCATCGTCACCAGCCGCATCACGATGGCGTGCGCCACTTGCACCGCGTGCTCGAACGAGGCGAACAGGTCCGGCTTCTTGTCATGGATGCCGGTGGCGGCAATGCCAATAAAGATGGAGAAAATCACCACCGCGATGGTGGACGTCTTGCGCGCACCCGTCAGGTCCAGGAACGGGTTGGCGGGAAGGAAACTGAGCAGCATCGAGGGCAGGGAAATCGCCTGCGCATCACCCAGCTTGCCCTGCAGGTAAGCGCCGCGCGCCAGCTCGGCCGCATTGGACGCCATGCCGACTGCGGTGAGACCGTATACCTTGGCCATCAGGATGCCGATCGCGGCCGCCACGATGGTGGTGGCCATCAGGGTGCCGATGGTCAGCGCGCTGATTTTGCCCAGCGACGTGGCGTTTTTCAATTTCAGGATCGCGCCGACGATGGACACCATAATCAGCGGCATGATGATCATTTGCAACAGCTTGACATAGCCGCTGCCGACGATGTCGAGGTATTCCGCCGTGGTTTTCAATTCCGGCGCGGTAATGCCATACGCCGTCTGCAATCCCGCTCCCAGCGCCACACCCAGTCCCAGGCCGGTGAACACGCGCACGGTGAACGTGGCGTGGCGAGCTTGCTGGCGGTACATGAATGCCAGCAGCGCGGCGGCAAGGGCCAGGTTGAGGAAGACAGTGATCGCCATGGCGCGGCCTTTCAAAGAGTGTGACGGGAAACGTGCGCAATTGTATAGTCAATCGGCGCACGCCGCACACCGGGCCGGAGCGGGCGGGACGGAATATTTCCGTATATGGAAATGCGCTGCGGAATTCGTCGTGGAATCAGGCGGCAAGTCCGCAGCGCGCCACGCGGGCGATCACGAAATCCGCAGCGACAGGCGTTGCAGCTTGCTGCTTTTCTGCGCCAGCTGGCGGCGCGACGGGCGCGCTTCGTTGTAGCGCAGCCAGCGCTGCAGCGCTTCATCGTGCGGCGACAGCGCCACCGGTTGCGGCACCGGCGGCGGCTCCGCGGCGGCCACTTCCGCCGTGGCCGTCGCCGGTTCAGGCTGCGCTGCGCCAGGCGCGGCCGCCGGGACAGCCGCAGTCGCAACCGCTGCACCTGTCGCTGTCTCAACTGCAGTATCAACAGCAGCAACAGCAGCAGCATCAACCGCTGCCGCAGCCGCAGCCGCAGGCATCACCGCAGGAAAATCCGCGATGGCCGCCGCCAGCGGCAAGGGCGCCGGCACCGGGGCTGGCGCCGCATCGCACACGTCGAGCTGCTGCCGCAGCAGCCAGCGGTACAGCGATTCGTTGGCGTCAAACACGGCCGCCGGCGCATGCACGGTCAGGCAAATCAGCGAGCGGGACGAGCGCAGGCACAGCACCAGGTAATGGCTGTACACGCCCGTGCCCGGGAAGGTGCCACGGAATTCCGACGCCACGCCCTGGACCCGCTCATCCCAGCCGTCGCCTTCCATCTGGTACGGCGCACGCACCTGGCGCAGGTAAGGCATGTCTTCGGCCACCCAGCGGAAGCGCTGGCCGGCCCATTCGCGCACCGACAGCGCGGACGACGTCATACCGACGGCGCGCAAGGAAGCGCCGCTGGCGATGTCGAGCAGCTGGAAGGTATCGCCATCCATGCTGGCGTGCCACGCTTCCGGTGCATTAATGGCAATACCTGGTCCGGGACTGACATGATGCGCCAGCACCAGGGTGGAAAAATCGGTATGGTCCGGCTCGATCACGGCGACGCAGCCGGCGCGCTGCAGCGCCGCCTGGAAGCGCAGCGCGTGGCTGCAATCGAGCTGTTTCTTGACGATGGCGCGGGGCGCCGCCAGCAGCGCGTGCATCTGGTCGACGGTGCGCCGGAACAGTTCCGCCAGCCGGGCCGCCACGTGTTCCATGGTGTGGCCATCTTGTACGCCATCGATAATGACGCGGTAGCTGAGGGTGGCGCCACGCAGGCGCAGTTCGGTGGTGTTCTGCATTCTTGTAAAGCGATTAACGATCTTGCATTTAGGATACGTCAACCAGCCGCCTGAAAAATGCGCGAATTGTCACCAACCGTTAAAAAAAGTGTAAAAAGTGTGGCTAAGGAGTATTCAGTTTCCGTTATATGCCGCAGCCCGGCAACGTCAACGTCAGTACCGTGCGGTTTTGCACATCGTCGGTCGCCATCGTGACGGTGCCCTGCATGGCTTCCGTCAGCAGCCGGGCGGAATAGGTGCCCAGGCCGGTACCCTGGCGCTTGCCGGACGACGCGTAGCGGTCGAAAAAGCGTTCGCGCATGGCCACCGGCACCACCCCGGTATTGGCGATGGTGACCAGCATTGGCTGGCTGTCGAGCAGCGACAGCGAGACCTGGCCGCCCGGCGCGGCCGCCTCGCACGCATTCTTGACCAGGTTGTGCAAGACCGCCTGCACCAGGGTGGGATCGCCGGCCGCCATTGCCCCGGCTGGCGGGGCATCCACGGCAATGTGCACATTGCCGGCGGCGCCATAGGCCGCGCGGGCGCTGCCGGCCACCTGGTGCAGCACGGCCGCCACATCGACCGGCACGGGCTCCAGCCGGTAATTGCCGGTTTCAATCATGAACAGGTCGGACGACAGTTGCACGGTATCGAGCGCCTGCCTGGCGCTGGCGGCAATCAGGTTGGCCTGTGCCGCGTGTTCCGGCGCCAGTCCGGCGGCGGAAGTCAACTGTTGCGCCAGGCCCAGCACGCCTGCCAACGGGCCTTTGATGTCATGCCGCAGCATGCGTTCCACGTCTTCGCGCAGCCGTGCGTTTTCCAGCAGCACGTCGTATTCGGCCTGGCGCTGCATGTGCAGCGCGATATGGCGCATGAAATTCTGGACCCGCAATTGCAGCAAGTCCGGGTCCAGCGGTTTGCTGACGAAATCCACCGCGCCCAAGGTCAATCCTTTGCGGCGCGCCGCGTCGTCGGTCAGGGCGGTGACGAACACGATGGGGATGTGGGCGCTGGCCGGATGTTCGCGCATGCGCTGCGCCACTTCGAAGCCATCCATGCCCGGCATCATGACGTCCAGCAGCACCAGGTCGGGCGGGCTGTCGGACGTGCACATGGCGAGCGCCTTGGGACCGTTGTGTGCGACCTTGACGCGGTATTGGCCGTCAAACAGGTCGGCGATCAGGCGCAGGTTGTCCGGCGTGTCGTCGACCACCAGGATGGTCGGGCGCGGCAGCGGCGCGGCAGGGATGGCGGGGGCGGACGGCACGTCGCCGGCCGGCCGGGCGCGGCGGCTCAGGGCATTGGCGACCTTGTCTTCCAGGCGCTGGCGGGTGTAAGGCTTGACCAGCAAATCCGACACGCCGCTGTTGATGGCTTGGGCGATGCGCTCGCGGTCCGCTTCCGCCGTCACCATCACCATCGGGATATCGGCCAGGTCCGCACTGGCGCGGATCTGGCGCAGCAATTCCAGGCCATCCATCAGCGGCATGTTCCAGTCCGACAGCACCAGGTCCACTTGGCGGGTCTGCAACAGGCGCAAGGCGTCGGCGCCATTGCCGGCCGTGAGGATATTTTCCGCGCCCAGCGCGCGCAACTGGTTGGCGGTGATCTGGCACATGGCGGGCACGTCGTCCACCACCAAAAAGGTCAGCTTGGCAAGGTTCATGGCGTACTTCCTTCAGGCCAGGCGGTCGAGGCGGGCCTGGTGGTCATGTATTTCTTCGTCCGAGTCGGCAAAGCGCGCCGCGATCGCGCGGAATTCTTCCTGCAGCGCGAGGAAGGCGTCCAGCATATCCGGATCGAAATGGCTGCCGCGCCCTTCACGCATGATGGCCACCGCCTGCTCGTGCGGCATGGCGGCCTTGTAGACGCGCTTGCAGATCAGCGCATCGTACACATCGGCCACCGCCATCAGGCGCGCCGACAGGGGAATCGCGTCGCCCGACAGGCCTTCGGGATAGCCGCTGCCATCCCATTTTTCCTGGTGGGAATACGCAATTTCCTTGGCGCAGTGCAGGAATGGCACATTGACGCCCAGGCGCTGTTCCGCATGCACGATGGCGTCGCGTCCCAGGGTCGTGTGGGTTTTCATGATGTCCATTTCCTCCGGTGTGAAGCGGCCAGGCTTCAGCAGGATGCGGTCGGGTATGCCGACCTTGCCGATATCGTGCAGCGGCGCCGACTTGAACAGCACCTCGATGTACTGCGGCGTCAACCGAGCCGCGAAGCGGGGATGGCCGCGCAAATGTTCCGCCAGCGCCTTCACATACCACTGGGTGCGCAGGATGTGGTTGCCGGTATCGTTGTCGCGGGTTTCCGCCAGCGACGCCATGGTTAAAATCGTCACGTCTTGCACGGCGCGCACTTCATCGGTGCGGCGCGCCACTTCCTGCTCCAGGAAGGCAGCCTTGTCCTTGAGGAAGTCGGCGGACGCTTTCAGCTGCAAATGCGTCCGCACGCGCGCCATCAGGATCGGCGGGCTGACCGGCTTGGTGATGTAATCGACCGCGCCCAGGCTGAAGCCGGTCTGCTCATCTTCCACCTGGGATTTCGCGGTGAGGAAAATCACGGGGATGTCCGCCGTGGCGGGATCCTGCTTGAGGCGGCGGCACACTTCATGGCCATCCATGTCCGGCATCATGATGTCGAGCAGGATCAAGTCGGGGCGGTTGTCGCTGTGCGCAATTTTCAACGCCTTGTCGCCGTTCGGGGCGACTTTGACCGTGTAGCGGTTCGACAGCAGGCCGCTCATCAGCGACAGGTTGTCCGGGGTATCGTCCACCACCAGGACGATGGGTTTTCGGGCAGGGTTCATCAGACTGGGTTCCGCGTTTCATCGAGCACGGCCAGCGCCGTTTCGAAATCGAATTGGCCGATGGCTTGCTGCAGCCGCCGGATATGGTTGGGGTAAGCTGCCGCCAGCAGCGGCTGGTTATCGATCATGACTTTCTCGGCCTGGGCATCGTCGTCCGCCAGCAGCGCGCGCAATTGTTCCACCACGGCGTCGCGCTGCGCCGGGTCGACCGTCACCGGCGCCGCCGGTGCCGCGTCCGATGGCAGCGCCTGGACAATCGCCGCCACCTGCGTGCCCAGCAGCGACGCCACCAGCGCCAGCGCTTCATCGGTGGCGGCGTCTTCCTTGATGGCCTGTTCCAGGGTGGCGGCCGCCGCCAGCAGCGCGTCGGCGCCGATATTGCCGGACAAACCCTTCAAGGTATGGGCGGCCCGTTCCGCATCGGCGCGCCGGCCATCGGCCAGCGCGCTGGCAATCTCGTTGTCCGCATGGGCCTGGCCGGCCACGAAGCCGCGCAGCATGGCGATATAGCGGTCGGGTTTATGCAGCACGCGGCGCAGGCCGCCCGCCATATCGAGGCCGGCAATGTGGGCGGGCAGGCCGCCGTTGGCTGGCGCCGTGCTGGAGGCTGGCGTTGCCGCTTCGGTCATACCGCCCGGTATGGTGACCGGCCGGCCAGCCGCGGTGGCGCCGGGTGCGCCATCCGGCATGCCGGCGCCGTCAGTGCCATCAATGCCGCCGCCAAGGACGCTATCGTGGACGCGGTCATGGGCGCTGCCATTGCCATTGCCGGTGACGGCGGCGCCATCGGCGCCCGCCTGCGGTGGCACCCAGCGCAGCAGCGCGCGCCACAAATCGTCTGGTTCGACCGGCTTGCTGACAAAGTCCAGCATGCCCGCCTGCAGGCACTGGTCGCGGTCGCCCTGCATCGCGTTGGCGGTCATCGCCACCACCGGCAAGCCGTCATGCGCGGGCAGGGCGCGCACGCGGCGCGTGGCTTCCAGGCCATCCATTTCCGGCATTTGCATATCCATCAGGATGATCGCGTAGTGGCCCGCCGCATGGGCCTCCAGCAGCGCCAGCACTTCCACGCCATTGTTGGCGACGTCGACCTGCAAGCCCGCGTCGATCAGCAATTCCGTCGCCACCTGCTGGTTCAGCGCATTGTCTTCGGCCAGCAGCACCCGCGCGCCGGCAATCGCCGCCATGCCCGCCATCAGATTGACCGGCGCTGTGGTCGCATACCTCGGCATTGCGCTGTCGTCCAGTTCACCTCCCAGCAGGCGTACCAGCGTGTTCAGCAGCACGGACGGGTTGACCGGTTTGATCAGCACATCGTCGATCCCGGCCGCGCGCGCCTGCGCCAGCACTTCTTCGCGGCCGAACGCGGTCACCATGGCCATGCGCGGCGTCTGTTGCAACCCCAGCGCACGCAGCGCCATCGCGGTTTCCGGGCCGTTCATGCCGGGCATTTGCCAGTCCAGCAAGACCACGTCAAACGCTTGCGGCGTGCCAGCCTGGCTGCGCACCAGTTCCACCGCTTGCTGGCCGGTGGCGGCGGCGCTGGCGTCGAAGCGCATGGTGTGCAGCAAGTCGAGCAGCACGGCGCGGGCGCTGTCATTGTCGTCCACCACCAGCACCTTGCGGCCGCGCAGGTCGGGAGAAGGCAGCAGGGCGCGCTTGCCTTCGCTGCCGATACCGAGGTTGGCGGTGAACCAGAAGGTCGATCCTTCGCCGTGCACGCTTTCCACGCCGACCATGCCACCCATCAGTTCCGCCAGTTTCCTGGAAATCACCAGCCCCAGGCCCGTGCCGCCATATTTGCGCGTGGTCGAGGCGTCGGCTTGCTGGAAACTCTGGAACAGTTTGCCGATCTGTTCCTCGGTCAGTCCGATGCCCGTGTCGTGCACGGCGAAATGCAGCAGCACCCGGCCTTCGCCGCTGCTTTTGACGCGGACCCGCATCGCCACTTCACCTTTTTCCGTGAATTTCACGGCGTTGTTGGCGTAATTGATGAGGATCTGGCCCAGCCGCAGCGGGTCGCCGACCAGGCTGTCCGGAACGTCGCTGGCCACATCAAACACCAGTTCCAGCCCCTTGGCCTGCACCTTGTCGGCAATCACCGTGGCGACATTGTCCAGCACTTGCGCCAGGTCGAACGCGGTCTCTTCCACCCGCAGCTTGTCGGCTTCGATCTTGGAAAAGTCCAGGATGTCGTTGATGATGCCCAGCAAATGCTGACCGGCGCGCTGGATCTTCTGGATGTAATCGTGCTGGCGCGGCGTCAGTCCCGTTTTCAGCGCCAGGTGGCTCATGCCGATGATGGCGTTCATCGGGGTGCGGATTTCATGGCTCATATTGGCCAGGAACATCGACTTGCTGCGGGTGGCGTCTTCCGCCGCCAGCTTGGCGGTGGACAGCGCCTGCGCCGCCGTATGCTCCGCCGTGACGTCGGCCAGATAGCCATTCCACGCTTCCGTGCCATCCTGCTGGCGCGCCGCCGCGCAATGCAGCTCGACCCAGCGCGTCTCCGAGGTGGCGCCACGGCCGAATTCCATCCGTTCATGGAACGGACGGCCCAGGCGCGCCGCCTGCGCCAGCCGGCCCAGCAAGCCGGCGTCATGATCCGGGTCCAGCAATTCAAACAGGACGCCGCCGGCCGACAGCACATCGCTGGCCTGCAAACCGGTAATCGCGGTAATGGCCGGGCTCATGAACTGGAACGATGGTTTGCCCTCTGCATCGAGGCGGAACTGGTACACCGCCACCGGCAGGTTGTTGGTGATTTCCCGCATGCGCCGTTCATTGTTCAGGCGCAGGCGGCGGGTCGCTTCGGCCGTGCGCTGGCGGCCCGTGACCACCAGCGCCAGCAGCCAGACCGCCAGCAGGCAGCCGGCCGCCACCGCCAGTTCGCGCCACAGCGGCAGCCAGACGGCGCGGTCTTGCAGGCGCACCACGCGCCAGCGGCGGTTGCTGTCGTCAGGCCAGTTCAGCGGCACGGACGACACGGCATAAAAACCGCCGTCGTACCAGATGTTGTCGCCGCTGGCTTTGTCGCCGTCCAGCGTGAAGGGCAGGTGTTCCGGGCCATCGTCATCGAACATGGCGCCGAACTGCTTGCTGCGCGCCAGTTCCTCACGCCGGTCGACGCTGACCGGCGCCGCCAGCTTTAACAGCCAGTCGGCGTGGTTGGACGCAAATACCACGCCGTCCGGCGACAGCAGCAGCACCGGGTCGCTGATCTTTTGCAATTGCCGGTCGATGTCGGCCACCGGCATTTTGATGGCGTAGGCGCCGGTGATCGGGGTATCGCGGCTGTTGCCGCCATGGACCGGGGCGGCGAAATACAGGCCCCGTTCGCGCGACGTGCCGCCGATCGCCGGATAGACATTGGCTTCACCCGCCAGCGCGCGGCGGCAATAGGGCCGGAAGGCCAGGTTGCGGCCGATGCCGGTGGCCTTGCCTTCCTTGTTCAGGTAAGCGAGCGTGGTGCCGTCGCCGGCCAGCACAAACACATTGTCGGCGCCGTACTGGTCGATGATGGCGGCAAAGTCGGCATGGACTTCATTGGAATCTGCGGCGATTTTTCCGGCCAGCAGGTGCTTGATACTGTCTTCCACCAGCCCCATCAGGATGGCGCCGCCGATGACTTTATTGTCGCTGCTTTCCGCCTGCACGCGGTTGGCGACATCGACGGTGGCCGCATGCAGGTCGCGCCGCTGTTGCTGGTGCACCACCTGGCGCTGCGCCAGCACGGCCGCCAGCGCGACCGCCAGCGCCAGCACGCCCCAGCGCACAATCGGCCCCCGGGCTCGCAGGGGGCCGCGCAACAGGGTGCGCAACTGCAGGCGCAAGCGGTCGCGCCGGCGGGGAAGGGCCGATGGGGGGATTGGCGCGGCTGTGGAGGGCTGATGCGGGGCGAGATCGTCCATGGCGCCTTGACGTAGATTCTTCTAAGGAAATTATAACGACAAACTGTCAGCGCAGGCTGACTTGCTGTTGCTGCCTTGCAAGAGACATGCGTATACTGATTCCCTGTCGTCTTCCCGGGAGATGTTGATGCGCTTGACGTTGTTGCCGCGCCACCTGTGCGCCCTGCTGGCGCTGGCGGGCTGCCTGGCCTTGCCGGCGCTGGCCGGCCAGCAGGCGCTGTCGTTCAAGGCCATCGAGACGCTGGGATCGGACAGCCAGTCCATCATTTCCCTGTTGCAAGACCGCCAGGGATTTATCTGGATCGGCACCATCGAAGGCGGCTTGTTCCGCTTTGACGGGCGGCGCGCGGTGCGCTACCAGAACGACCCCGGCAATCCCCGCAGCGTGCCGGGCGGGCGCGTCGCCTCGCTGTTCAATGACGAACAGGGCCGCATCTGGGCCGGCACCGATGAGGGGCTGGCGCGCTATGAACCGGAATCCAACAGTTTCACCCGCCATGTGCCGGAATCGGGCCCCCGCAACCACCGCATCGTGCGGCGCATCGTGGCCGACGGCAAAGGCGGCATGTGGCTGGGCACGTGGGGCGGCTTGCAGCACTTCGAACCGAAGAGCGGCAAGTTCACCGTCTACCAGCATGACGCGGACAAACCGGACAGCCTGAAACACAACGACATCGGCGCGGTGGCGCTCGATGCGGCGGGTGGCGTGTGGGCCGGCACCTGGCCGGGCGGGCTCGATTACCTGGCGCCGGGTGGCAAGACATTCCAGCATTACCGCATCGACGATGACCGGCAGCCGAATCCGCGCCACAACGACGTGCGCTCGCTGCACGTGGATTCTTCCGGCAAGCTGTGGATCGGCACCGATGACGGCATCTTCGTGTGGAAACCCGGCACGCCGTGGGAACAGCGCCAGCGCCTGGAGGGGCTCACGGGAAGGGTGCTGCACATCGATGAAGATTTGACGGGCGATTTGTGGATCAGTACCCGCACCGGCGGGATCTGGCGCTGGGACCGTGAAACGCAGACCTTCCAGGTGTACCAGCGCCGCGCCGAAGATGCGCACAGCCTGCCGACCAACGCCATCAACCTGACCATGCACGACCGCACCGGCACCCTGTGGGTCGGCACCTTCACCAATGGCGTGATCCGCGCCAACCTGGGGTACCACGGCTTTGAACGGCATATCCCGCGCGACGTGGCGCCACAAGTGTTCAAGTCCAGCAACTTCGTGCGCAGCCTGGGCGGCGCGGCGGATGGCAAGCTGTGGCTCGGGGTCGATGACGGCCTGGCGCTGTTCGACCCGGCCGCGCGCAAACTGGTGCGCCACTATGCGGCCGATCCGAAGCAGCCCGGCACCCTCAGCCACAATGTGGTTTACAGCCTGTACCAGCAGCCGGGGGGGCCGCTGTGGGCCGGCACGTCGAAAGGATTGAACCGGCTCGATGGACTCGACGGGCCGTTCAAGGTGATCAATTTTGGCAGTGGCGGCAGTAATTTCATCAACCGCATCGCTCCCGGCAAAGGCGGCGTGCTGTGGCTGGGGACGGGGGCGGGACTGGTGCGCTACAACCCGGCCAGCGGCGAATACCAGACCTACGCGCACGATCCGCAAAATCCCGACAGCCGCAGCGTCGATGGCGTGACGACCCTGCTGGAAGACCGCCAGGGCAGGGTCTGGACCGGCGAATTTTACCGGGGCGGCCTCGATGTGCTGGACCCCGAGACGGGCAAATTCACCCACTTGCGTTCCGATCCGGCGCGCCAGGATACGATTTCGAGCGAGCGCATCACCTGTCTGCATGAAGATGCGTCCGGCGTGCTGTGGGTCGGCACCGTGAAAGGCTTGAACCGCATCACCACCCGCGATGGCCGGATGGAAGTGCGGCGCTATCCCGGCAAGGGCGCGCTGGGCAACCAGCTGGTGGAAGCAATCCAGTCGGATCGCAGCGGCATGCTGTGGGTCAGTACGGTGGCGGGCTTGTCGAAGCTGGAGCCGGTCAGCGAAACCGTCACGCATTATTCGACGGAAGATGGCCTGACCGAAGGCTTTTATCTCGATGCGTCGGCGCGCGGCAGCGATGGCAAGCTGTATTACGGCAGTACCAGCGGCGTCACGGCGGTCGATCCGTCGATCCACAGCAGCGTGTCGCGCCCGCCGCAGCTGGCGGTCACCGACATCAGCCTGTACAACCGCTCGCTCAATGACGGCGGCGCGCTGCCCGGCGTGAAACTCGAGGGCAGCGTGATTGCGCCGCGCGCACTGACCTTGCCGTGGAACGCGTCGGTGCTGACGCTGGAATTCTCGGCCCTGCATTTTGCGGAACCAAAGCGCAATACCTATCGCTACATGCTCGAAGGGTTCGACCAGGACTGGGTGCAGACCGATGCCAGCCGTCCCGTCGCGACCTATACCAACCTGTATCCGGGCACGTACCGCTTCCGGCTGATGGGGACCAACAACAAGGGCATGGAAAGCCGTGATGAAGTCGTGCTGCCGGTGACGGTGCTGCCGCCGGTGTGGCAGACCTGGTGGTTCCGCAGCGCCATGGGTGTGCTGGCGCTGGCCATGCTGGGCGCGCTGTACCGCTGGCGCGTGCGGCGATTGATGGCGCATACGCACAAGCTGGAACAGATGGTGGAAGCGCGCACGCGCGAATTGCAGGAAACCAACCAGAAGCTGGCGGCGCTGTCCTCGACCGACAGCCTGACCGGCGTGGCGAACCGGCGCTGTTTCGATGACGTGCTGGCGCGCGAATGGCGGCGCGCGGCGCGCCGTGGCGAAGCGCTGGCGGTGGCCATGTTCGACGTCGATTATTTCAAGCCGTATAACGACCGCTACGGCCATCCGGCCGGCGATGAATGCCTGCGCCGCGTGGCGCAAGTGCTAACCAGTGGCATGAACCGGGCGGGCGACCTGGTGGCGCGTTATGGCGGCGAGGAATTCGCGTTTATCGCGCCCGGCGCTTCGCCACAGGATGCGCTGCGCGTGGCCGAGAACATCCGGCGCGCCCTGGCCGCGCTGGCGCTGCCGCACGAAAGGTCGCCGCTTGGCCATGTATCCGTCAGTTGCGGCGTGGCGTCGATGGTGCCGGGCAAGGACAGTACCCCGGCCCAGCTGGTGGAGGCGGCGGACCAGGCGCTGTACCAGGCCAAGGCCGCAGGACGCAACCGCGTACAAAGCGCGTAAGACGTAACGCAAAATGCGTAGGGCGGTTTTGCCGGAGGCAAAGCCGCCATGCAGGCGCCGCCACAGTCATCAATCATCGCCACGCTGCACGCATGGCGGCTTGATAAACCCAATCCGCCCTACGATGTCGCCAGCCTCACAGCACCCAGCAGCACGGCGATAAACAGCGCGCAGCCTAAAACGCCGCCCGCCACCACATACAGGGGATTCAACGCCCCGACATCGCGGTCAAAATCCCGCTTGCGCCGCAAGCCGGCAAACGACCATGCGACGGCGACCAGGGTTTCAGCAAAACTGCGTTGGGTGGACATGATGGGCTCCTTGTTGATGTCCCATTGTCCCCCCGTGCCGGCGCGCCGGGCAGGTGCAGATGCGCGCCGCCCGGACCGTATCAGTTTTATTTCGCCGGCTTGTAGATGCCGCAATTGATAATCATGTCGTCATACTTTTCAAAGTACATGGACTTGGGTTCGATCTGCTTGGACATGGGATTGACAAACTTGTAGTCTTGCCAGCCCTTGCCCTTGGTTTTTGCCAGCTCGATGCGCTCGCGCACGAAATACTTGCCGTCCGCATCTTTCAGGTCGATCAAGTCCTTGCCCTGCATTTTCGGATTCGCGCCGTGCGCCAGGTTCTTGCCGCTCAAGTCATTGATGGTGACGTACAGGTCGCGGTCGCGGAACTTGCCGGTGGTGGTGTTGTTCACCTCGGCCAGGGTCTTGTCCTTGCCATTGGCTTTGATCGAGGCGATCACTTGCTGCACCATGGCGACGGCTTCGTCGGCGGTGCCATGTTCGGATTTTTGCGCCCAGGCGGACGAGGCCAGGCACAGTGACAGCAGGGCGGACACGGCAAACTGGAACGGGCGGAATGGATGGGACTTGCGCATGATGGTCTCCTGAAGAACGTTGTAATCGTTGTCATCGCGAATGGAGCACGCTCATGCAGTCTAGCGCGTGCCACTTCGCAGCGATAGCATCGCAAGTCCTGTGCCAGCTATTGCCGGTGTGTAAGTCGTTGATTTGTTGGTTGCGCGCGTCACATCGTGGCGGCGCGCGGCTGGAAAAGCGGAATCCGGCGGCGGGAATCCGCATGCCGGGAATGCCGCTCTGTTATGCGGTTAGCCGTATGGGGTGTATTCGAAACCGCCGCCGATGAGGTGGAGTACGTTTTCCTGGTTTTCCGGACTTTCACTGAATGAGGCCAGCACGGCGGCGCGGGGCACGCCGGACGCCAGCACGCCCGTCCAGTAATCCATCCCGCCCTGGTCGGGGGCGCGGTGCAGCACGTTCAGGTACAGCTTGCCGATAAAGGTGCTATCGGCCGGCTCGGCGCCGTACAGGACGCCGAATTCAGCGCTGTTGATAAAGCTTTGCGCGACCTGGTAGACGCTGGTGCCCTTATCCATTTGCGCGATCCAGTAACCGATGCCGGCCTTGTCCGGTGCGCGGTTGAATGCCGCCTGGTACAGCCGGTAAGCCTGGCCGCCGGCGCCGGCTGTATCCAGCGCCACGGCGGTGTCATCGAACAGCAGACGCTCGACGTCCGTCAGGGTGTCTTCCTTGGCGGCGCCGTTATGGAGAACAAACATGATGTCGTTCGTGGCGGTGGCGGTGGTGGCGGCTGGGGATGCCGCCTGCATGACGGCGTAATCCGCGCGGATGCCGGCATACACCGTGGTGTCGAGGCCGGCGCCGCCGGTAATGACGGTGCCGGTGCCAAGGCCGGCCAGGGTGTCGTTGTTGCCGGTGCCGGCGCCATTGGGGACCAGTGCCGCATGCAATGTATAGGTACCGGTGTGGAAGTCCGGCGATGGGGGGACGAAGAACTGGCCGTCGTCATAGACGGAGACATAGTGCAAGCCGCTGGTATCGGCGGTCAGCGAGTAACGCGTCCACGTGTTGTCCGAGACTACCAGCGGAATGGGCGTGCCGGGCAACGGGGTGGCTTCAAGAAATACTTTGGCGCCAAATTCTCCAATCGGCATGGTGCCTTCACCGTAACCTTTGCCTTCCAGCGTCAACGTGTATTGGACGCCTTTCCGCAAATTCAGCTTGAACCAGTCGCGGTCGCCATTGACTTCGATTTGCGCGGAGACTTTGCCGCCTACCGGCAGCGTACCGGTCGTGCCGTGATTGGATGAGTAGTCGTCCGGATAGACCTCGATGGTGAGCAGCTTGTAGTTGGCAGTGCCTGGCGTGGTGAGGTTGCCGACTTCCAGGAAGTAATCACCCGTGAAATCCGCCGTATAGCTGATCGCCGAAGATTCTTTGGAATACAGGACGGGCGTTTCCCCATCAGCTCCGCCTTTCAATCCTGGGTCGCCTTGGGCATTTTCCACAGCCAAGCCAATGTGATAAGTCCTGCCTTTGGTGACCTGAATTTTGAAGACATCCTTGTCTTGCGGCGTGCCGAGCTGGCCAGTCAGTAGCGTCTGGAAGGCCAGCGCAGTTGCGTTGGCTTGTGTATCAGCATAATCATCAGTGGCGGCCATGTTATCTCAAATGCAAGGAAAACACGTATTGTAACCACCGGGCCGCCACCGAATACTATCGCTTTGTCACAATGGAAATATTTTAACTATAACGCCAGCACGATAGACGCGGTGTTGCGCTGCCGATTTTTCCGCGCCGGCGCCGGCCGCTCAACCGTAGGGCGTGTATTCGAAGCCGTTGCCGATGACTTTCACCACGGCGGCCTGGTTTTCCGGGCCCTCGCTGAAAAACGCCAGGACATCGGCGCGCGGCGTCCCATCGACCAGTACCTGGTTCCAGTAGGCGACACCAGCCTGTTCTCCCGCACGGTGCAAGATGTTTTGATACAGCTTGTCTATAAAGCTTGCATCGGACAACGATGCGCCATACTGGTTCTTGAATTCGGCGCTGTCGAGAAAGCTTTGCGCGACATCCCGCACGCTGGTGCCTCTATCCATTTGCGCGATCCAGTAGCCAAGGCCTTCCAGATCCGGCGTGCGGTTGAACGCGGCCTGGTACAGGCGGTAGGCCTGGCCACCAGCGCCGGCGATATCGAGCGCCACGGCGGCGTTCTTGAACAGCAGGCGCTCGATGCCGGTCAGCACGTCGGCTTTTTCACGTGCATCGATCGGATAGATACGGACTTCCGCCGCGCCATTGCTGATGGCGTAGCTGTCACGCCCGCCGGCATAGACCGCCGTGTCAGTGCCGGCGCCACCGTCGAGCTTCAAGCCGGCGGCCTGGCCCATCAGGTTATCGTTGCCGGCGCCGCCTTGTTCCACCGTGGCCACGGTCGTGAATGACAATACTTGCGTCACATGCTTGTTGCCGGCCAGGTCCATGAGGGAAGTTGTACCCAGGTCCACGAAATATTTGGCGCCGGGTTTCAGGTTATAGGATGGATTGAGTTTGAACGCCGTGCCGCCGGACCGCATGTCGCGCTCATCGATATAGAAAGTGTCCACCGTTTCACCCTGGGCATCTTTCAGCAGGATCGGGCCGGCGCTGTAATTGACGTTGAGCGTCTCGTCGAAGGTCAGGTAGATGTCGTCGTACAGGTTCTGCACTGCCGCGCCGCTGGCCGAGGTGAGGCTGATCACCTTGGGCGCGGTAAAGTCATTGGTCAGCGCCACTGCGCGCAAGGTATACGTTCCGGTACCGTCGTTGTACGGGGCGTTGATGGCGGCCGCATAGCTCCTGCTCACGCTGATATAGTAATCGCCGCCGGTTTTCGCGTTCAAGGTGTAATTGCCGGAACCTGCCCGTTGCAAGTAGTCGCCGCTGCCTGGCGGAGCATGCAAATCCAGTTCCGCGCCAATCATTGAACCGATCAGCGCCGTGCCTTCACCGGTGGCGGCGCCGCGCAACATGAACGCATACTTGCCGCCATATTGCAGCGTGACCTTGATCCAATCGACGTCGCCGGTGTAATCCAGCGCGCCGCCGGCCTTGCCATCCATCGGCAACGCGCCGGTGGTGCTGCGATCGGCGCTGTAGTCGTCGGTAGTCGCTTCAACGATATTGACCGTATACGCGACGGCATTGGACGACATGGTGGACGTGGTCAGGTAAAAGTCGCCCGTATAGTCCGCCGTGTACATCTTGTAGTTTTCGACGCCGGGTTTGGCATATTTGGCCAGGAAATCAAAGCTGGTGCCCACGTAGTCAGCGGTTGAACCCTTGAAGTCGAGCATGTAACTGTATGGCAGCGGCAGGTCGGTCGCAATCTCGAACAGGTAGGTTTTCCCCTTGGTGACGGCAATCTTGACGGCGTCGCGGTCTTGCGGGATTTCGAGCTTGCCGGTCCATTTGCTGTTGACGGCAATGGCCTTGGCTTTGGTGGAATCGCTGGTGTAATCGTCGGCAACGCCATAGTCGGCGCCGATCGAATAGGTCAACAGCGCGCCGCGCTGGTCCGTGACTTCCACATAATATGTGCCACTGGCGGCTGGCGTATAAGGCAGGGTGAACTTGTTGGCGTAAAGTCCCGCATAGGACATCGACGTCAATTCTTTACCGGATGCATCGAGGATCCGGATGGTGGCGTCGGAATAGAGGTCGCCAGTGTAACTGCCTTCAACGTTCCTGCCCGCCAGCGTGAACCAGTAATAGGTGCCGGCAGTGAGTTTCGTGGCGAACCAGTCGCGGTCATACGCGGTTTCCAGGCTGCCGTTCAGGGTCTTCCCTGGGATCAGTTCACCCGTGGTGGCAGTCGTGGCGACATAGTCGTCCGCCGCTTTGGCCACGGTGAAGGTGTAGGCGCCTGTCGAGCTGGCGTAACCGCCGGACGCGGCGACGACATAAACATCGCCGGTGCTGGCCGCGGTAAACGAAATCTTCTTGTTCTCCTCGGAGTAACTGCCATAGCCGGCAATGGTCTGGCCCCTGCCATCGAGCACGTACATCGTGTTGCCGCCCGTGCTGACGCTGCTCGTCCCCCAGGACGGCGTAAGGGTATAGCTGGTGCCGGATTCCACCGCCAGTTTGAAATAATCCTTGTCCAGCGGGCTTTCCAGCGTGCCCTGCAGCGTTTGTCCCGCAGTGACGGTCTTGGCGGTGGCGTTGCTATCGCCCACATCGTCGGCCATGCCGGTGCCGGCTTTCAGCGTATACGTCACGGTGCCGTTCAGGCCAAAGCTGTCGTCAAGGGCGGCAATATAATACGTGCCGGATGTGGCGGGCTTGTACACACCATACCGGCCGTTGTCGATGTAATCGTTCGCCGTGATCGACGATACGAAATTGCCCGCCGCATCGTAGACAGCCAGTCCAAGGTTATAACTGGCGTAATACGGATTGCCGGTGCTGGTCACGTCGAAGCGATAATAATTGTTCGCCGCCAGGGTGATTTTGAACCAGTCGCTGTCCTTGCTGGTTTCGTAGACACCGCTGACCTGTCCGCCTGGCAGCAACGTACCCGTGGTGGAAGTATTCGAGGAGAAATCGTCTGCCATTTGCCAATTGAGCTTGCAAAAAGCAGCGAGTGTAACATTTGTGATAGTGCCGAAACTATCACAAAGTCACACCCGGCCTGCTCGCGTCACTTCAGCACGATATTCCAGTTCTTCTCCACGCACTTCGCATAATTCCCCGCGATCAGCGCACTGTATGGCGTCTGGTAGCTGACCAGCTGGCACTGGTAATCGCCGCCGCTGTTCCAGTTCTTTTCCCAGTAAATGTTGTAGGAGGCGGAACTGGACGGACCAAAGCGCTGCATGGTGGCGCACGACAACTGTTCGCCGGCCACGTTCCAGCCCAGATCGGCGGCAAATTGCTTGTAATAATCGATGCGGTTTTGCGCCGCCGGCTTTTCCGTGCCGGTGCCGCATTCGGCATTGATGATCATGATGGTGGTGGCGAAGTTGTTGCCGGCGCCGGCCGCCGTGTCGGCCGCGTTGGGGACCCAGGTGCCATCGATCACGTGCAGCATCGAGGGCTTCGGCGGTTGCGGGTAAACGAAGAAGAACGTGGCCGAGGCCAGGTTCAACCAGGTGGACGCCACCAGGTCGGGGTCCTTCAGCAACACCGACTGGTCGCCGTTGTACATCACTTGCGAGAACGGGCCATAGTTATAGTTGTACGACAGTTGCTTGGCGCCGCGCCCAAAGTATTTCTTGAAGCTGCCGTCCGCGTTTTTCCCGCAGGCCCACACACTGTTGAAGACCGGGTCGGCGCATTCGGTGTTATAGCCGCAACTGGTCCCGTTTTCATCGCAGCCGAGCTCGCGCAGGTACTTCAAACCCTGGCGCCATTGCGGCAGCGAGATGCTGGCGTTGTGGTCGCCGGTCTCTTGCGCGAAGTGCGCGAACATGGTGGCCAGCGAGTGGCGGCAGATATTGTCGGCGTTGCGGCCATCGGTGTAGTCGTCGCACACGGCGGGGAATTTCGCCACTGCTTGCAGGAAGCGGCGGTAGGTGTAGCTGGCGTCGCGCGCGCCGAAGTAGTAATCCCATTTGGCCGGCGGCATCAAGCGTTCCACGCGCTTGACGTTGACGGGATTGGCGGCCGCGCCGGGTGTGACGGCGTCCACCGCCGCGTTATCGAGCGTGCGCACCGACGCTTTGACCTTGCGGAAGAAGTCATTGTTGGTGAGTTCCGCTTCGCGCGCCTCGGCCTGGGCTTTGGTGGGCACGCCGCCGGGCTGCGGATTCGGGCCGGGGCCAGGATCCGGTGGCGTGGTCGCGTCGGCGATGTATTTCCATGGGCCCCAGGCGTCGGCGGCGTTTGGCGCCGTGCCTTGCACCCACCATTTGGCTTCGAATTGCTTGTTCTGGTAAATCGCGCACATGCCGGCGGTATAGACTTGCGTGCTGCTCCAGGCGGGGCAGGGGGCGGCGGCGCCGGCGCGCTGGCGTTGCCGGATGTCTTGTGATGTGTCCGCGCCGCAGGCGGACAATAGCAGGGCGGCCAGCAGCGGGAGGCTGGTGTATTTGTACATTGGTGTCTCCTGTGTGGATACGTGCGTTGTGGCGGTTTTGCGCTGGCGCGCAAAACCGCCATGCATGTCAGCGGCTTACTTCAGCACCACCGGCAAATCAGGATACTCATCCGACAGCGCATACTTCACGCCATTGACCGTGATGGTGTACGCGGACGGCCCGGAAATCGGCAAGGTGTAATTCAACGTCAGTTGCACCGAGGCCCCCGGCGCCAGCGACTGCCATGCCGGGATCGTAAACTTCGCGCGGTTGAAGTTGGCCTTGAAGCCGCCGATATTGTTCGGCCCCGTGTAGCCGGCCTTGATGACGGAGAGGCCATAACCCGACTGGTCGCTCATGTTGGCGGGCGCCGACACCGGATAGTCGAATTCCACCACCGAGCCGCCCGGGATCGTGACGGTCGAGTTGTTGGTCACCGTCATTACCGGGTTGATCGGGTAGTTGCTGTCGCCCAGCTTCCAGCCGCCCAGGGAAATCGCGACTTTCGCCGACGATGCCGGCATCGCGGTTTCCGCCCGCAGGTGGCCATACGGCGCCGCCGTCTTGAAGGCGTTGGCGATATTGGTGGTCAGCGTATAGCCCATGAAGTATTCGCCACGGCCGCCATTCTTGGCCGCATCCCACGCGTAGTCGCCGGCCAGTTCCCAGATCATGATGCCGCCAATGCCATTGTCGATCACGTACTGGGTCTTGGCCGCCATCGATTGCGCGGTTTCCGTGGAGAGGAACACCTTGCGGGTGGCGTTCCACAGCCATGGCGCCGCCAGCGTGGCGCTGTAGTTCGGGCTGTATACGCCGGTGATGGTTTTCTCGGTGATGCCATAGGCGTCGAGGTAATCCGGCACGATATTGTTTTGCAGGTTCAGTGCGTGCCACAGCGGATTGCCGCCGCCCGGGACCGGCTGGCCATTGCTGTCGAGGTCATGCCAGACATTGTCGATGCCGACCGCGCCGGTGCCGCAGGTTTTTACGCCCGCGCAGGTGACGGTGTTGTTGACCAGCGGCGTCGTGCCCCACAAGCCGTTGGTGCCGCCCGTGACGTCTTTCCAGCCGCGCGTGTAATACGGCACGCCGATATTGATGCGGCCCGCCTGCAAGGCGCCACGGTAATAGCGGTAGGCCCAGTCCACATTCAGGTAGCCGATGCCGCCGTACTGGTAGGCATTGCCCGCCTTCAGTTCCGCATCGTTGCCGTCGTCGAACAGCGCCGCGTTCGGGCCGACGTACTGGTTCCAGCCGCCGTGCAAGTCATAGGACATCAGGCTCGCATAGTCCAGGTACTGCAGGCCGGACAGGTTTTCCTCGCCGCGCAAGATCCACGCCGAAGCGGAACCGGCAATGGTCAGCATGTAGTACTTGTTGTCCGCCACGGCCGCCGTGTCGAGCTTCTGGCGCACGTTTTTCAGCAACAGGTTATAGCTCTTCATCAGCCCGGCCAGGCGCGGCTTCGATACGCCGAAGTCGAGCGGGTTGCCGGCTTCATTGTTGGTGGTCGGGTGTTCGTAATCGATGTCGATGCCATCGAAGAATGTGTACTGGCGCAGGAACGACACCATCGAATCGGCCAGGGTGTTGATGCCGGCCGTGTTGGTGCTGCCATCGGCATTGGTGGTGGCGGTATAGAAGCCGCCGCTGCCGGCCCAGCCGCCCACCGACAGCATGATTTTGACGCCAGGGTAGCGCTTCTTGTATTGCGCCAGCAAATTGAAATGGCCCTTGTACGGCAGGGTTGGGTCCATCGCGGCGGCGGGAATGGTTGGCCAGGTCATGCCGGTATCGGGATTGTTGGCGCCGCTGCCGATCGCGACCTTGGCATTGCCGTCCACCGAAGCAAAGGCGTAATTGATGTGCGTGACCTTGTCCCACGGGATGTTGTTGACGAGGTAGGACGGGGTATTGCCCGCGCCGGTGCGCCAGCTGGTGAAGTAGCCGACGATGCGGCGGTTCATGCCGTTGGCCAGCTTTTCGCGGCCGCTTGCGTCGTACACGCTGCAATAGGGCACGTTGGTGACGGGGGATGCCAGCCCGTCAGGGCGGCATGCGACCGGTGTTGGAGTAGGCGTTGGAGTCGGAGTGGGTGTTGGCGTCGGTGTTGGCGTTGGCGTTGGAGTGGGTGTTGGCGTCGGAGTCGGAGTCGGAGTCGGAGTCGGTGTCGGTGTCGGTGTCGGGGTAGGCGTCGGCGTCGGCGTGCCCGACTGCAGTTCCCACGGTCCCCATTGTTCCGTGCCCGGCACGTTGTTCTGGGTCCACCACTTGGCTTTATAAGTGGCGCCGTTATAGGTCACGCACATGCCGGCCGTGTAAATGTCGGAAGAGGTCCAGGCGGGGCAGGTGGCCGTGGCGGCCGCGCCCATTTTCATCGGCTTGCCGGTGGTGGCGGAAGGATCGCCGCCACCGCATGCAACGAGGGCGCCGCCCAGCAGCGCCAGCATCAGGTGTGATTTATAGGTCATGGTTTTAAAAATCGTGATTGGATGGATAGTTCGAATAGAAATCGTTATCCCACTTGAAATGGGTGGCGGAGACCGTGATGGAAATGTCCAGCGCTTCGACGAAATGCCACCAGCCGACCGGCAGGAACAGCACTTCGCCCGGTTCCAGCACGCATTCCGGCACCGGCACGCCGGCCATGGCGGGGAAGCGCTGCGTATCGATCGCGCGGCCGTCGACCGGCGTGAAGCAATGCCGCTGGTTGTACAGCTTTGGCGTTTCACACGGCGCGATCAGGCGCACGCGCTTGCGGCCGGACAGCTGGATCATGAAGTTGTTGGTCAAGTCGTGATGGAACGGGGTGACGGTGCCGGCGGGGCCGAGCCAGAAAAAGCCGGCCTGGCCGTCGGTCAGGTACTCCGTCAGTGTTGGCACGTCGTCCCACAACTCGTGCAGCGCCTGGCGGTTGTGGCGGTCATTGTTGGCGGTCATGTAAAAATCGTTGGTATGGCCGCTGTTTGCCACCAGGTCCACGTACTCGCCGAAACGCATGGTGCGCTTGTGCGCGATGCTGTTCATTTCATAGTCGGGGTCCGCATTGCGGCCGAACTGCACTTCCACCGTGCGCTCGCCAAAGCGCCGCGCCAGGCGCTCCAGCGCCCAGTGTTCGCGCGGCGCGCCGTCCAGCAGACCGGTCAGGATCACCGGCTGGTTGGCGAGATAGTGCTGGCGCAGAAAATCCTCGCCGGACAGCTGGTGGCGCCGGGGGATTTCCATCGGCATCAGCCGGTTGAGCTGTGCCTGGATGCCCAGCACCCAGTCGCGTTTGGCGAGACGGTTGTGCAGCCGCTGCACGCCTTGCAGGTAAGGGCTGGTCAGGGCGGCGGCCAGTTCGGCCTGGGCGTCGCGCAAGGCGACGCCCGATTGCACCAGGATGCCGGTCAGGGTATCCGGATGGCTGCCCAGCATCAGGTTTTCCGCAATCCAGCGGCGCCATTCGTCGCTGATGCCGATGGGTGAGACATTGCTTTTGAGTTTCATCGATTACTCCCGGGGGCAGGCCACACTGGTGGATACATCGTTGGCGTGATCCCGTAGGGCGGCTTTTACAAAGCCGCCATTGCATGCGCCGCGTTGGCTCATGCACGGCGGCTTCCGCCAAGGCGGCAACCGCCCTACGGAGTTGGGGCGCGTGCCTGGCTGGGATCAGCGGCCTTGCCACACCGCCGTGGTCAGCGCGCCATTGGCGTCGCCATCGAGTTCCCACGAGAAGGCGCCGCGCAGGCTTTCATCGCGCACGTACTTCATCTTGGTGGCGATCACGGTCGGATCGTCGTAGCTCCACCATTCACCGGTGCCGGTGTACAGGAACAGCTGCTTGGTCACGGGGTGGTACCAGCGGTTGCCGGTCTTGTTGATCAACACCTTGTAGTCATCGATGCCGCCTTCCCAAGCGCCCGATGCGCCGCCGGTGCCGGCCTGGTACAGGCCATTGCCGTTCGGTCCCGCCGTTACGCCTTTCCAGCCACGTCCATAGAATGGGATGCCCAGCAAGATTTTGCTGCGGGGCATGCCGGCCGCCACCAGCGCCGTGACGGCGTCATGCGCGTTGTACTTGGCCACATTGCCGGTCGATGGATCGGCCGGATCGTGGTAGAGCGGGGCATGGAAGTTGGTGTTCGATTCCCACGCGCCGTGGAAGTCGTACGTCATCAGGTTGACCCAGTCCATGTATTGCGCGTACTTGCCGGGTTCCGTGTTGGCGATCTTGTCGGCGCCCGCGCCAATCGCGGCGGTCAGCGGGTAGCGTTTGCCGTCGGTGGCGCCCTGGGCGTCGAGCTGGGCGCGGAATTCCTGCATCAGCAAGGTGAAGTTTTGCTTGTCTTCAGGCGCGTACGTGTTGTACGGCTGGCCGCCGCCGCCCGGGTATTCCCAGTCGATGTCGATGCCGTCAAACACACCTTTGCCGGCGCCGGGACCGCCACGGCCATCCTGTACCGGCAAGTCGCCCGCGATGAACATCTTCACGCACGATTTCGCCAGTTGCTTGCGCAGCGCATCGGTCTTGGCGGCGGCCGAGAAGAATTTCGACCAGCTCCAGCCACCCAGCGAGATAAATACTTTCAGGTTCGGATGCTGCTGTTTCAGCAGTTTCAATTGCTGGAAATTGCCCGACAGCTTGGCGTCCCATGCCACCGGCTTGCCATCGACCGTGCGGGCCGGCTGGCGCTGGTAATCCGCATAGGCGTCGCCACCGGTGCCCGCTTGCGGCGAGGTCGGATTTTCATTACCGACTTCGGCGCGGGAGACCATGTCGCATTCGTAGCCGCCATTTTTCTGGTAGACGTTGCCGAACGCATAGTTGATGAACGTGAGCTGGTCGGCCACGCTGGTTTGCACGCCGTTGACCGGGGTTTTCGTGGTGTGGATGTCGGCCACTTCATAGTTGCGGCCATACACGCCCCACTGGGCGAAGTACGAACCGATTTCGCGGCCGTTCGGCGTTGGCGTCGGCGTCGGCGTTGGTGTCGGAGTAGGTGTCGGAGTAGGTGTCGGCGTTGGCGTTGGGGTGGGTGTTGGGGTTGGCGTAGGGGTGGGTGTCGGCGTCGGCGTAGGAGTCGGCGTTGGCGTGGTGGCCTGCAATTCCCACGGGCCCCACTGTTCGGTGCCCGGCACATTGTTTTGCGTCCACCACTTGGCCTTGTACGTATTGCCGTTGTAGGTCACGCACATGCCTGCCGTGTAGATGTCGGTGGAGGTCCACGCCGGGCAACTGGCGGTGGCGCCCATTTTGAGTTTTTGCGGTGAGTCGGTGGTGCTGATGCCGTCGCCGCCGCATGCGGCCAGCATGGCGCCGGCCAGGCCGGCCAGCCAGATGTTGCGGGCGTTGGCCCGGATAGTACGTGCAGTACGTGCCATAAATCTCCTCCTTGGTTGGGATGGGTGTTATTGCTTTTGTTATGCGGCTCAAAATGTGTGCAGCCGGAGACCAGCATGGAATGCGGAAAATTGGTAGTCAAGTGGTTTTGGAAAATTGTATCCAATCCAAGACCAGTTGCATGGGGGAAGCGTATGGATCGCAGATTGCTATCCTGATGGGAGCGCTCACGTCGGTCAGTTCGCCACTCTGTGAAAGGGTGGAAAATAAAAATGTCCGAAATGAGACATTTTGTTAAATTGTGCGTACCAGTTTTCAGCGGTTTTAAAGTGGTATGCATGCAAAACCTGTCGGATTTGACAGTGTGCGGCCGCGAGGGACGCTGGCATCATCATGCAATCCATTTGTCCGAGGAGATTTGTCATGCGTTTGATCCGCCAGGCCACCGGCCTGTCCCTGTTGGCCTTATCGCTGCAATGCGCGTTCCAGCCCGCCATCGTCCACGCCGCGCCGGCCGCGAAGGCGGCGGCCAAGGCGCCGCGCCAGTACACCATTGAACAATTCATGGCCACCACGTCGGTCACCGGCGCGTCGTTCAGCCAGGATGAAAAACGCATCCTGTTCAGCAGCAACGAGAGCGGCACGTTCAGCGTGTATGCGATGCCGGTCGCCGGCGGCAAGCCGCAGCCGATGACCCGTCCCAGCGCGGACAGCACCTATGCCGTGGGCTTTTTCCGCACCGACGACCGCTTCCTGTTCACCCGTGACCAGGGCGGCAATGAGCAAAACCATTTGTATGTGCGGGAACTCGATGGCGCTGAAAAGGACTTGACGCCGGGCGACAAGCTGAAAGCCATCTTCATGGGTTGGCAGCCGCAGGGCAACGCGTTTTACGTGTTGACCAATGAACGCGATGCGAAGTTCTTCGACCTGTACCGCTACGATGCGAAAACCTATGCCCGCACCATGCTGTACAAGAACGACAGCGGCATGACGCCCAATGTACTGAGCCGCGACGAGCGCTGGCTGGCATTGGAGAAACCGAATACCACGGCCGACAGCGACATCCACCTGGTGGACCTGGCCAATGGCGCGATCAAGCACATCACACCGCACCAGGGCGCCGCGGCCTACAGTCCGTCCGCCTTTGATCCGCAATCGAAGCGCCTGCTGTTCACATCGAACGACGGCGGCGAATTCACGAACTTGCGCACCTATGACCTGGCCACCGGCGCCATGGCGGTCCATGAAAAAGCCGACTGGGACATCGACTGGTCCGGCTACTCGATCGATGGCCGCCACCGCACCACCATCATCAACCAGGACGGCAGCCAGGTGCTGCGCGTGGTGGAGGGGCCGGACGAAAAGCCGGTGGCGCTGCCGAAACTGCCGGGAGGGAATATGCGCGGCGTGGTGTTTTCACCGAGCGGCAAGTTGATGGCGTTTTATCTGAATGGCGACCGCTCGCCGAGCAACCTGTTCGTGCATGACTTGAAGTCGAACAAAACCCGGCAACTGACGCAAAGCCTGAGCAAGGACATCGATCAAAATGACCTGGTGGAAGCGGAAGTGGTGCGTTTCCGTTCGTTTGACGGCATGGTGATTCCATCGATCTATTACAAGCCGAAGGGGGCGTCGCCGCAAGCGAAAGTGCCGGCCGTGGTGTTCGTGCATGGCGGCCCGGGCGGCCAGACCCAGCGCGGCTACAGCGCGCAAATCCAGTACCTGGTGAACCACGGCTATGCGGTGCTGGGCATTAACAACCGGGGCAGTTCCGGCTATGGCAAGACCTTCTTCATGGCGGACGACCGCAAGCATGGCCGCGAACCGCTGTGGGATTGCGTGGAAGCGAAAACCTTCCTGGCCGGACTCGGTCACGTCGATCCCGAGCGCATCGGCATCATGGGCGGCAGCTATGGCGGCTACATGACCCTGTCGGCGCTGGCGTTCCGGCCCGAGGCGTTCAAGGTCGGCGTGGATATCTTCGGCGTCAGCAACTGGCTGCGCACGCTGGAATCCATGCCGGCTTACTGGGAAGCGCAGCGCAAGGCGCTGTACGACGAAGTGGGCGACCCGGTCAAGGACAAGGAATTCCTGCTGGCGACGTCGCCGCTGTTCCATGCGGGCGAAATCCGCCGCCCGCTGATGGTCATCCAGGGCAAAAACGACCCGCGCGTGATCCAGGCGGAAAGCGATGAAATCGTGAGCGCGGTGAAGAAAAACAACGTGCCGGTCGAGTATGTCGTGTTCGAGGACGAAGGGCATGGCTTCCGCAAGAAGAAAAACCAGGCGGTGGCTTACGGGAAAGTCGTGCAATTCCTGGACCGGCACTTGAAGCCGGGTGTGCAGGTGCAGCAGCAGGGCAGCGGCGGGCAGTGAGGGCAACCGCGCCACGGCGTGCGGCTGTGCTGTCACGCCATGGCGTTCCACGCATATTCCATGCGGTGCGCCGTGCCCAGCGCCAGCGCTGGTCCGGCAAAGCGTTGCACCAGGTACAGCGACATATCGATGCCGGCGGAAATGCCGCCGGACGTGACGATGTCGCCATCATCGGTCCAGCGTTTTTCCGGGTGGACCTGCACGCCGGGATAGCCTTGCAGCAGCGCGATGTCGTCCCAGTGCGTGGTGGCGGGGCGGCCATCGAGCAGGCCGGCCTGCGCCAGCAACAGGGAGCCGGTGCACACAGAAGCGGTTAATTCAACCTGGCTGGCGGTGCGGCGGATCCAATCGAGGATGGCCGCATGGCCCAGTTCGCGGTCCACCACACCGCCCGGCACCAGCAGCACATCGAGCGGGGCGTGATCGTCCAGCGTGTGGTCCGGCAGCACGGATAACCCGGCGCGGGCGCGCACGGGGCCGGGCGTGGCGGCAATCGTGCAGACCTCGAACGGCGTGGGGGCGTGCGGGTCTTGCAGGCGCGCCACGCGGGTGGCGCAGGTGAACACTTCATAGGGACCGGCAAAGTCCAGTACTTCGACGTCCGGGTACAGCAGGATTCCAATCTTGCGCGTCATGATGGCTCCTCTTGATGGAAGCTTCATGATTGCGCATTGCAGTTTGGCCGTGCTGCCACTTTACGGGCAATTTCTGCCAGTTTCGCTGACCGGCATTTGAAGCCGGGTGTGCAGAGAACATCGCAGGGTAGTGCCGGCAAGGCTTCCGGATGCAGATAAGGCGTGGCAGGCTGCCCCCGGCGTGGCCGTGGTCACAGGATCAGGCCTTCATCGTGGCTCTCCAGCCAATCTGGCGGCGATAGCCTGGGCTTCCTCCAAAGTGGCTTTTGGCAGGCAGACAGTGATTTTGTTGTTCAGTGTTTCGAGGACCGTTGCATGGAATACCGGTGTGCCGTCCAGTATGACGGCCAGCATCTGGCCGATATTGTTTGCCGACCAGGAGCCAAGGCGCCGGGCACCTTCCTCATCCAATGTCATCGCCAGCGCGGGTGCCTCAACTTCGCCAGGCATCTCGCAATCCCAACTGGCGGAAACAGCGCGTATCCGGGCTTCTGTCGCCAACTTTTCATTGTGTATCCAAATGGTTTGGCCGGTGGTGCTATTGGGCCGAACCACCGCCAGCCAGCCTGGGGCCGGGTATTCCGATGACGGGACCACCGCCAAACTTGCTTTTGCAGGGCCAACGCGGTTTTCCGCAATGGATGGCCGGGATGCTTTCAGCTCCTTGGCGATCAAGGCAAGTCTTGCCGTGGTTTCAATGGGAGTCAGCAACCTCCAGCACTGGCTATCAAAACGGGCTGTGAAGGTACGCTGCGCATTTGACACCGAAGCGCCTGAATGAACTTCGTAATTAACCGTGATATCGGTCGTTTGGAGCAGGGCAGAAGTGGAGCGATTGATAACAGTAGCATTTGACATGCGGTGGCTGTCGCGTTGCTGCTGGCTGTAAGTGAAGAAACGCGTCAGCAGCTCGCGTTCCGTTGCTGTCTGCAATTTGTCTGCTGTCCACTCGGGGCCCCAAAGCCGGGTGCGCAGCCGGGCTGATTCGGGCGAGTAACGATCGTCAAACAACTGTTTCAACCGAGCAGACAGTTTTGCCCTCGAGTTCGTATCCAGGACGTCAACAACTGTTGCTGGGGCAACTAATGCATGCTGGATAAGCGTTAGCGCAGCATCGTCCGCACTTGCTGCGCATACATGGGGTATGACCGACGTGGCGGATGCCATCCCTATGCAAGGAAGCGTGGCAGCTATTGCCGCAATGGCTGCCAGGGCATTTCTGTGACTGCGAAGGTGTATGGTCGATGCGCCGTGGAGTTTGTACATACGGGGGCTCCTTGGAGTAATCAAGAGCCCCGCAGTGTATCAGCCGTGTTGGAAAACTCCGCCGGTCGGTTTATCAGGCCTTGGCTGGAATCGGATTGCGGAAGCTCACGTTCAGCAAATTCCACGCATTGATGGTGGCAATGGTGAAGCCCAGTTCCGCGATTTCCGTGTCGCTGAAATGGCGCTGCAGTTCGGCGAACGCCGCGTCGTCCGGATCGGTGCGGGGGATTTGCGCTACCAGCTCCGACCAGTGCAGCGCGGCGCGTTCACGGTCGCTGAAGAACGGGGCTTCGCGCCAGGCGGCCACCGCGTTCAGGTGGCGTGGATCGGCGCCATTGCGCACCAGGTCGCGCCAGTGCATATCGATGCAATAGCCGCAGCCATTGATTTGCGAAACGCGCAGCAGCACCAGGTCCACCAGGCGGACACCGAGGGAACTTTTCTGGATGGTTTCGGACAGGGCCAGCAGGGCGTTGAAGCTGGGTTGGGCCAACTGGAAGTAGTTCAGGCGGGCGGTCAGGGACATGGTGATTCCTTTTTCGGTTTGCGGCAGCCGCACCGTGCGGCCGTCCATGCTCATTAGACGGACCGCGTTTCCCGCTTGTGACAGGTTTTAAACTTTTTTTCCAACAGCAGGAGTAGGGCGCATATACCTCCCGGAGCCTGTCTGGTAAACCGTCTGGGAAGGCGTCTGATTTGCTCTGGTTTGAACCTTTTCCAACTTATCAAGTCAAAAGGATCAGAAACAGACCATTTCAGACGGAGGTCCAGAATGTTAACCAGACTGAGTGTGGAGATACCCCAGGCCTTGCTCCTCGAATTGCTCACCTACCTGAGTTCCCGTACCGATCGCTGCAGCCTGGACCGCGCGGCAACGGAAGCTTTACGTGTCTGGCTGCGCGATCAATCCGGCTTGCCGCCGACGGAACCAAGCATGCGCGGCTATCAATGGAAAACGCTTTTTCTGCCGGAAGGAACATGCCTGCGCTCCTGGAGTTATGGGGAGCACAATTATGCGCGGGTGGTTGGCGACCAGATTATTCATCAAGGGACGGTCGTCACGCCGAACCAGTTTGCGCGCTCGTTCGCACGGACCGAGCGTAATGCGTGGCGCGACTTGTATATCAAGCGACCGGAAGACAAGAAGTGGTACCTGGCGAATTGGCTGCGCCGACAACTGCTGAAAGAGGAGGCTGCCAATCGCGCCGGCAGGGCCGGGCAGCCCTTATAACGCCATCGGCACCCCGGCCAGCTTGTCCGGATTGCGCACCGCGTAAATCGCGCTGATCCGGCCATTGTCGATGACGAAGGCTTGCGCCGATTCCAGCTTGCCGCCGATATAGCGCAGCAGGCCTGGTTCGCCGTTGACGGTGGCCATGCGGTATTCGACCTGGCCGGGGAACTTGTCCAGCATGCCCCAATACAGCTCCGCGATGCGGTCCAGGTCGCGCAGGATTTCCATGAACGAGGGCACCTTGCCGCCGCCGTCGCCGACCAGCTCGATGTTTTCCGCCAGCAAGGCACGGATCGCATCCTTGTCGCCGCTGCGGGCCGCCGTCACGAAGGTGGACAGCAAGCTTTGGTGCGCTCCGCGCGCGACTTTATTCCGGGTTTTTTCCTGCTGTACGCGTTCCGCCGCGCGGTGCACCAGCTGGCGGCACGAGGCTTCGCTCTTGCCGAGGATTGCCGCCACTTCCGCGTAATCGTGGTCGAACACCTGGCGCAGCAGGAAGGCGGCGCGTTCTTCGGGGCCCAGCCGCTCCAGCAGCCACATGAACGCCACCGACAAATCGCTGGCCATTTCCGCCGCCGATTCCGGCGTGCGCTCATCGAGTTCCACCAGCGGTTCCGGCAGCCACCAGCCGATGTAGGCTTCGCGCTCGGCCCGGGCGGCGCGCAGCCGGTCGATCGCCAGCCGTGTCACGATGGTGACCAGCCACGCCTCGGCCGATTGCACGGCGGCGTGGTCGGTTTGCGCCCAGCGCAGCCACGCGTCCTGCACCACATCCTCGGCATCGGCGCGGATGCCGAGCATGCGGTAGGCGATGGCGAACAAGCGGGGGCGCTGGGCGGAAAACAGGACGGCGGGTTCGGTCATGAGGGCGGCACCAATAAGGATATGCCGCCCAGTTTACAGTGTCCGCGCCTTGAACGTGTCGCACTGCATGGCGTCGCCCGTTTCAATGCCGCGCTTGAACCAGCGCACCCGCTGCGCGGAGGTGCCGTGCGTGAAGGAATCCGGCACCACTTCACCGCGCGACTGGCGCTGCAGCGCATCGTCGCCAATCGCGCTGGCGGCATTGAGCGCGGTTTCAACGTCGCCCTGTTCCAGGATGCTGCGCGCCCGGTTGGCGTGATGGGCCCAGACCCCCGCGTAGCAGTCGGCCTGCAATTCCAGCCGCACCGACAGTGCATTGCCTTCCCGTTCGGATACGCAGCGGCGCGCCTGGTCAACCTTGCCCGATACCCCGGTCAGATGCTGCACGTGATGGCCCACTTCATGGGCAATCACATAGGCTTGGGCAAATTCGCCCGCCACGTGGAAGCGCTGCTGCATCAGGCGGTAAAAACTCAGGTCGATATACACCTTGGAGTCGCCCGGGCAATAAAACGGCCCCATCGCGGCCTGGCCGGTGCCGCACGCGGTGGCGGTGCGGTCCGAGAACAGCACCAGCTTGGGCCGGACATACTGGCTGCCGCCGGCGCGGAACAATTCGCCCCACACGTCTTCCGTGTCGGCCAGCACGACAGACACAAAGTTGGCCTGGCGGTCCGATTTCGGCGGCGCCGGGGCCGGAGCTTGCTGGACCTGGGGCGCCGGCCCGCCACCGCCGCTGAGCAGGCTCAGCATCGTGAGCGGATTGACGCCGAAAATCCACGACCCCACCAGCGCCAGCACCACGGTGCCGATGCCGACCGTGCCGCCGCCGAAGCCAAAGCCGCCCCCTCCACCTCCGCCGTCGCCACGGCGGTCTTCCACGTTATCGCTTTCGCGGTTGCCTTCCCATTTCATCGGACTTTCCTCCAGTCAAATACTTGCTCTCAGGCTCTTTTTAACACGAGTGGGCGGTAACCGTCTGTGCGGTAAGGCCCGTTGTTCGCGTGATCAGCGCGCAGATTCGTGGCGACAATGTTGCATTGGGGTGAATTCCATAGGTAATTTGCAACGCAGTGGCCGATAATGTAGAGACTGATCTCCGGAAAGTCCCCATCATGAGCGCCCCAGAGCACGCCGCCAGGATGTCTCCCTTTTCCGTTGCCGCCGTGTTGCGCATCGGACGCCATCGGTTCACGTTGTTCCGGCGACCGCCGCGGCGCGTGGCGATGTTGCTCGTACGCATGATGGCACGCCTGCTGGGGGCACGCGCCGCCTGGGGCCGCACGGCGGCCGCGCTGGCCATGCTGGCGGCGGCAACCTTGACCACCCCTGCCGCGCATGCCGCGCCGCCTTTGCCAACGTTATCCGCCACGGCGCTGCCGACCGGCGCCACCCTGGCCGCAGGCCAGGCGAGCGTGGCGCAAACGGGCAACCGCATGGACATCGTCCAGCAAACCGGCAAGGCCATCCTCAACTGGGACACCTTCAATATCGGCAGCGGCGCCGCCGTGACGTTCCGCCAGCCCGGCGCCGACGCGGTGATCCTGAACCGCGTCGCCTCCAATGCGCCGTCGCAATTGCTGGGCAGCCTGTCGGCCAATGGCAAGGTGTGGCTGGTCAATCCGGCCGGCATCATGGTGGGTCAGGGCGCGACCCTGGATTTGCATGGCTTTGTCGCCAGCACGCTGGCGGTGCGCGATGCGGATTTCCTGGCCGGACGCATGCTGTTCAGCGCCAACCCGCAAGCGGCGCAGGCGGGCGCCGTGCGCAACCACGGGACCATCACCACCCCCGCCGGCGGCACGGTCTACCTGGTGGCGCCGGATGTGCAAAACCATGGTGTGATCCGGGCCCCGGGCGGTGAAGTCGTGCTGGCGGCCGGCGCCAGTGTGGAATTGCTGGACACGGCCACGCCCGGCGTGCGGGTCGCCGTGACCGGCGCCGAGGGCAGTGCGCTGAACCTGGGCCAGATCGTCAGCACGGCCGGGCGCATCGGCATGGCGGGCGTGCTGGTGAAAAACAGCGGCGTGCTCAATGCCAGCAGCGTGGTCAGCGAAGGCGGACGCATCTTCCTGCGCGCCACCAGGGCCGCGGTGACGGATGGCGCCGCGCAATTGCTGGCCACCGGCAGCCGTGGCGGCCGGATCGAGATCACCGCTGACAGCGTTGCCGTGCAGGGGACGGCAACACTGGATGCTTCCGGCGCCAGCGGCGGCGGGACGGTGCTGGTCGGTGGCGATTACCAGGGCGGCGGCAGCCTGCCGCACGCGCAAACCGCGTTACTGGGCGCGGACGCGGTGCTGCGCGCCGATGCGCTGGACTCGGGCAACGGCGGCAAGGTGGTGCTGTGGTCGGACCAGGCCACCATGGCGCAGGGCGCCATCAGTGCACGCGGCGGCGCGCAGGGCGGCGACGGCGGGCTGGTGGAAACCTCCGGCCTGCGGCACTTGTCGATTTCAGGTCTGCGCGCCGACACCACGGCGGCGCGCGGCAAGACCGGCACCTTGCTGCTCGATCCCGCCAATATCATTATCGGCGCCGTGGCCGATGCGGATGGCGCCGGCAAAGGTGTCGATGCCGGCGCGCTGAAGGTGGATCCTGCCGACCCCGTGGTGACCCTGGACGCCGGCACCTATGTGGGCGACACCAGCAAATTGACGGCGGATGCGATTGCCACCCTGCTGGCCACCAACAGCGTGTCGCTGGCCGCCACCATGGATATCACGATCGACACCAAGATCGAAAAGACCGCCGGCAGTGACCAGACGCTGACCCTGAATGCGGGTCGCGACATCTGGCTCCGGCAGCCGGTGAATTCCACCAGCGGCGCGCTGGCGCTGAACCTGACGGCGGGAAGCATGATTCATTCCGATACGTTTGGTTCGCAAAGCCTGAATGGCGGCGTGCTGACCGCCAATGCCGGCGGCAACCTGTCGCTCAGCAATGTGGTGGCCGGTGCGGTGGCCGCCACCTCCACCAGCGGTTCGGTTGCCGTCAATGCGCCTGCCGCGCTGACCCTGTCCGGCAGCGCGGGCACCCAGTACGTGGTGACAGCGGGCGGCGATGTCACACTCACGAACCTCAGTGCCGGTGACGGCATTGCCGTCAACGCCGATGTCCACCAGCTCATTTTCAAGGGCGGCGCCTTGCAGTCGGGCGGCAGCCAGTCCTACCAGGGCAACATGGTGGTCAGCGCCACCACCACGGTTACCAGCGGCGGCACGGCGGATTTCAACGGGCCGCTGAACGGAACCCCGGGCCTGCAGCCGGCGCTGACCATCACCAATACCGGCCTGGCCACATTGAACGGCACCAGCGCCGGGATCGGGACGCTGAACATCAGCGGGCCCGCGCTGTTGAAGGGGAATGTCACCACGGTGGGGGCGCAGGCCTATACCGGCCAGGTGCGGATTGTCACGCCGGTCGTACTGAAGGGCAGCAGCGTCACCCTGGGCGGCGGGGGCGTGGGCAATGGCGGGGGGCTGCCTGTTCCGCTGACCATCCAGGCGCAAAACACGGCGCTGTCGGGAAGCTTCGAGGGATTCCAGCGCGTCAATACCGGCGGCACCCTGGCCGTGACGTCGATGGCCATGCCTTCGCAGTGGTTCCATAACGGCGCCTTGAACCTGACCGGTAGCGGCGCCCTGACAGCCAGTGGCGGGCTCACGCTGACCGGGCCGGTAACACTGGGCGCGGATTCGGTACTGACCTTGGGCGGCGGCGCCGACGACACCTTCAGCGGCGGCATCAGCGGTGCCGGCGCCATCCTCAAATCCGGCACCGGGACCACCACCTTCAACAGCGCCAACACGTACACCGGCGCCACCACCGTCAATGGCGGAACACTGAAAGTGGCCGCGGCCGATGCACTGGGCGCCGGCAACCTGGCGATCGGCGCAGGCGGCACGGTCAACCTGGCCGCCAACGCCGCAATTGGCGGCAAATTGGCCAGCGCCGGTACGCTCAGTGGCGCCGGCACCCTGACCGCCACCGGCGGCTACCAGCTCGATGGCGGCACGGTCAGCGCGAACCTTGGCGGCGGCACGCTGACGCAGGCGTCGGGCAGTACACAACTGGCCGGCGTCCATGGCGGCGGCGCCGTCACGATTACCGGCGGCACGCTGACATTCGGCGCGGCCAACCGCTTGAGCAGTGGCGCCGCCGTCACTGTCGATGCGGCCGGCACGCTCGACACTTCCGGCTTTGCACAAACCGTCGATACCATCACCAGCGCCGGCACCGTCAACGCCGCCACGGGAACCCTGACCGCCACCAGCGGCTATACGCTGACAGGCGGCACCCTGTCCGGCCAACTGGCGGGCGGCGGCATGGCGCAGATGGCTGGCGCCGTGACCTTGTCCGGCGCGTACAGCGGCAATGCGATTCGTGTGCTGGCCGGCGCCATGACGATCGGCAGCGGCGGCTTGCAGGCGGGGGCGGCCTTGCTGCAAACAGCGTCCGGCACCGAGTTGACCATCAACGGCGCGTCCGCAACCCTCGACCTGCTCAACAACGGCATCGTGGATTTGTCGGCCACCTTGAATGTGGCCAGCGGCGTGTCGGAAAACGCGGGCGTCATCAATATCAACGGCGCGGGCGGGCAGTTTGCCATGGCCGCCGGCACAGCCTTCACCAATGTGGCGGCGGGAACGGTGACATTGGCGGGGACCCATGCGACTCCGATCAGCGGCGGCGGCACATTTGACAATGCGGGCAAATTCAACAAGACCTCCGCCGGTACGCAAAGCGCGGTGCTGACATCGAATACGGGCACGCTGACGGCAACCAAAGGCGCGCTGACCCTGTCCGGCCTGAGCGCCAATGGCGGCACCATGGCGATTAGCAGCGGCGCGACGGTGGGCGTGGCGGGCGGCACGCTGACTAACAGTGCCGGGGGCGTACTGACCGGCAGCGGCACGGTGGCCGCCAACGTCATCAACCAGGGCACGTTGTCGCCGGGCGGCGCAGCGGCGATCGGTACGCTGGCGATTGACGGCGCCCTCGACATGTCCACTGGCACGCTCAATTCGGAACTGACGTCCGCCGCGTCATATGACAAGGTGTCCGCCACCGGCGCCGTGACGGCCGGCGCCGCGTCGGTCATCAACCGCACCGACCTGGCCGGGGTGTACGGCAGTGGCGACACGTTCGATATCGTGCAAAGTACGAGTGCGCCGCTGGCCGGCGCCTTGCCGGCCGTCGCAGGTTTTGCCGTGGACAAGGCCAGTCCGTCGTACCATGCGCTGCGCCTGACGTCACAGGCGGGCGACAATTTCTGGGTGCGCCAGAGCGGCGGCGCTTATGTGTCGGGGTCATGGGAAGATGGCGCGAATTGGCTGCTGGGATTGCCGACCGCCGCGCAAATGGTGCATATCGCGCGTCCGGATACGCTGACGGTGACCTTGAGCGGGACCGCCGGTCCGGCCGTCATCAAAGGGCTGGACCTGGGCAAGGGCAATACGCTGGCGCTGAGCGGTAAGGCGAGCTTGACGCTGGGTGAGCGACTATCCACGCTGGCCGGCGTGATAGACCTCGGCAGCGGCGCGGTGTTGTCGCGCGCCGGGGATTTGACGCTGGCCGCCACAGGCGTGCTGCAGGGCCGCGGGACGGTGGACGTGGGGGGCGGCGCCTTCATCAACAACGGCAAGGTCAGTCCCGGCAATGCTGGCGATGCGGCCATCGGCGCCTTGTCGGTGCAAGGCGATTACACGCAAAGAAGCGGTGGCACGCTGGACATGGAACTCGGTGGCCATGGCGCCGGGCAGTCCGACCTGCTGGCCGTTTCCGGCAAGGCGGCGCTGGATGGCACGCTGGCGGCGGCATTGCTGCCCAGCTACAAGGCGGTGGCATTCCAGCCGATTGCCATCGTTACAGTGGCTGGTGCGCGCAGCGGCACGTTCAGCAAGGTCAACTTGCCAACCGGCTACCAGCCGGGCTATGGCCTGGCGGCGGGGGAGGCGGTGCGCGTCAACCTGGTGGCGGACGCGAATTACTTCAGCAACGGCGCCGGCACGCTGGACTGGACTGACCGCGATAACTGGAGCAAGGGCAAGACGCCCGGCAATGCGGATGATGTGGTGATCGATACCGGCCTGGGGCTGGTGGCGGGGGCGGGCAAGCAATCGATCTCGAACTTGCGCATCACGTCCGGCGCGGCGCTCGATATCAATGCCGGCCAGTTCGAGATCAAACGTGGCGCCATCATCGACGGGGCGCTGCGCATCAATGGCGAAAGCACCGCCGTAACCTCCGATACGCTGGCCGGCGGCGGTGCGCTGACCCTGAACGGCGGCGCGCTGGCATTGACGGACAAGGCGCCCGCGATCGGCTCGCTGACAGTGAGCGGTGGCGCGCTGACGCTCAGCAAGGCGGCGCTGGCGGTGGCCAGCTATACGCAGGGCGGCGGCGAAGTGAAGGGCGACGCCGCCTCCGGCGTGACGGTGGCGGGCGCGTTCAGCCAGACCGGCGGATTGATTTCCGGCCTGGGTACGCTCGATGTCACGCAGGCGTCCGGCATGCTCACGGTGGGTAATATCACGGCCGATACGGTCAACCTCAAAGCCACCACGGGCGGCATTGCCCAGAACAGCGGCACGGCACTGGCGGTGCGGCTGTTGCAAGTGGGCGCGGCGGGCGATGTGTCGCTGCCGCAGGCGAATGCGATAGCGGGGCTACAGGGCAATGCCGGCGGCGCCTTGTCGGTGCAGGGCGTGGCTGCGGTGGCTGGCGCATTGACGGCGGCCGGCGACATCGCGCTGGCGGGCAATGGCCTGGCCATCAACGCGGGTGTCACCTCCACCGGCGGCAATGTCACGTTGCAGGCCGACGAAGTGGATGTGTATGGCGGCAGTACGGTGGCGTCGGCGGGCGGTGAGGCCAATTTCGTCAAAGTCCATGCCTTGACCGCTGCGCAGCCCGTCAAATTCAGTTCGCTGGGCGGTGAAGATACCGGTACCGGCTTGCTGCTCAATGCGCGCGACATGGCGGCCTTCACCACGCCCACCCTGGTGCTGGGCGATGCGGGCAATACCGGCGCCATCAGCCTGACCGATGGCGGCGACATCGCGGCGCCCAATGTCAGCGGCACGCTGCGCTTCGTCAACAACGGCGCCTTCGGCCGCAGCGGCGCGGAAACCATCACGGCCAATGGACTTGAGATCACGGCGGTGGGTGGCATCTTGCTGGGCGGTGTCAACCACGTGAAGTCGTTTGTTGCAACCAACAGCGGCAGCGGCGATATCGTCTTCACCAATAACAGCGGCGTGGCGTCGCTGGCGCTGGGCGCGCTGGCCAATCCGGCCGGCGCTATTACCGTCGACAATACCGGCGGCATTGCCGCCAGCGGACCGGGCGCCATTACCGCGCCGGGCAAGGTGACGTTGACGGCGCACAGCCCGGTGGTCATCAATACCGCCATCAGCAGCGGCACGGGCATCGCGGTAACCGCCAGCACCGGCATCAGCCTGGGTTCCGGCGCACGGTTGACCAATACCGCCAAGGGCCCCATTGCATTGCTGGCGCAAAACGGCAGCGTGGTGCTCGACGCGGCGGCCCGTATCGACAGCGGCGGCGGGTCAACCTCGCTGGAGGCGCGCGGCGCCGGCGGCACCGTGGTGGCGCCGGCGGGCACGGTGACCGGCGGCGTGGTCATTGCATCGACAGAACTGGACAATATCGCGGCGGCGGAAGCGGCCGCGCAAGCCGCTGCGGACGCGGCGGAAAAAGCGGCGGCCGAGGCTGCGGCCAAGGCGGCGGCAGACAAGGCGGCAGCGGAGGCCGCCGCCAAAGCCGCAGCGGACAAGGCGGCGGCGGAAGCGGCAGCAAAGGCCGCAGCAGACAAAGCGGCGGCGGAAGCGGCAGCAAAGGCCGCAGCGGACAAAGCGGCGGCGGAAGCGGCAGCAAAGGCCGCAGCGGACAAGGCGGCGGCGGAAGCGGCAGCAAAGGCCGCAGCAGACAAGGCGGCGGCGGAAGCGGCAGCCAAAGCCGCAGCGGACAAGGCGGCGGCGGAAGCGGCAGTCAAAGCCGCAGCGGACAAAGCGGCGGCGGAAGCAGCGGCCAAAGCCGCAGCGGACAAGGCAGCGGCGGAAGCGGCGGAAGCGGCAGCCAAAGCGGCGGCGGAACAGGCAGCGCTGGAGGCGGCAGCCAAAGCAGCGGCGGAACAGGCCGTAGCAGAAGCGGCAGCCAAGGCGGCAGCCGAGCAGGCCGCTGCGGAAGCCGCCGCCAAAGCCGCTGCGGAGAAAGCGGCGGCAGAAGCGGCAGCCAAGGCCGCTGCGGAGGCGGCAGCTCAGGCAGCGGCGGAAGCGGCCGCGAAAGCCGCGGCGGAAAAGGCTGCGGCGGAAGCCGCCGCCAACGCGGCAGCGAAGGCGGCAGCCGATGCCGCCGCCAAGGCCGCCGCCGATGAAGCCGCGCGGCAGGCTGCGGAAAACGCCGCCAAAGCCGCCACCAGCAATACCAAACCACAGCCGCCCGTGCAGGAGAGCAAGCCGCAAGACAGCAAGCCGCCAGAGTCCAAGCCCCAGGACAGCAAGCTGAAAGACCCGGCGCCGGCAGTCAACGCCGGGGATGGCGATAAGTCTGGCAACAACAATAGCCAGCCTGACGGCTCGTCCTCAAGTCCCGCCATGCAATCGTCATCACCCGCTTCCACAGCCCTGGCGCAGGCCTTTGAACAGCAAACCATCGGCGGCGGCGCCGACAGTTTTGGCGGCGCCGAAGGTGCATCGGGCGGCGATCAAAAAGACGGCAAAGACAGCAAGGACGGCAAAGGCAAGGAAGAGGGCCAGGGGAGCGCTGGCGACGGCAAGGACAAGAAAGCCGCGAAGAAAATGACGGTGTGCCGCTAGCAGGCCAGTGGGCGTGCGGGTTTAGTCGTCGTCGCCCAGCCACAGGATGCGGCCGTGGCCCGCTTCGGTCAGGCGCGACACCAGCGCCGCCGCGGCGTCCTGCGGCAATGACAATTCAAACAGTACGTCGTCGCGGTGCGCGACGTTCAGCAGCTTGGCTTGCGCCAGTTCCACTTCGCGCCGCACCAGGCCTTCCATCGCGTAGGGCGCCGTGCAGCGCAAGGTTTGCATCCGGATGATGGCGACCTTTTGCGCACCCAGCAACGCCTGCGCCACGCTGTCCGTATAGGCCCGCACCAGGCCGCCGGCGCCCAGCTTGACACCGCCGAAATAACGTACCACGGTCGCTTGCACGCCTTCCAGGTCCTGATGGCGCAGCACGTCCAGCATGGGCCGTCCGGCGGTACCGCTGGGCTCCCCGTCGTCGACCGCCGCCGACTGGCCGCCGGCCAGCAGCGCCCAGCACACGTGCGCGGCGCCCGGGTGTTCCGCCCACAATTGCGCCACCACGGCTTGCGCGGAAGCGCGGTCGGCCATGGGTTGGACGCAGGCGATAAAACGGCTTTTCTTGATGATCAGTTCGTGGTGAACCGGGGTGACGATGGTTTGCGGCATGGCGGTATTGTACCTTGCGGCGCTATACTCGCAACCGGATAGAACCCCGTCACGCAGGAACCCCCATGACCAGTACCCACGAAATTTCCCCTCCCCCGCATGACGATGACGACGAGCGCCTGTGCGAAGAACTGGGCTTGCCGCAGCGTGGCATCACCCTGGTGAAAATGGAAGGGCGCGTGTTCCTGCGCTTTGCCGGCGAAGTGGAAGAGGTGGGGCTGCGCGTGCCATACCAGCTGGTGCCGCCCTATGGCGTGCTGGCCAAACCGTCGAAATGGCGCAAGATGGAGCGCGACACCCGCCGGGCCCTGCTGCGCGAACGCAGCGGCGACAAGGCGGTGCGCGACCTGCACGCCTACGTGCTGGAATTCGTGCGCGATATCGCCGTGGAAGCGGACGATTACGGCATGGACCCGATGACGTTCCTGCATACGCTGTCGGATTTGCAAACCTCGGAACTGGGCAGCGAAGTATGCGACCGCATCCGCCTGCGGCTGGAACACGCGGTCGAGCGCCAGCGCGAAGAGCGCCATGCGGAGCGCACCCGCCAGAGCATCAGCCTGGGGGAATATCCGGCTTCGTTCACCACGGCGCACCGCATGCCGCGCCGTTTCATCGCCATCCTGGGGCCGACCAATTCCGGCAAGACGCATAAGGCCATGGAAGCGCTGGGCAAGGCGGCCAGCGGCGTGTACCTGGCGCCGCTGCGCCTGCTGGCGCTGGAAAACTATGAGCGCCTGCAAGCGGTCACGCGCCATGGCAAGCCGCTGGCGGTCAGCCTGGTGACGGGAGAGGAGCGCCGCATCGAGGAAGGCGCCACGCACGTGGCCAGCACGGTGGAAATGCTCGACACCCGCACGCCGGTCGAGGTAGCGGTGATCGATGAAATCCAGATGCTGGCCGACCCGGACCGGGGCGCCGCGTGGACAGCGGCGGTGTGCGGCGCCCCGGCGCGCACCGTGTACCTGGTGGGGGCGCCGGAAGCCAAAAAGGCGATCGAAGCGCTGGCCGAGCGGCTCGAGTGCCAGCTGGAAGTGCATATCCTGAAACGCAAGGCGCCGCTGTCGATGGAGCCGTCCGCCGTGCGCAAGCTGAAAGGCGTGCGGCGCGGCGATGCGCTGATCGCGTTTTCCCGCCGCGACGTGCTGATGTGGCGCGACATGGTGACGGACATGGGCTTGTCGGCCGCCACCGTGTACGGCAACCTGTCGCCGGAAGTACGGCGCGCGCAGGCGCAGCGTTTCCGCGATGGCGCGGCCGACGTGGTGGTGGGGACGGATGCGATCGCGATGGGCCTGAACCTGCCGATTTCGCGCATCGTGATGACCACCACCGTCAAATACAATGGCCGCGAAGAAGAGGAAATCCCGGCCGCGCTGGCGCGCCAGATCGCCGGCAGGGCGGGGCGCTACGGCATCCACGAAGAAGGGCTGGTGGCCGGTTTTGACGATGATACGCACCAGGTGATGCGCGCGCTGCTGAAGGAAAAGCCGGCGCCGCTGAACGCCACCGGTTTTTCCGTGGCGCCGACCCTGGAACACTTGCATTTGATTTCATCGGTCACCAGTGAAACGTCGCTGCAGCGCCTGCTCAAGCGCTTCGTCCACAACATCGATGTGCCGGACGGCTTCTTTTATCCCCGCATCACGGAAGACCAGTTCGAACGTGCCGCGTGGCTCGACGCCTTGCCGCTGTCGGTGGCGGACAAATTCACGCTGTCGCTGGTGCCGGTTTCCAGCAAGGTGATGTCGCTGCAGCACGCGTGGGAACAGTGGGCGCTGGCCCTGTCGCGCGGCAAGGCCAGCCACATCAAGATCGGCGACCAGCCGATGCGCCATGTAAACCTGCAGGACGTGGAAGACCTGTGCCGCCTGTACTCCGCCTATGCGTGGCTCGGTTACCGCTTGCCGGAATTCTTCCCCGACGTGGACGCCGCGCTGCAACTGTCGCGCATGGCGTCCGACAAGGTCGATGCCATCCTGCGCGACCAGAATGCGGCGGAGCGCAAGCGGCAACCGAAGCGCTACCGCTGATCAGCCTTCAGCTACGCCCTCAGCTGTTGTAGAGCGCCAGCACGGCTGCCGCGTTCAACGCGCCGCGATAAATGCGGAAGTCGTCGATCTTGCCGTTGAAGTACGGGTCGGCATATTGCGACCGGCCGATCCAGTTCTGGCTGGTGCTGCCCAGCCGGAACGGCGCGTGGAACATATTGGCGTTGCTGCCCACCGACACGCCGTTGACATACAGCGTGCCGGTCTTGCCGGACAGGGTGACCGCCACATGCACCCACTGCCCGGTGGCCAGCGCCGCCGTGTGGTTGATGCCCAGTTCGCCCTTGCCGCCATTGGTGGTGATGGCAAAGCGCATCACGGAGCCGTTCTTGGCCGTCAGGTACATATACTGGCCGGTGCCGTCGCCAAAGTCGAAGATGCGCTGCCAGTTGCTGGCCGTGTTCCAATAGACCCAGGTGGCGATGGTGAAGTCGCCGACGTCGGTCATCAGGTTGGCCGGCAGGCTGACGTAGCCGGTGCTGCCGTTCAGCGACACGGCATTGTTTTTCTTGCCCGCCACCCAGCTGGCGCCGCCGTTCAGGGTGCCGGTATGGCCCAGGCCCGTCGCATCGGCGGCGGTGGTGCCGCTGCTGGCGTCGAACGTCAGGTGAGTGTGCAGCGGCGTGCCGGTGATAATCGTGGCCTGGTTCGACACCGCGGTTTCACCCGATGGGGTGATGGCCGTCACCACGTAATAAACAGTACCGGTCGGCGCGGTGCTGTCGGTATAGGTCAGCAAGTCCGTGATGCCGGTCTGGATGGTGGTGTACGGGCCGCCCGAAACCGTGGCGCGCTTGACGTTGTAGCTGGTGGCATAGGCGCTGCCCCACCACGACAGCACCGGCTGGCCGGCGTTGACATAGCCGGTCAGGCCGCTGGGTACGGCGCCGCTGGCAATCGCATCGAGCGTGCAGGTCAGCGTGCCGAAGCCGAGCTGGTCGTAACCGCCGCTGGTGGAGCCGGTGCCGCCATTTTCAGGCTGCACCACGAGCGCGAACTGTTTCGAATATGGCGCCGCCAGGCCCTTGCGGTTGACATAATGGTTGTACACCAGCGCCCAGCACGGCCGCGCGTTGCCCTGCGCACTGGTGGAAAACACGGTTTGGTTGACGTTGTCGACGTTGTTGTAGGTGACGTAGGGCACCGTGTAATAGGTGCTGCCGGACTGGATCAAGTTGGACTTGGCGACGTATTCGGCGCCGGCCAGGAAGCGGTTGTTGTCGTAGCCGTACAGGTCGACGCCCTGGTTCCACGCCATTTCGCAGATGGCGCCGCCCAGCGCGATGCCCAGCGTGGCGTGGCCCTGGTCGCGGCCCGATTCCTGCCACTGGCCGAGATAGCCCGGGTGCAGGTAATACACGGCTTTGTAGATGCGGCCGTTGCCGCCGCCGCTCTTGAAGTAATTGACGGCTTCGTCGAACTTCGCGCCGTCGTCGCACAGCACGCCGATGGCCAGGATGGAGGCGATGGCGCACAAGTCCCAGTTGGCCCAGTAGTGGGTCCACTCGGTATTGTTATGGCGCACCAGGAAGTCGGAGCAGATCGGATAGAAAATACCGCTCATCATGTTCTTGAACGCGGTCTGGTCGGCCGCCGCCCAGCCGCTGTAGCTGCGCATGATCTCGCCCGCGTTGGCGAATTCATAGCCATACAGGCCGGCCGCCAGCAGCGCGTTGCTATCGCCGCCAATGGCGGTCAGGGTGGCCGCCCACCCGTTCATGATTTGCACGGCCTTGTCGGCATGGGCGGTGCTGCCCGAGATTTTCCAGCGCAGTGCGCACTGGTAGGCCGCCGCCACGTCGTACATCAATTTGGAGTAATTTTCCGCGTGCACGCCGTCGCTGCCGCGATACACCACCGCTTGCGGGTTCGGCGTATAGGTGCTGGACGATTTCGGGTTGGCGACCAGCAAGTTCCAACTGCCGGACCACGGGCTGGTGGTGTACTTTGCCGCCATGCGCGTGAAGTCGGCGTCCGTGTGCAGCAGGCCCGGATGCACGAACGGTGTCGGCGCGCCGGCCGCGCGGGGGGCGGCGCCTGGCGCGGCGGACAGCAGCTCGCCGGCGCCGCCGCCACAGGCGGTCAGCGCCAGCGCGCCCAAACTGTACAGGAAACTGCGGCGCGACACGTGGTCCAGCAGTGCGGCTTCGGCGGATGGGGACGGCAAATCGTTCAGCTGCGTCATCGGGGATCTCCGGGAAAGGGTGGGGCGGTTGACAGGGGTGTTCCGACAGCGCGACCATGGTAATACAAGATGAGATATTTTAGTTATCGATAACTGATATCGATAACGTGAATAATGGGCGATCCTGGCATAGGTCGCGCCGTGGCTGAAATCAGGGTTCCGTTACCGCGCGGTTCAGGTAGGCATGGAAGCGGTTGCCGGCGAACGCTTCGCTGGCGGCGCGCAGGTAGCGTTCCACCAGCGCAGGCGGGGCGGAGGGGGAGAATGCCGCATACAGCGCGGCGCCCGGCACGGGGAGGTTCAGCAGCTTGAGCTGCATGCCGGTTCGCGCCGCGTAGTAGCGCGCGGTATGACGGTCGGAAAAATAGGCACCGCCGATGCGGCCCAGCCGCAGTTTGTCGAGGTTGGTGCGCTCCCAGTCGATGGCGCCGGCCAGGTCGAGCCGGATGCGGGCATCCTGCATGAAGGGTGGCAGCGCGCCGGCCTGCACCCAGCCCACCGTCACGCCGGCCAGGTCGGACGGGGTGCTGATCGCGTGCAGCGGGTGGTCCGGCAGCAGGGCGATGACGGGCGTAAAACGGATCTGCGGTTCACCTGTAAACTGGATATGCGCCAGTTCACGGGCGGCGGTCTTGCCCAGGATGGGCGTGAACAGCACGCGCCCGGCAATCAGGTTTTGTTCCAGCCGCGCCACCGTGACGGGCCGTTCCCACTGGAAGCGCACCTGCATGCGCGGGGCGATTTCCCTGTCAAAGAATTCCACCAGCGCGCCGTGCGGGCCATCGTCGCCGGCCGTCACGTAGGGGGCGACGGTGAACACGCCGACCGTGATGGTTTCGATTGGTGGCTGGAGCTGCGTCTGCGCCTGCGCCTGCGCGCTGCCGGGCGGCAGGGGAAATGTGGCGGCAATGAAGGCGTAGAAAGCTGCAATGGTGCGCAGGTTCACGGCACGGCTCCGGCAGGCGGGGATATGGCCAGCGTAGCACACTGGCGGCGCACCCCGTCAACCGCCTGTGGCGGGAATCCGACCGCGCTTGACAATGCGGCCAGCTGCGTCAGACTGGACGTTTATCCACTTTGCCGGGAGTTTTCCATGCTGCGTCACGCCGCCCTGACCGCCACCTTCCTGTTTGCCGCGCTGGCGGGTACCTGCACCCACGCGCAGGAAACGCCCAAGTTCGATGAAGCGCTAGCCAAGTCCCTTGGCGCCGACCAGCGCGGCATGCGCGGTTATGTGTTCGTGCTGCTCAAGACGGGGCCGAACCAGGTCCCTGCCGGTCCGGAGCGCGATGAGATGTTCAAGGGCCACTTCGCCAACATGGAACGCCTGGCCAAGGACAAGAAGCTGGTGGTGGCCGGACCCTATGACGGAGTCGAAGGCTGGCGCGGCATGTTCATCTTTGCTGTCGCCGACATCGAGGAAGCAAAAAAACTGGTGGCCACCGATCCGGTGATCATCAAGGGCGCGATGGTGGCGGAGTACCACAAGCTATACAGCACGGCCGGGCTGATGATGATGAACGAGATTCACGGGAAGTTGAGCAAGCCGTAAGTCAAAAGCGCACGATGGCGCTGAACAGCACCCCGCGTTCGAACTGGCTGTTGCCAAATTGCGCGTTGAATTCCATGTGGCGCCGGTGCAGCAGGTTCTGTCCGGTCACGGCCAGGTCGATGGCCGGCGTCACGCCCCACTGGAAGTTGATGTCGAGCTCGGAGTAGGACGGTATTGCCGGATTCGGCAGCTTGCCCACGTGGCGCAGCATCAAGTCCAGTTGCATGTTGTCCGTCAAGTCGTGCGAGGAGCGCAGCGACCAGTTGACGCCAGGGTCGTTGATCTTCAGGCCGGCGTAGGTCAGGTCCGTGCTGCCAGGGCGCAGACTGGTGCGGATCCGCTGCAGCGCCAGGCCGCCATCCAGGCGCCAGCGCGGCATCAATTGCCAGCGCCCCCAGATTTCAATGCCACGGCTGCGCGCCTGCGCCAGATTGCGCCACTCGAAGCGGCGCGCGGCGACTTGCTCGAAGGTGCGCAGGTGGTCGTAGCGGCCAACGTTGGCCGTGGCGGACCAGGAGAAGGTGGGGACGGGCTGGGCCCGGTAGCCCAGTTCCAGCACGTCTGCCGTTTCAGAAATGAATTTCGGGCCACCCGCAAGGATATATTGCGGCACGCCGTTGACGATGGGCGGTGATCCCGGCAAGTGATAGTCGCGGTCGATACGGGACGGGACGCGTACCGCCCGCGACAGGCTGCTCCACAGCAGCTGTGACGTGTCCGGTGTCCACGCCAGGCGCACGTTGGGCAGCGTCTCCCAGCCGGTGTAGTGGTTGTGCTCCGCTTTCAAGCCAGCGGTCAGCTTGACCTGCTCGGCCACGCGCATTTCATCCTGGACGAAGACATTGCCCCAATGCAGATCCAGCGCGGGCGGCAGCATGGCGGCCTGGGGCGGATTGCGGACCCGGTCCCATGACTGGCGGAAGCCGGCGCCCCACACCAGTTGATGGTCCGGATTGAGCGCAATGCCATGCTGGGCTTCCAGGTCGAGCGTATTGATGCGCTCAAAAATCGTGTTGCGCTGGTTGCGCCCGGTGTGGTCGTAGATGGCTTGCAGGCGCAATTCGCCGCCGGCCAGCTTGCCCGTGTAACGGCCCAGCAGGTTGAAGCCTTCGGCATCGATGTCGCCCTGGGTGGGATAGCGTTTTATCCTGGTCCGGACCACGTCGCTGGAGACGGTGTACGTGCCGTTATCGCCCGCCCAGTCGGCGCGAAACCCCGCCTGGTTGCGGTGGTACTCGTTGCGTGTATTGTGGCCTGCCGGGGCGAAGCGCCCGTCTTCGCGCACGGTTTTGGCATACGCCCGGTAATGGCCGTTCTCGCCCAGCGCGCCGCCGTAACGCACCAGGCCGGTCTTTTCAAACTCGCCGCCACGCAGCCGGGCCAGGCCGCCCTGGGTGTCGGCGGCGCTTTTCGTGATGATGTTGATGATGCCGTTGACCGCGTTGGCGCCCCAGATCGTGGCGCCGGGACCGCTGATGACTTCAATGCGGGCGACGTCGGCCAGCACCATGTCCTGGATGTCCCAGAAGACGCCGGAGAACAGCGGCGAATACACGCTGCGCCCGTCGATCAGCACCAGCAGCTTGTTGACCATTTCAGTGTTGAAGCCGCGCGCGGTGATCGCGTACTGGCGCGCATCGATGCGCGCCACCTGCAGGTTGGGCGCCAGGCGCAGCGCTTCCGGCAGCGAATGAACGCCGCTGCGCCGGATGTCGCTGGCGTTGATGATGTACAGGGAGGCCGGTGCAGTGGAGAGCCGGGTTTCCTGGCGCGATACGGAAGTGACGACGATATTGCCCAATTGTTCGAGCGACATATCGGCCCACTGTTCGGATGACGGCTCCGTGGCATGCGCCGGGCCGCAGGCCAGCATGACCGCCACTGCGCAGGGGAAGCATCGCCGGAACTTCATCAGCCCGTCTCCGAAGTTATGTACAGGAATCTTACTTGAGGTCGGCTGGACCGTTGCACCAATCGCAATGGGGAGTGTGGTTAATTCGTCACGATGATCAGTTTGTCATGGACGGATTGGGTATGCCGTCTTCGGCAGCCCGGAATCACGTGGACCGCGCCATGTTCTCAATCCGGCTTGCCGTGCCGGCGGAAGAAGGACCAGATCAACTCGTTGACGTCGACGGATTTGCTGGTGGCGCCTATCGGCAGACCGACATTGAACGGCTCCGCGCCCGGCCAGGTGTGGCCGCCGTCGTGCACCGTCACCAGGGCCACGCGGTGGTGCGGCGTGCCATGCTCGCTGATGGACACCGAGGTCGCGTCACCTGCCGCCGAGGGGAGCTGGCGTACCGGTGCGACGCGCCACTCAAGACCGTTCACTTGCGCCCAATAGCTGGCCGATTCCCGCGCCGACAGGTAGCCGCCGGCCTTGCCGTCGTAGGCCACGACGGCGTCCGCGGTGCCGTGCACCAGCATGACGCCGACCGGACGGCGTTCCTGGTGATGGGCGATCACCGGTTCCGGCATGGGCGCCCCCACCGAGGCGACAGCGGCGAACCGCTCCGGCATGTCCGCCGCCAGGCGCAGGGCGAAGAAGCCGCCGCGTGACAGTCCCGTGGCGTACACACGGCGCGGATCGATCCGGTAATCGCGTTCCAGCGCGGCGAGCAGTTGGCGCACAAAGCCGACATCGTCGCTGCCTCCCTTGTAATCCATGCCGAAGCCGACGTTCCAGTCGTTCTTGATGCCTTGCGGGTAGACGGCGATGAAGCCATGGCGGTCGGCGCTGCGGTTCATTTGCGTATACAACATCTGCTCGGCGGCGGTCATGCCGCCACCCGCAAAATTGAGCACCAGCGGAAATTTCTGCTCCGGCGTGGCGGCATAGGTGGACGGGGTGTAGACGATGTATTTGCGTTTGACGTCCTGGTGGGTCAGCGATTGCAGCTGGGCCAGCGCGGGAACGGCGAGGCACAGCAGGGACAGTACGGCGATCAGTTTTTTCATGGTGGGCGGCGATTTGAGTGGATACCGCCGCCAGAGTAGGCGGGCCTATGTGAAGAGGATGTGAATCATGCCTTGGGGGGGGCACGCCGCGGCGGGCTTGCATTTCGTCGGCGCTGCCGTCGATTCGTCGCCTGCCGCTCGCCCGCACCGGTCGCCCGTGCGATCGTTGCCGCCACGTGATCGCCGATCACCGCTGGCCGGCTCAGGCTTCCTTTTCCCGGAACACATGCAATGAAAAAAAATCTCCTCATCCTGGCGTTGCTCGCCCTGGCAAGCGTGAGTGGCCCATTGGTGGCCGCCACCGACGCGGTGATCACGCCGCCCATGGTCACGGTCAAGGGGGGCGAATTCTCGATGGGGAGCACGGCCAATCCCAGGAACCCGAATTATCCCGTTTCGGAGCCGGTGCATACCGTCAGGATCAAGACTTTCAAGCTGTCCAAATACGAAACAACGGTCCGGCAGTTTCGCCAGTTTGTCGAGGCGACCGGCTACCAGGCCGACGGCGATTGCTGGAAACTGGCGGCGAACGAAGGCGGCGCATGGACCTCATGCGATGCGCCAATCATGTCGGCGGAATCCGTTCAATCAAGCTGATGGTGTCAGTTGGCACCGCCGGAACGCCATTTTTCGCCCTGGTCACGCACCAGCGTTTCAATCATCGCGCCGGAATAAACTTCGCCTTTCACTTCCGTGGCCTGCATCATGGCGCGCCACAACGGCACGATGCCCACGCCCAGCTGATCAAACCGCAACAAGCCGCAGGCATAAATGCCGTCATACGACGCCACGGAACGGCCCAGTTTTTCGCAAGTGGCGGTTTGTGCTGCGCGGTAAGCCTGAACCTTTTCCTCCGAGAACAAACCAGTGTGCTGCAAGCCATCGAGCGCCATGGCTTCCGCACCGCCTTCATGCACCCACGGTTCATCTGCGCCGACGCCGCCACGGACAATATTTAATTGCCATAGGTGCGCCAGTTCATGCGCCACGACACGGGCCAGGTAATCCCGTTTTTTGGGATGATCGCCCAGCAAAGCCTTGCCTTCAAAACGGTACGACAGCTGGCCCATGACTGCGCCGCCTTTCATGGACAATCCGGGCGTTTCGAAGCCCGTGATCGACACCATGATCAGCAAATCGTCGTGCAAGGCGCGCTGATACGCGGTTTCATAGTATTGCGAGACTTTGGCTCCGGCATCGAGCATGGTTTCACGGGCCCATGGCGGCGTTTCCGGATCCATCAGGATTTTCGTGCCGCCCACGGACACGGCTTGCGCCGGGCCGAAATACGCGTAACCACGGGCGCCGCCTGGCATCTGCCGGTTCAGCGGCGGCGCAATCACATTTTCCTGCGCCAAACCGGTCAGCTTGATGTCAGTTTGCATCGCATACTTTTGTTTGCCGCGCTGGGCGCCGCCTTGCAAATGGCCGAGGTAAATCGCGGTGCCGCCGTCCGTAAAGCGGTTAAACGAGGCATAGTCCTTCGGCGCCAGGCCATCAAACGTCGTGATTTCAACGCTGACAGCCTTGAATGGCTTGCCATTCGCCGCGATGACATCCTGTTCATCAACCGTTTTCAAGCGCATGCCGGGCGTCAGGATTTTCCAGGCGCGCTGGCGATACTCGACGACTGCCGGCAGTGTGATGGCGGTAACGGGTTGTGGGAACCGGTAATCGACGCGCCATTTATCGTTGGCGATGTGCCGGACATGGATCTTCAGCGGGAGGCCAGGGAGAATTTCCGCGTGCAGGGATGGGAACTGGCACAGCATCAGGATGGCGGCAGTCGGCAACGCAAATGAACGCGGCATGGACGTTTCCTCGTCGTAAAGAATGAAGAGCGTCATTCTACGCGGAGCGGATGTTGATGTTGTGCATTCGATAATATTTTTTATCTGGTGGCGCCAGCGGGTGTTGTAAGTTGATCGTCCATCGAGGTGAAAGTGTCCCTACTCTTAAAAATCCTCGGCACACAACTGCCGGTGGTCAAAAGGCCTACCAGCGCACCGTGTTCAATGTGCTGTTCAACAACCGCGACGACCATCCGAAGAATTTTTCCTATCTCCTGGGGCGAGACCGCCGCTGGGATTTGTCGCCCGCATATGACCTGACTTTCTGCGTCGGGCCTGCGGGCTGGCGCGCCGCACTTGACGGTCTTACCCTTGTCGAAAAACTTTACAGTCGAGCGCACCAGCCCGCATGAGTTTTCTGCAAGTGTTTGAAAAATAGAAAAGATTCCCGTATGGCATGTAAATTGCTTATTTGTAAGTATAGTTGCGCATTATCAATCTACTCACGGAAATTAACCTATGAACTTCACGAATATCCGCAAACTGCTGCCAGCCCTGCTGTTGTCGTGCTTCGCCGTCAATGCCCAGGCCACCGTGGTCACCTATGAAATGACGGTCGCCGGCTATTATTCCAGTGGCGGCTTTACAGGACTGGACAGCAACGCGGACGGTTTCCTGAAGTTGAATGAGCTGAGCGAATTCACCTTTAAGCTGGATCCTTATTTCAACATCAACCTGACCCAATTGTCGGACTTTGGCAGCTATGACATTGCCCAAAATGTCTGGAATCACGATGCCAGCGGCTGGGGCCAGTCAAACTTTGCCTATCTGTCGTTCAATAACGGCGGCTCGTCTGTGAACACGACCAACGTCACCATGGTGGCCACCACCGCGCAGGCCGAGAGCAACAATGTGCCGGAACCCGCTTCGCTGGCCCTGTTCGGTCTGGGCCTGGCGGCTGCCGGCATCGCGCGCCGCAGCAAACCAGCGGCAAAATAAGCGGCAAAATAAGCCGCGGTGGGAAGTAAGAAAAAAGGTTATGCGCCAAAGCGGATAACCTTTTTTTACGGCTGTATTCGGCTTATCGGGGGCGCCCCTCGTCGATCCATGCCTGCGTCTGCCTGAGGCCAAGCCGGTAGCGGGCGCAGTTAAAAATTGCCAGTGCGTTCAACTCCTGCTCCAGCAGGCTGACGAACTTCGCCGTATCCACACTGGGAAGAGCAAGATTGGCCAGCGTGATTGCCAACGGAATGCGGTCGCGGACGATGGTGCCGATCGCCTCGTTCAGCGCTTCGCGATATTGGACCCGGAATGGATCCGGTAAGCCCATGGATTCCACGACCACCTGATATTTGGCGTGGGAGCGCCGATAGGTCCAAGCGAACAGGTCTACCGCCATTGCGACGTCGCGGAACTCATACACGCCCATCATCGCCAGCGCGTAATCGTCCCGTGCCACATCGAGGAAGGACAGGGGCGCCTGGTTATACAACATCAGCGGGATATTGGCGGTCAATCGACTGACGCGTTTATTCCCATCTTCGAAGGGTTGTAAATACGCCAGATTCACCCAGAGGAAGAATGCGGATTCGACGGGGTTCTTGATGAACTGGGCTTTGGCGATGATCTGTTCGAACATTTCTTGCAGAACCAAAGGGGTCTGCGCTGGCACATACGTGGTACCGGTGATATTGACCACCTTGTTGCGGATGGTGCCCAGCGTCTCGACATCGGCCAGCAAATCCTGCATCAGGATGGCGTGCAAGTTGCGGACGAGGCTCCCATCGAGGCCATAGGCTGGAACCGCATCCACCATGAATTCGATGGCGGTTTTGTGGTTGAGCAGCATGACCGCATCGCTGTCGGTTGCGGCTTTGCCACTTTTGAACAACTCTTCCGTATCGAGCAGGCTGTAACGGTTGCCTTCGAGATGGGACGACGACCAGGACAAGTCGATCAGCAGTTGCTCGAGGACTTTCCGCACGTAGGTGCCGGCCGGCTGCTGGCCGGGCAGGCGGCCCAACGCTGCCAGTTCTTCCGCCAGCGCATGTGGCAGTAACGATGTTTCGTTGGGCCTGTAGGCTTCGACAAACTCGCGCAGGTAAGTTACCGGCTGGCGGGCCGCCAGGGGCAGCGACAATCGCCGCCGCAGTTCCAGGCTCGCCGCACTCCAGACTGAATGCCCCGGCGTATCAACAGAGGCTGTTTGCGAGGGAGCAGAGGTTTGAATCCGGTAGCGAGTCGCTCGCGCTTTGCCGACCACTACCACCTTCGACTGTTCCACCAGTTTGGCGAGCATGCGTTTGGCCGTCGGCAGGCTTGTGCCCACAGCCTTGGCAAGCTCTGCGGATGTTGCGGCGGGATGGCCATTTTCCGCAAGGTTGGCCATGGCTTGCAGCAGTGCTTCCGGGGACAGGCGGGTATTTTCAGTTGACATGAATCGGCTCACTTTGTGTGAGCTGATTCTAGCTAAGGTGAGCTGATTTTGCAATTTGAGCTGATTGTTGGGGAATCGGCTCAGGTTTGGAGACTCTAGTCGGTGAGGCCTGGAGGGGGGGACGGAGTTGCCTTTAGGGAATTAGTATGCTTGGAAGTTACACTCGCAGAGTGATGCAAAAAGCATTTTAGTGCGCGTTGACTCTGTATCTGGTGGTGTCGTGGCGCATTACCCACTTGATGCGACTCGGGAGAAACTTGGCCCGACCTTGATGCCGCGCAGTTCTTCGACTCTGACGAAATTGAGGCTGCTTATGTGCTGCTCGAAAATACTCCACTGCATGGCCGCGCCTCAACGATGTCTTGCTGCAGATCGCCTGCATTGGCGGCTTCCTGGCTCGTAATGGCGATGGTGGGCTGGGTGTCAAAACGATCTGGCTAGGACTGAATGATGTGCATGTCGCGGTAAAAACGATGCCGCTGATACGCCAGCGTAGTTAGCCTGCGACTTGTGTATAACGAGTGGGGTCAAATGGTCTTGAGTTCCTTCAAGTTGTTGCAAAATATGTCGTAAGTTATGCAACAGACTGTCACTCATCCTATATCTTGCTCAAATAAGATGTTTTCTCGACAATGAGTGCAGCAGGATAATTTCAATATGAAAATATTTCATAATGGAAACTCCTGGTTCGAGAGAATTTGTTGCGAACTTTTCAACCAAACGCACGATGCACTGCAACATAGTGTAAGAGCTAGGGAAAAAAAGTTGCCGCATTTCAACCGAGGTTGCTCAGCAGTGCAATATAAGCTTGAGAAGAGATGAGAGCATTGTCTGAGCTAATTGGCCTGATCTGGAGTATGTGATGATTGATTCCGATAAGCGATTTCTGGAGTATGAACCTTTGCTCTGGCGGGTTCATGCAAAGTTGGCTCGTGATGGTTATGTTATCGACCCTCAAGATGCTCGTGACTTAATACATGACTTCTATTTTGAATGGGATCCGTTGGTATCGCGATTTCAAGAAGGTAGAGGCTCATTTGAATCATATCTGGTTTCAGCTTTTTATCGTTTTAGTCGAAGATGTTTTTTTAAATTGCATAAACTTCGATCTCAAACGATCGAAATTGAACTTGCTTCGGAAATTCCATCTCCCAATTTATCTACATCGGAAATTGTTGAGCTTAGAGAGCAAACTAAAATTGTTCGCCAATTGATAAATGATATGGAATTCTCTAAAAAATCTATTTTATGGGATTTTTTAAGTGATGAGGAAATTGGTGAGCGGGAACTTGCTAGCCGGCACCAAATTTCGCGATACCGTGTCCGGGAAGTCTTGGTTGAGCTTTTGGGGCGGATCTCTTTGCAACTTAGTCAAGCTCCTGATAATGCAGATGAAGCTGAGATTGTACGAAGTCTTTGGATTGAGGGTAAGACGGTAAGGACTGTGGCAGCAAGGCGTGGTCTGGCAACAGATGATGTGCATGCTATAAAGAATAGGTTTTCAAAATTATTATTGAATTCAATTAGGCAGTCTCATAAAAATACACATGGGGGTATGGAGATCATGAATGAGTATATTGAAATAATTAAGGATGCGATTTTGAGTCCTGGTAATATTTCGCTTCTGAACAAGGTAAGTGAAAATTCGGAAAAAATCAGGTATTCCTTGGGTGAGGTGGAGTTGAGTTTTAATAATCTGGAAATGGAGTTGTTGGAGCAAAATTCGGAGTGGGTTGAAAAGATCTATTTAGCATTGTCAAATAAGGAATTTGACATGGATGAGGAGATGGATTTTTTCACGGAATTAGATGAAATGCAGTCGAATGAAAACATTCAGATAGGTGAAGCTTGGGCAGTTCTTGCGCAAGATCTTGATTGCGAAAGAATCGGCTGGGAAAATATGTTGAGCCGATTGAATGAGAGAGATGAGGAAGTGCTAACTCATCTTAGAGAAGACCCATCAGTTGCAGCTGCTGGACCGGCAGGGGAAAGACTGCTCAGATTTGGAATAACCCCAGGTATGCTTTTCGAGGCATTAGATAGTCTTCGTCTACTATTCAATAGACTGGAGCGTAGGCCAATAGAAGCTTCTAAGCCCCAGGCTGATGGTGTATATGTAAGTTATTCAAATGAAAAATCTTGTTTCGTTCCAGGAGAACTGCTATACGCTCAGGTTTCAGGAACTCGAGATCTTCGAGATGGCGGGGCAGATACTTTGATTCGGTGGATGACGAAAATATTAGAAACACATCCTTTCCTAGTGGATGGATATATATATGATGAAACATCTAATAAATTCTCTAAATCTGGCGAATCATTGAGCACGCCAATAGATGGTGCTGCTTTGATAGAGATATGGCATGCTCAGCCAGCGGCGTCCAGTTTTAAACGCCATCCTGTTGATAATAGAGAAAATTTACATGAATCCGTCTGATGGCCTATATGGGGAAACTGTAGTTGGCGATAGGGGAAAAGCCTTTTGCAAATCTGAGGTGGGGTTGGGCTTCCCATACCAACCCGGAAGAGGTTTGAATTATTCTATGGAGGACAAGTGTGTTTTTTTGAAATATTACGCTTTTTCTGTTTTTGAAATAGGATCTAAACTTCAGCCGTTTAGTGTCGAGTTGAGTAGTTGTCCCTGCACCGATTTCATGGACTAAAGTCTGTTGATCAGCTAAATGCTGCTTTGAATGGTGCTGATGTGTATGCCCAGAAAGCATGGCTTTTATTTGATGCTTAAGTAAGAATGAATCAAGAGCTTTTTTTGATTTCTCTGTCATTCCTAATATTGTGTTGCTGTGACATCTAGAGTGATGGATCACCATGACTCGTATTTCGTTATTTGGTTTAGTGGGTAGCGCGCGATCCAAACTTGCGAGCTGAGATCTGAAATCCCCCATGGCTAGAATGCGCTCAATTGAATTGGGTTTTATATCGGAATCTGAGTTTATTCCAATAAACCTTATTGTTGCTCCGTTTTTTAATATGTAAGCTGCATTGTAAAACGGTAAGTTGATATTTGGATAAATGGAAGGAAATTCGGAGGGGGTTGCGCCAATTGGTGGGGCTATTCCCGCCCAGTGGTCGTGATTTCCAGGAATGATAACTTGGTTGGGGAATTCTAAGCCAACAATATTTTTGTTTGGAAAATTGATATCAATCGTTGATTCTAGGAAATCCCTCGCAATTTCTAATTCCTTATAATCGCCCCAGCGGCTTAAGTCCCCGCTGGTGATTAGGTGAATATTGCTATCTTTCTTTCGTAAGTTTGCAACAAATTCATCTAGCTGCTGTAGGGCTTTCCCATGATGTCCAAGTAACCCGTCAAAAATACTTGGTGCGTTTGCGGCTGCAGCGGATATCTGTGCATCCCCAGACATGGGATCGATGATGCCAATATGCAAATCGGAAATATGTAGAAATGTTGCGAGTATGGTCATTTTTCCCTCTCTTTTTAATTTCTTCTTAAGAATATAATACTTTTGTTTGGAGAAAAACTAACCAATTGTCACTATTTGCTGGCGCCGAGCGAAAATTGACCTAGGGCGAAGTGCTGCGCCAAGTGGGGGCGGCTGTGGATAAGTCTATCAAACAATGATGGGGGGCGGGGGGGGGCGAGAGCGTCACGACCACTGATGTCTACATCAAAGTCCGTCTCCCTGACGTTTCGATGCCGAACATGCGAGCGATGAATGGAAATGAAGAGAATGATCCTATTGTTCGGTCTAACTCTGCAAGGCGAGGTGAGGTGCCCGGAGTCGCCTTCTCCCTCTCAGGGGAAGTCTAGGGCAGCGCCAAGGCTAGTATTTCTTATTTTATTTATTGATTCTGGATTTTCGTTTCTAGTGGATCACAACGGATAAATTGACCTTTCGGGTAAATCCTCTTTGCGAGGTCGAATAATTCTTGTTGTAATGACAATGTGCTTTCAGCGGTTTTTACAATATGCTTAAAAGCTCTGTCGGCACCATTCATTGCGCCAGAGTACAGCCGATCGCCAAGCAGTTCTTCTAGTCTTCCAGCGGTAACTATGGTTCCGTTCAAGCTCAGAGAAGACAGCTTTGGCTGGATTTCATCTACATAGAACTCATTTCGAATTCGAATAGCATCCAATGCCTGTTGAAAGCGCTCTTGTTCGATCGAGAGCTGCATCAATAGGTGAGGATTGTCCGATGCTAGTAAAAATCCTAACTCAGCAAAATTAAATACTAAGTCATCGTACATTGGTGGTTTCAGGGCCGGGAGATTAAAGGCGCGCTCGAAAAGCGTATTCTTGCTCTCGTAGTCTTTCTTCAGGTTATGCATTGCGTTAACTTGGCGCATGAGCGTGAAGAGAGCTCTATTGAGAGCCTCCTGACGTGTTTCTGTTAACTTTTTTGCTTCCTTTTCTTCGTTGAGACGGAATGCAAAGGTGGCACCGAAGAACGTCCCGAAGACGGACATTAATGGTGCAATGAAGTGATCGCTCCTTATAACCTCGACATGCAGAAGGAGAGCCAGTATTGCGCCAACAAGTAGTAGGGCAAACGCATAGAACCACCGGGGTAGCGGTGCTGCAGGAGACCACATAACAATTCCTTAAAAGGCAACAAGGTCCAGTATAGCGGTCTCTGGTTGCAGCTAGGCACGTCATCTGTGGTCGCTGTGGTATTGCTCCACTAAGACTTTTGTTGCTCTCGGGTGGAGAGTGATTGTGAGAAAATATTCCCCCATTGCGGAATATTTTTCATATGCAGATGCAAAAAAGGCTTACGCGCCGAAGCGGGTAAGCCTTTTTAGTTACTGCGGTATTCGTGGTAGGCCGTGCGGGATTCGAACCTGCGACCAACGGATTAAAAGTCCGCTGCTCTACCAGCTGAGCTAACGACCCGAAGGGCCCGCATTATACGGAGCTTGCTTCAATTCCGCAAGCCATAGTCTCGATACAGAATTCGGTATCAATTTCACAAGCTTGTCATCTTTGCTCACTACAATCCGCCCGATCTCAACTCGGCAAGGATGGCAACATGAAACACTTGAAACAGACCGCCGTGGCGGTGGGCATGCTGGCGGCGCTGGCCGGTTGCGGCAGCACGGAGACCCCGTTGCCGACACTCGATGGCAAGGCTCCGATGGTGCTGGCGCACCGTGGCGCCAGCGGCGCGCTGCCGGAAGAAACCGTGGAAGCGTATGCGAGGGCCATCGAGATGGGCGCCGATGCGCTCGAGCCGGATGTGATTTCCACCAAGGACGGCGTGCTGATCGCCCGCCACGACCCGAACCTGGCCTACAGCACGGACGTTGCGCGGCACCCGGAGTTCGCTGCGCGCAAACGCGCCATGAATGTCGACGGCGAAGTGCAGGAAGGCTGGTTCGCCGGCGACTTCACGCTGGCGGAAATCAAGACGCTGGGCGGCATCTCGACGGATGCCGAGCGCCCGCAGGAATTCAATGGCAAATACAAGATCGCGACGATCCAGGAAATCATCGACATGATCAAGAAGAGCGGCCGCACCATCACGCTCTATCCGGAGACCAAGAACCCCACGTTCCACCGCCAGCAAGGCTTGCCGCTGGAAGACAAGTTGCTGGCGCTGCTGGCCAATGCGGGCTGGAATGACCGCGGCGCACCGGTGTTCATCCAGTCGTTCGAGCCGGGCAGCCTGAAATACATGCGCAGCAAGGGTTCCACCTTGAAAATGGTGCAACTGATCGATGCCGACGACGTGGATCTGAAAACCGGCAAGCTGACCTATGCGGCGCCTTACGACCGCCCGCATGATTGGGCGCAGGCGGGCGATGCGCGCCTGTTCTCGTCGATGGTGACGCCGGCCGGCCTGGCGGAAATCAAGACCTACGCCGACGGCATCGGGCCGTGGAAACGCTATATCGTCAGCGTCAAAGGCTCGGTGGGCGCGGACGGCAAGGTGGCGGACATCAATGGCGATGGCAAGGTCAATGAATCCGATACCGCGACCCTGCCGGCCAGCACCCTGGTCGACGATGCGCACAAGGCGGGCCTATTCGTGCATCCCTACACCTTCCGCAATGAAAAGCGCCGCCTGGCCAGCGATTACAAGGGCGACCCCGGGGCGGAATACAAGCAGTTCTATGCGCTGGGCGTCGATGGCCTGTTTTCCGACTTCGCCGATACCGCGCTGGCGGCGCGCGCGGAATTCCTCCTGGAGCGCGGGCGTAGGTGATATCCCTGATGGCCGTCGTCGCCGCTGCGCCTACAATGACTGGCAGGCGGCCCGCGTGGCTGCCCTATAGTTACAGCACGGACCGTGGCAAAATGGCGGTACCGGAGCGGATCAGGGGATAAGCATGAAGTTCAAGGGGCGCGGCGCCATCATGATCGCCGCCATCGCAGCGGCGGCGGCATGGTCCGTTCCCGCGCAGGCAGTTGATATCATTGAATTGCGCACCGCCGCACAGCAGTCTACCGCGCCGAAATTCGTGCAAGTCGAAGGCGGCGCGGCAGGCCTGTGTGTCGATATTCACCGCGCCATCGAAAAAACCGATCCGGCGCTGCGCATCACGGGCGACCAGCAATGGCGGCCCTTGCCCCGGCTGGAAGCGGAATTGCGCAGCGGGACGCTCGATATCGGCTGTGGCCTGATGCGCAACCGCGAACGCGAAGTGGACCTGGCATACGCCGACCCGGCGTTGTTTACCGTGTCGTACCACCTGGTGGCGCGCGCCGATGATCCGGTCGACGTCCAGTCATGGGACGACGTGCGCGGCCTGGGTGACAAGGGCGCCATCCTCGCGATCCACGGCTTTGGCCAGGTGGCGCGCCTGAAGGAACTGGGCGGCCTGACGGTCGATGCCGGCGCGGTCGATGCCGCCACCAACCTGCGCAAGCTGCTGGCGGGGCGCGGACGCTTCTATTACCACCGTTCGCCCGGCATCGCGGCGGAAATCCGCAAGGCAGGACTGGATGGCAAAGTGCGTGTCTTGCCCGTCATGATGGATAACCAGCGCTTTTACATGGTGGCGGGCCGTCATGTGGCAGGCAGTACGCTGGCACGCCTGAACCGCGCGCTGGCGCAGCTTGACGCCAGCGGCGAACTGAAACGCCTGGTCGGCAAATGGTATGACGAAGTGCCGGTGGACGCGCCGCTGCCACGGGTGGCGCTGGCGCGCCGCTGAGCGCAGGCTTTCAGCGGCTGCGGCAAGCTTACGTGGCGGGGGCGGCTGCCTGCTGCCTGTGACGGCGGCGCGCCAGCCAGAACATCGGCAGGCTGACCGCGCCCAGCGCCACCGCCCACAGCGACGCCTCGCGGCCCATGCCGTAAAACGCCCACAGGCAATACACGGCCGCCGCGATTGCGCACCCGCGCAGCCAGCCTGCCGCGCCGGGAACCAGGCCGCGCCGCCACAGTTTATACAGGCCGAGCGCCCCCACCAGGTACAACGGCAGATTGGCGGCGGTCGTCACCACGCTGAGGAACGTAAAGCCGTCCGCCAGGGTGCGGCTGTAACTCATGGCCACCATGGCGCTGGCCAGCACCGCCATCAGCAGCAAGCTGGCGCCGGGCGCGCCACGGTGGTTTTGCCGGCGCAGCCAGGCGGGGAAAATGCCGTGGGCCGCAACGGACGCGGTCAGTTCGCCACCCACCAGGGTCCAGCCATTGAGCGCACCCAGTCCACTGATCACCACGAACAGCGCCACCCAGCGCCCCGCATCGGCGCCCCAGTAGTTGTTGAACAAATCGACAAAGGGCGCGGCCGATTGCGCCACCGATGCCTGCGGCAACAGCAGCAGCGGCACGGCCGACACGCCGATCGACACCAGCGCGGCAATCAGCGTCCCGGCGATGGTCGCGCGGGGAATCGTCACGGCCGGCCGGGCCACTTTGCCGGAAGGGATGGTGGCGCATTCCACGCCCAGCATGGCGAACAGCGATACCGTGCCGGCCGCCGCCGTGGCTTCCAGCGACAAGGGCGTTGTTGGCATATGGGCCACATACGCTTGCGGATCGGTGGCCAGCACCATCGCGCCCAGCACCATGACCGCCGCCATCGGCAACAGCTTCAGCAAGGTGGACCCCATCTGCACCCGGCCCGACATGCGCGCGCCCAGTAAATTGATGATGGTGAACAGCCAGATCAGCAGCAGCGCCACGGCGGGCGCCAGCAGCGGCGCCGCCTGGACCGCCCTGGCCAGTGGTGGCGCCAGCGCCGTCAGGTAGCCGGTGACGCCGATTGCCAGGGTGGCGTTGGTGATCCAGGTGGAGACCCAGTAGCACCACATGACGAAGAAGGCCACGCCGCCGCCAAAGGCGCGCTTGGTATAGCCATAGGGGCCGTCTTCTTCCGGCAGTGCCTGGGCATAGCGGGCAAACACGTAGGCGATGCAACAGCAGCCGGCCACCGTGATGCCCCAGCCGATAAACGCATTCAAGCCATACGGGGCCAGCGAGGCGGGTAACAGGAAGATGCCCATGCCGATCACATTGCCGACGATCAGCGAGGTGCACATCCAAAAGCCCAGGGGGCGGGCCGCTACGTCGTCGCGGTCAGCCATGGGCTTGCGCATCTGCTTGCAGATAGGCCGCGCGCAGCAGGTTCTGGAAATGCCACACGCCGCTTTCGCGCTTCGGATTCAGCCGCCCGGCCTGGTAAGAACCGGACGCCAGCCCTTGCTGCACATGTTCGCAAATGCTGATGTCTTCGGCCTGGATCTCATCGCTGAAGGCCTGTTCCGCCGCGATGCGCGCCTGCACGTCCGGATCGCCGGTGTAGTAGTAATCGAATTCGACCATGCAGTGGCCATGGCCATCGGGCAGAATGCGGTTGGTTTGCAGCCGCCCCGGCGTGATGTTGAGCATGATGTTCGGATAAACAAAGTAATAAAACGCGTCGCCGTCGCCATAGATGCCGTCGTTATTGCGCAGCGGTGAATGCTGCAGCGAATACCAGGTAAACAATTCGGTGTCATAGGCGCGGTAATCGAGCACCTTGTTCAGGCCGGGATGTACGAAGGGCAGGTGATAGCCTTCGAGGAAATTGTCGACGTAGACTTTCCAGTTGCACGCGATGCGGTAGGTATCGCGCTTGGCAAAGCGCATGGCGGATAAATCGATCGGGGCAATGCGCTCACGGATTCCGCCAAACACATCGTCGAATGGCGCCGCCGCCTCGGACAGCGCGGCAAACACCAGTCCCTGCCACTCGCGCACCTGGATGCGCGGCAGGCGGATCTGCGCGATGTCGAATTGCTGCGCGCCCTGCATTTCCGTGGCGGCGCGCAACTGGCCATCGAGCGTGTAAGTCCAGCCGTGGTATTTGCAATGCAGCGCGCGCGCCTGGCTGCCATTGCACACGGCCAGCGGGCCGGCGCGGTGGCGGCACACGTTATAAAAACCGGACAGGCCGCCGTCGGGCTGGCGCACGATGAGGACCGGCTTGCCGGCGATAACGCCGACCACGTGGTCGCCACTGTGCCGCAGGTCGCCGCTATGCGCCGCCAGTTGCCAGCTGCGGGCAAACACCGCATCCTGTTCGACCGCGAGCCAGTGCGCGTCGCGGTAAAACGCGGCGTGCAGGGCATGGGCCTGTTCCAGCGGTTCGGGATGGCAGGGTTCCGGTAAACCTCGCGGTACAACACGCGGCGGCGTCATGGCGGCTCCGTGGCGGAAAAATTGCACTTTCGCACAATTTGATGGCTGTGGGGCAAGTGGAAATCGGGAACTGTCGGTAATACAACGCTTGGCGCCGGTGACTTCCTGTCTGCGTGGCTGAAACGGGGAGTGCCATGCATACTGTTAACATGGGCAGCGCGGCTGCCGGCTACCGATGAGATCTTATGCTGTTGCGTTCTTCCTTTGCCGCTGTCGTGGTTTGCTGTGCCGCCACCGTCTCCACCGCTCCTGTGCAGGCGGCGCCCGGGTTTGCCGATGCGGTGCTGGGACGGTGGAATTTGACGGTGACCGGCAAGGATGGCGTGCCCTATGCGAGCTGGTTCGATATCCGGCTGCGCAAGGAAACGGAATTGATGGCCACCATGGTGGGCCGTTTCGGTTCATCGCGGCATGCCACGGAAGTCAGTTACCAGGGCGGCAAACTGGTGGTGCGCGTGCCGCGCCAATATGAAAAGGATACGGCGGACTTGATTTTCGACGGCATGGCGGCGGGTGACCGCATGAGCGGCACCACGGTCGATGAAGACGGCATTGCCTTGTCGTGGACGGCGCAGCGCGCCCCGGCGCTGCCGCGCAAAGCCGGCCAGCGCTGGAGCCGCCCGGTGGACTTGTTCAATGGCCGCAACCTGGACGGCTGGCGCGCGCAGCAGCCTGCCACGCAGCCGTGCTGGAAAGTCGAGCGGGGCGTGTTGACCAACAGCGCCGCGTGCACCAACTTGATCAGCGATGCGCTGCTGGGCGACTTCAAATTGCGCATGGAATTCATGTCAGTGGCGGGCGGGAACAGCGGCGTGTATCTGCGCGGCCGCTATGAAGTGCAACTGGGCGATGCGTATGGCGCGCCACCCGACCCGCTGCGCATGGGCGCCATTTATGGCCACCTGCGGCCGACCTCCAATGCATCGCGCAAACCGGGCGAATGGCAGGTGCTGGAAGTGGCGCTGAGCGGCCGCTTTGTCACGGTGACCTTGAACGGCGTGACCGTCATCGAACAGCAGGAAATTCCCGGCATTACCGGCGGCGCGCTGGACAGCCGCGAAGCGGACAAAGGCCCGCTGATGCTGCAGGGCGACCATACCCCCATCATGATCCGCAAGATCAGCGTGGCGCGCGCGGTGGAATAACGATATAAATAAACAAACTAATAGTGGCCCGAGGGGCGTGCTAGCATGGACTCGACCTGTTTAACCTGGAGAGTCCAATGTCACATCCCGTCCTGATCGTCCCTGGTATCGGCAATTCCGGCCCCGAACACTGGCAGAGCCGCTGGCAACAGCACAATCCTTCCTATGTGCGCGTACCGTTCGCGGAATGGGACCAGCCGGACCGGCATGACTGGGTGGCCACGCTGGACGCCACCGTGCGGGAACTGGGACCGGACACTGTGATCGTGGCGCACAGCCTGGGGACGCTGGCGGTGGCGCATTGGGCGGCAAGTTATGCGGCCACGCACGCGGGCAAGAAGGCGCCGGTGGCCGCGGCCTTGCTGGTGGCCGTGCCGGACCCGGACGGCCCGAATTTTCCGTCACAGGCGCGCCATTTCAAGCCGCTGCCCTTGCAGGCGCTGGGCTTCCCGTCCGTGGTGGTCGCCAGCGACAACGACCCTTATGGCAATCCGGTATATGCCGCCGCGATCGCGCAGGCGTGGAACAGCCGCTATATCTCGATCGGCCCGCAGGGACATATCAATGCGGCCAGTGGCCTGGGGGATTGGGCGCAGGGCAAGGCATTGCTGGCGGAGTTGTTGCAAGACGCGGCGCTGACCGCGTAGGGCGGCAGCACAGACAAAAACGCCGCGCTGTCGAAGCGCGGCGTTGGCGTTTACAACGGCTGATTTATGCGCGGCTCGCGTAGCCCGCCGCCATCATGGTTTCATGCACACCGGACAGCACGGCGCGGGTTTCATATGCGCCTGGCAGCGGGTCGTCCAGCATCAATACGCAAGCGGTGGCCATCATCAAGCCTTCCACCATGCCCACGCGTGGCGATTCCGATGGCTGGTTCAGCGCTGCGCTGGCCAGCGAGTCGTACATGATGAAATATTTTTTGTTGCGCTTGCGGGCGCGGTCGGCGCTGCGCATCAGTGCGCGCCGTTGGATATCTTGCTGTGTCGGGCAAGGATCGGTAGCGAACAGCACCAGCTCCAACTGGCCGTGACGCTCGATGTCGTCCGGGAGGCTGGCATGGCTCTCGCCATGAGGGGCACTTTCACTAAGCATCAGGCCGGTGTTAATACTGGCCAGGATCCGTATCATCATTCTGTTCTCCGGGGTCTGGGGATAACTTGACAGCAAGAGTACACCATTCAGACCCGCGCAAAATACGCACATTGTCACATCAATCGTGCACAACTATACATTTGATTGTCTGATTGTCAGCTTTGTTGCAGCTTTGTTCCAACCCGGTATCAAACCGGTGGCACGGTCCAGTCTTTGGCCAGCGCGCGCACTTGCTGTAACACTGTTTCTTTTGCAACGTCAGGCCGCTTGCCGCTGCGCCAGGCCACCATCAATTCCCACTCCCAGCGCGGTAAATCCGTGAGCGCCAACCGCTGCAATTGCCCAGTGCGCAGCAGGCGCGCGGCGGCCATTTCCGGCATAAACGTCAGGAATCCATGTTCCAGCGCCAGTTCCTGCGCGGCGCTCGATGGCTGGATGGTGTGGATCGGTTGCGCGACCGTGCGGTGGGCGCGCAGCATGGCAATCAGCGTGTCACAATCCGGGCCCCAATATTGCGGTGCAAGTTGCGCGTTTGCCACATCGGCCACCGTCGTGGCCTGCGCCAGCGGATGGCCGCGCCGCACCACGGCCGTGATCGGCGACAGGCACAGCCGCTCCAGGTGGATCCCGGCCACGGCCGGACACTTCAAGACAAAACCCAATTGCGCACGGTCCGTCAGCAGCATGTCCATGATGATGGGCGAATGGTCGGTGGTGCAGCGGATCTCCATCGGTGAACTGACCAGCGCGGGCAGCAGCGCGCCAAACACGGTCGACGCCAGCGAGGGCAGGCAGGCCAATGTCACGTTGGGCAGGGCCGGCGTGCCTTTGACCGCGCGCCGGCCCACATCGAGCGCGGCCAGCGCGTCGCGCGCGGACGGGATGAACGCCAGGCAGGCTTCGGTCGGCATCGCGCCGCGCCGGTGGCGGCGGAACAATTGCGCGCCGACTTGCTGTTCCAGCGCACCGATGCGCTGGCTCACTTGCGGCTGCGACCAGCGCCGCCGCGCGGCCGCCTGGCTGAAGCTGCCACACTCGACGATTTCCAGCAACAGGCGCAGGTCATCGAACTCAATCGACATGTTTTCAGCCATAAGAATTTCAAATAGAAATTATTTCAGTATTGAGGATTCTATTATGGCTGAGGGTTCCCTACCATGGCTGCTTGATCAGGGAGGTTGTGATGCAAGGTGCGGAACGGGCAAGGACGCTGGGCAAGCGGTTTATCGTGATGGACAACGTGTTGGTGGTGGCGGGCTTTTATCTGGTGTTCCCGATGATCGCGCTGCGCTTCGTCGACCAGCTGGGCTGGGCGGCGGCGGCGGTGGGGCTGGCGCTGGGCATACGCCAGGTGGCGCAGCAGGGGCTGGCGCTGGTCGGTGGTTCGCTGTCGGACCGCTATGGCGCGCGGCCGATGGTGGTGACGGGCATGCTGCTGCGCGCCGCGGGTTTTGCCGTGCTGGCGTATGCGCATAGTCCCGTGCACTTGCTGGTGTCCTGCGTCTTGTCCGGGCTTGGCGGTAGCCTGTTCGAACCGGCGCGCGGTGCGCTGGCGGTCAAGCTGACGCGGCCCGCCGAGCGCAATGGTTTTTATGCATTGCTGATGACGTTGGAGAGCGCCTGCGCCGTGGCGGGCGCGCTGCTGGGAACATGGCTGCTGTCGTTTGATTTTTATTGGGTGGCAATGGGGGGTTGCGCCGTGTTCGTGCTGGCGGCGTTGCTCAATGCACTGCTGCTGCCGGCCTACCGAATGGCGGCCCCGGGTACCGGCGCGCTGGCCGCATTGCGCACGCCGCTGGCCGACAAACGCTACCTGCTGCTGGTGCTGGCGCTGAGCGGCTATTACGTGCTCAATGTGCAGTTGATGATGTTGTTGCCGGTGCTGGTGACGCAAGTGGCGGGCACGTCGCAAGCGGTGGCGTGGATGTACAGCATGGATGCGGCGCTGGCCGTGTTGCTGCTGTATCCGCTGGCGCGGCTGGGGGCGCACTACCTGACGGAACAGGTGCGCCTGTTGTGCGGCCTGGGGGTGATGACGGTGGCGCTGGCGATGGTGCCGTTGGCGTCAGGCGTGGCGCCGCTGTTTGCGGTGGTGGCGCTGTTTTACCTTGGCTTGCTGGTTGCCGAGCCGGCCCGCGAATCCCTGGTGGCGCGCTTTGCCCGCCCCACGGCGCGCGCCAGCTACATGGGGCTAAGCCGCATCGGGCTGGCGCTGGGCGGCTTGCTGGGTTACGTGGCGGGCGGCTGGCTGTCCGACAGCAGCCGCGCGCTGCATATGCCGGCATTGCCTTGGCTGGTGTTGAGCGGGATCGGCGCGGTCACATGGCTGGTGCTGGCGCGCCAGTTCCGGGGGCAGTTCTCCCTGGCCGCCGCGTCGGCCTTGCCGCAGGCGTCCGCCCCGTAGAGGTTGTGAATAAATCGGTCTGCCAAACATCGTAGGGCGGTAAGCCGCAGGCTTGCCGCCATTGTGTGCGGACAGGTGCTGCATGCGTTGGCGATGGCGCACGCATGGCGGCTTCCGCCCCGGCGGAAACCGCCCTACGAAGTTGCCGTCCGCGATATATTCACAACCCCGACCCATTTCTCTGCCCGTCCGGAACAGCGTTGCCAGCAGCCGGATTACGCCAGCTCCAGCACTTCCCGCACCGGCTTGCGGCGCTTCGGCGGCCAGTTGTCCTGCGCCGCATAACCCACCGTCACCAGCATCACCGGCACGTCATTCGATCCCAGGTTGAATTCCCGCGCCACGCCCTCCGCGTCAAACCCGCTCATCGGGCACGAGGCCAGTCCCATGCCTTCGGCTGCCAGCATCAGCGTCATGGCCGCCAGGGAGGCCGAGCGCACCGCTTCGTCGCGCTGCAATTGGGGATTGCCCGGATGCGCGCCGCTGGCCATGGCGACCCAGCTGTCCACCACCGGTTGCGGCAAAATGCCCGCGTCGACCGATGGCTGCAGCGCCTTTGATAAACCTTCATGCGCGGCCAGGGTGCCGCAAATGATGAACGTGACGGCGGCGTCGGCCACCTTTTGCTGGTTATAGGCGACACTTTTGAGGCGCTCTTTGGCTGCCTGAGCCCGCACCGCGATAAATTTCCAGTTCTGGAAGTTGTAGGCGGTGGGTGCCAGGGTGGCCAGGCGCACCAGTTCCGTGATCTGAACGTCGGTGAGCGGGCGGCTGGCGTCGAAATGGTTGACGGAGGCGCGGGATTCAATCAATGAAGTAATCGTGCTTTGCATAGGTACCCTTTCTCAGGCGGAACGGCGTTGAACAAATTGTGCGGCAGGTGTGGCACGTTGCGCGGCCCACTGCACCGTCAGAATGCTGGCCAGGACGATCGCCATGCCCAACAGTGAAATCCCATCGAGGCGCTGGCCCAGCAGCGCCCAGCCCAATACCACGGCGGTCAAAGGGCTCAGTAGTCCCAGCGACGACACCGCCACCGGCGACAGCCGCGCCACGCCGCGGAACCACAAGACATAGGCCGCCATCGCACCGACCAGCGACAGGTAGCCATAGGCCAGCATTTGCGCGATGGTCAGCGCGGGCAGCGGCGGATCAAAGGCCAGCGCGGCGGGCGCCAGCATCAGGCCGCCGGCCAGCAATTGCCAGCCGGTGAAGGCCAGCACGGGCACATTGGTTTTCCAGCGCTGCGCCAGGTACATGCCGGCCGCCATGCTGGCCGAACCCGCCAGCGAGGCGGCGATGCCCGCCGGGTCCCACACGGCGCCCGGCGACAGCAGCAGCGCCGCCATGCCGCCGATGCCGGCCACGGCGGCGCCAATCGCCACGCCGCTGGAGCGGCGGCCATCGAGCGCCCAAGCCAGCGCCATCACCAGCAGTGGCTGGATCGCGCCCACCACGGCGGCCACGCCGCCCGGCAAGCGGTAGGCGGCGACAAACAGCAGCGCCTGGAAGAAACCAATGTTCAGCGCGGACAGCAACAGCAGCCGGCCCCACTGTCCCGCCGGTGGCAACTGCCGCGCGAACACGGTCAGCAACAGGCCGGCGGGCAGCGTGCGCAGCAGCGCGGCGATAAACGGGCGGTCAGGCGGCAGCCATTCCGTGGTGACGATGTACGTCGAACCCCAGATCATGGGCGCCAGCGCGGTCAGCAGGATGTCCAGTTTGCGTTGCTGCATAGGTCCTCCTATTCATCTGCAATTTATCTTCAAATCAAGATAAATTCAGCATAGCATATAATTTGAATTCAAGATAAATCGTGCAGTGAATCGGAGCGGCGGCATGGAGAATGGGAAGCGAAACAGTAAGGGCGGCGGCAAGGCGGCTGCAAAACGCCCGCCAGACGCGGTCGACGCCATCCTGGCTCAATGGGCGCGCGAACGGCCCGACCTTGATTGCAGCCCGATGGGCCCGATCGGCCGCATCAAACGCTGCGCCGCGCTATTGCAGCGTAAGCTCGATGAAACGTTTGAAAAGTTCGGCCTGAGCTTCTGGGAATTCGACGTGCTGGCGACCTTGCGCCGCTCGGGCGCGCCGCACTGCCTGGCGCCGACCGCGCTGTTTTCCACCCTGATGATCACCTCCGGCACCATGACGCATCGCTTAAAAGGGCTGGAAACGCGGGAACTGGTGCGGCGGTTGCCGAATCCCGACGATGCGCGCAGCGTGCTGGTGCAACTGACGCCCGCCGGACTGAAACTGATCGACCGCGCGGTGGCGGCGCATGTGGAAAACGAACGGCGGATTTTGTCGGCGATCGGCGCGGACGAACTGGCGATGCTGGATATGCGGCTGTCGCAGTTGCTCAATGCGCTGGAGGGCGAGTGAACGGCGGCATAGCATGACGTGACTGCGGCGCTGATGCCCGTTTCAAACCCGCGACACCTGCTGATAACGCCGTAGGAAATCAGCATTGCCAGGTGTATCGTATTGATGAGCGATACGAACAGGGAGGCATTATGCTGGCGCTACATGGAACTTCGCGACGCCTTGCCATCGCCTGCCTTGCGATGGCAAGCGGCGTTGTGCATGGGCAGGATGCCGTCCTGAAGGAAGTGCAGGTCGGCATGGGCTTGCCCAAGCCGCCGTACATCATGGAGTCGGGCACGTCGGGCCTGGATTACGACATTGCCCGGCAGGCCATGGCTGCCGGGGGCTTCAAACTCGTGGCGCACATGCTGCCGCAGACGCGCGCGCTGGCCATGCTGCGTGCCGGCCAGCTCGATGGCCTGCTGTCGATCACGGAAGGCATCGGCGGCCAGGACTACTTCACGGACAATTACATCGTTTATCAAAACGTCGCCACCACCCTGGCGCGCCGGAACTTGAAGGTGAACCAGATCGAAGACCTGTCCAATTACTCGGTGGCGGCCTTCCAGAACGCCAGCATGGTGCTGGGAGACCGTTTCAGCCTGGTCGCCAGCGGCCATTCGGATTACCGGGAATTGCCGGCCCAAATCACGCAGAACAAGCTGCTGTATATGGGGCGGGTCGATGTGGTGGTGGGCGACCGTTTGATTTTCGGCTATTACATCGACAAGCTGGAACCGCAAATTGACGCCAGGCAGGCGCTGACCTACCACAGGATTTTCCCGGAAAGCCCACGCCGCGCCGTGTTCCGCGATGCCCGCATGCGCGACGCCTTTAACGCCGGACTGAAGGCGATCCGCGCGAACGGCACCTATGACGCGATCGTGAAGCAATACATCGGTGCGCGGCCCTGACGGCAATTAACCAGGCTTGAGCATGCCCCAGATGAATTGGCAGGCGACCGCGAAGCTGGACGCCTGCGCCCGCGTGTACGCCAGCATCGCGTCCAGGTCCTTGCGGGGATAGACTCTGCCATTGAAGATCAGCGTATGGATGGCGCGCGCGTGGCGAATATCTTCGAGTGGGTTGGCCTCCAGCAAAACCATGTCGGCAAGCTTGCCCGCCTCCACGGTGCCCAAGTCGCGCTCCAGGCCGAAATGGCGTGCGGGGGCCCAGGTCGCGGCGCGCAATGCCTCGGCGGGCGTCAACCCCGTCCGCACCAGTTGCAGCAGTTCGTCGTGCAAGCCGAAACCGTGCGTCACATACGGGTCCAGGGCATCGCTGCCGGCCAGTACCGGCACGCCGCGCGCTTGCGCACGTTGCGTCAGTTGCTGTGCCGCCCGGTAGTAAGCTTCAAGCACCGGGCGATGGCCGGCGTCGGTCCCGGCAATGGCCATGCTGGCATAAACGCGCCAGATCCACCGCTGCGGCGCAGGCACGTATGCCACGCGCTCATCGCCGGCATAGGCGCCTGACAGCAACTGCCAGTCCTGTCCCGCCGATGCGGTGTGGGTTGGCACATAGGCCGTGCCCCGTTCGGCCATGGCCGCCAGCACGGCGTCGCAGCGCTTCGCGTCAATGCTGGCAAGCAGGGCGGCCTTGGATCGGTTGCGGCCATCGAATGTGCCGGGCAGGGCGGCGCACTGCGGCAACAGGCCGGTGTCATGTTCGATGCTGTGCAGCGGAGCGGACAACGGGTCCAGCACATCGACCGTGAAAGGCAGGTGCCCCGCGACGCGCATGCCGTGCGCTGTCGCCTGCCGGATCATGGCCTGGAAGAGCGCGGGATCGATGCGCTGGTCCAGTTGCAGTTTGATGAAATCATCGCCGCGCGCCTTAAGTGCGGCAACCAGCAGGCGGCTGTCGTGATCGATGGCAGCGTCATCGCGCGTGTCGCCATCACCCAGCGATTCGACGTGAAAGCTGGCCGTCGCGGCAAGGCGTGGCGCCAGCAGTATGCCTTGCGCGATCCGGGCTTTCCATCCGGGCGCGTCCGGCACGCACCGCGGATTGCCTCTCCATGAGCAGCCATCGCCCATGTCGCGCACCGCCGTGATGCCGTTGGCCAGCAGCAGTGGAAAGTGCAATTGAGGCGAGAGCTTGAGCGTATGGATGTGCGCGTCCCACAATCCCGGGATCAGGTATTTACCGCTGCCGGCAATGCGGCGGGCGCCATCGGCCTGCGGCGTATCGGCCGAGGGGCCGGTGTAGGCAATGCGGTTGCCGGCGATGATGACGGTCTGGTGCGCCGTTGCGGTGCCGCTGCGCGGGTCGATCAGTGTCACGTCGTCGATCACGGTTGGGGCGGCGTTGCCGGGCGCCGGGGGGAATTCCTGCAACGGCAGCCAGATGCCGATGGCGAATGCCGTGGCCATGGCGGCGGTTGCGGCGAGGGTGTACTTCAACAGTGTGGCGGTTTTGGGCATGGATGGCGGCGCTCAGGGGGGGGCGCCGCCAGCTTGGCTGAACCTTTGTGAAGACGATGTGAAATTCCGGATGCTGCCGGGCTCACCACTTTCAGAGGCGCATTTTCGGATCGAGAATGGAACTGCGCTTGGCCCCCCAGCTGTTCGGCGCCAGAAGGTTGAGCTGTTCGGGAAAACTTTCCTTCAATGTGTTTTCGGCGAACTTCATGGCAGTTTGAATTCCAGCGGTTTCGATTGCGCTCGCAGCAAGATGGGCTGCGCTCAGTTCCTTCTGAATCAGCAGCATACCGAATATGCTGGCGAAAGAGGCAATGCCGCCGCCGGAGATGCTGCCGAAGGCCTTCCTGACCCTCTCAGATCCGCGGTATCCAAACAGTCGTGTGATCGGGCTGTAAGAAATCACCAGCTCCGGTACGTGTTTGTTCAGCAGGGTCTCCAGCCTTTCATAGGATGAGGAGTCGATAGTTGCCGTCTCCCCATGCTGAGCGGTGTGCTGTGAAAAGCCGTTGACTGCCTGTTTCCATTCATCGGAAAGTGCCAACAGGATGGTTTTTTGCCAGATGGGCCGCCAGTTTTCCGCTTCCAGTGCGGCAAGCTGGCTGGAAAGATCGTGTTCGCTTTGATACCCGTGCAGGAAGAATTGATCGTAGCCTTGTTGCGAAGACTCGAATGCGCCGACAACAATCTCATCGATATCCGCGCCGGCTTGTCCAATTGGCCGTGCTGGCGTTGACATCTGCGCGTTGGCGGCGTCGCTACTCACTTTCATGTATGCAGTATTGATTCCATGCATTAAGTCAGCGCGCACGCACGGATCTTCTTGCTGAGTGGCGAATTGCATGGCCAGCGATGACGTCGAAAAGGCCATACTTCGGTTGAGTGCGGAGATCGCCGTCCTGCCCAAGGCCGTATGCTGCTTTGCTGCTGCCTCCCTCAGAAATCTGTCGAAATGTCCATAGAAGTCGTGGGGGGCGGGATGAACGCGCAGCATCCGTTTCTCTTCTTCGTGGGAGAAGTATTCCGCGACGCACGCCATATCGGTGGCGAAAGAAGCACCGGGAATGATTTGCGAGAAAGTTTGATAGATCGCGTCTGGCGTGCTGACGCCGAGCTGGGCCTTGGCGCGCAAATTCCCGGCAATGAAATCGCGGCAATCCGCTTGATCGACATAAGGCATGAAGCCGGACCAGCGCACATCCTTGCGGTCGGCATAAGACTGAAAAATATTACCGAACCTGCCGTCCCGCCGCTTTTCCATGATGATTGGCGAAAAGCTGTCCAACTCCAGGCGGCGCGTACCGCCATCGCGCAGTTCCTTGATGGCGGCAATGGCTTCTCCCGCAACCTTGATGAACGGTACTGAATCAAGCGCCCAGCCTTCGGTGATGTACAGCTTCCGCCCAAAAAGAATCATCATGAGGAACTGCAGCCGCAGCCGTAAATAGAGTTCTTCAGACTGCGCGGCGTGGTAATCGCCTGCGCAAATCACTTTGCTGTCGAAGGCATCGGATAGGAACAGAGTTGCCATGAATGGATCTTTCTAGTGCTTGCCCGCAACATTAGATCAGCTTAGCCAAAGCAGCGCCGCGTCGCCGCGTTGTGCCGCGTCGGAATAGAAGACGACCATCCGGCGGTAATTGTCCATGATGTAATCGAGCGCTTCATCGCCATCGCGAACCCAGATGTCGGGATAGATCTGGGCTTCTTCCATGGCCTGCGGCGCATAGCGGCGCTGGAACGCTTCTTCGCCGAGAGATTGGAGCGCATCCGACACAGCCTTCACTTCGTCCGCCGCCAGGAAGCGGGCAGGGCCATAACCCATGTCTTCACCGACTGCTTCGCCACCCAGCACCGCCATGGTCAGTGGACCTTCGCCGTCATCGCTGGCACCGGCGAGCATGAAATGAATGCCGTGCCAGGCCTTGTCGACATCGAGTGAATTCGGCGGTTCGTCATCGCCGTCATTGGGATACAGGTAGTTTTCGATATCGTCCGGGTTGTTGCGGAGTTCCGCCAGCGTTGCCGGACTTACTGCAGCGAAGTAGCCTATCATGCCCATGTATTTTTCTCCTTCGTTATCAAATCGTTTGGATGCTGGATGAGCCGGTCACTGCGTCCGTTCAGCCAGTCGCTGAAATACCTGCAGTTGCAATGGCTCGTCACGCTGGTCGCAGCGTGCACGCAGGAGGGCCAGTTCCAGCAGCTGTTTGTCCGCGAACTGGTCGCGAATGACAGACTTGTACCAGTCTTCATTCAGCGGCGCCGTACGGACGCTTTCCCCAGACAAGCAGCATGATTTTCTTTCATGTTCGTAGTGTTGCGCGAAGTCGGCGGAGTGTAGCAAATGGAGTGCTGCGCAATTTACGCACAATGTCACGATTGAAAGGAAAATTCTGACAGGGGAATTGGCTGGCGCAAAAGAAAAAAGCTCACGCGCCGAAGCGGGTGAGCCTGATCTGGTACTGCGGTATTCGTGGTAGGCCGTGCGGGATTCGAACCTGCGACCAACGGATTAAAAGTCCGCTGCTCTACCAGCTGAGCTAACGACCCGAAGGGCCCGCATTATACGGACCTTGCTGCAATCATGCAAGCGATCACGCGAGGTCCTATAACAGCACATCGTTCGGGCAATACTGCCGCCCGTTGGTCAGCTTTAATTGTTCGTCGGCCACCGCGCGCAGGCGCGCCTGCGTGGCGGCATCGACATTGAACGGCGACAGCGCCGGCAAGCCTTGCGGCGCATTGCCGGTCAAGGTGCCATACAGCACCAGCGCGGCCAGGAAGGCGCCGGGCGGAGCAGAGTGGTTGCCGTCCGCCGCATGCAGCACCAGGTCCGGTGTGCGTTTTTTCGCCAGGTCGAACGCTTGCGGGATTGGCGCGACGCAAGCGGGCTGGCGCTGCGCGATGCCCACATGCACGTCCAGGATGCGCTGGGTTTCATCGATGCCGAGGCGCGGCCATTCCGGGAACATCACCGGCACGGATTGCTGCGCGCGCGCCAGCCGCACCCACTCGACGGCTTCCTCGGTCGAATAAGTGAACTGGCCGGACAAGCTGTATTGCTGCGCCTGGAACATCACTGCATTCCATTTCCGGCTGTTGAACAGGCGCTGGGTTTCCGCATCGGTCAGCCGCTGGTCGAGGAACAGGATGCCAGGCGCGTTGACCACGTCCACGGTTTTGCCGGGACGCCCCGCGCGCAGCATGGCGGCCAGCATCGCGGGCAAGTCGTTGAAGGCGGTGTGGCTGTTCCCCATCATCAGCACGGCCAGGCTGCCGGACGAGGGCGGCGGGTCAACGATGACAGGCGGCGCGGTGGTGACCGGGGTGCTGCCGCCGCCTCCTCCGCCACAGCCATTGCCAACGGCGGCAAGCAGTATGACAGCAAGTAAATGCAGCCTGCGTGGCGTCATGGCCATCTCCGTATTGTTGTAGGTGGGCGTTTGTCTCGCATTCTACCGTGTTATTTGGCCACGTCCGGGCCGATATGGCGTGCCAGGAAACGCTCCACGCGCTCCCAAAAATCGACATTGGTTTTTTGCAGTTTCCAGCCATGGCCTTCGGATGGGTACAGCAGCCACTCCACTTGTGAATTCGTATGTTTGACAGCTTCAAAGAATTGCTTGCCATGGTGCATAGGCACGCGGTCGTCCGAGCCGCCATAGGCCAGCAGCAGTGGCTGTTTGATGCGGCTTGCCTGCTGCAGTGGCGACGTTGCCTTCAGTTGGGCGGCATCCTTGACCAAGTCTCCGACCAGTTCCGGCATCCCATATTGGCGCCAGCGGTCGGAGACATCGCTGTTTTCGGTCCACGTGCCGTTGTACAGCAAGGCGATGTCCGTGACACCGACCCAGTTGATGCCGCAGCGGTATAAATCGCTGTCATTGAGCAGTCCCATTAACGCGGCATAGCCGCCATAACTTGCGCCGGCAATGCAGATGCGTTTCGGGTCGGCGATGCCCTGCGCGATGGCCCACTTGGCGCCATCGGCAATGTCATCCTGCATGGCGAGGCCCCATTGCTTCCATCCCGCGCGGAAATGCTGATAGCCGAAACCCGTGCTGCCGCGGTATTCCGGTTCCAGTACGGCATAGCCGCGCGTGGCCAGGAATTGGGCGTGCGCATCCCAGCCCCAGGTCGATCCGCGCACATAGGGGCCGCCATGCACCATTACCACCAGCGGCAAATTTTTGCCCGGTACGCCTGGCGGCAGGGTCAGTGTTGCGGGGATGCTCAGGCCGTCGCGCGCCTTGTAGCGCAGGGTTTGCTGGTGTCCCATCTGGGCGGGGTCGATGCGGGGATAAGCACCGCCGATCCGTTTCAAGGACCGGGTCGCCGTGTTGTAGATCAGGTAGGTCCTTGGCATGACGTCCGAATACGATTCCACCAGCACCCACGGTGTTTCAGGCCGGGCCGCCACCGAGATCAGGTTCACGTTATCCGGCAGCAGTGCATCGACTGCCTTTTGTACCGCCTGCATGCCGCTGTCAAACCAGGCCGTGGCATGGGCATCCGTGGTCACGCGCACGCCCAGCAATTTGTTGCTGCCGTTGATGAACGTTCCCTTCGTATCGTATTCGTCGGAGCTGACCTTGGGCTCCGGGTCGAGCGCGCCTGTGCCGAGGTTGACCGTGTGGATCGACGCCTTGTCGCGGCCCACGTGGGCGGAGGCGTACAGCGTGCCATTGGGGCCGAATGCCAGCGGCGAAAAACCGTTGGCACGGTCGGTGTAGGCCTGGAAGCTGGCCAGCACGCGCCACTGGTCGGTGGCCGGGTCCTGGTAATAGACCAGATCCTTGCCGCCGTCCTTCGCCATGGCCAGGCGTGGTTCGCCCTTGAAATCAAGCAGCCAATACTGCGTATGGGGCGGGCGCGGCACGGTTTGTACCGTCCCGTTATAGGTGTGAACGCGCTTCAGGTCCACGTGGCGGACTTCACGCGGCCCGGCATAGACAGGGTTGACCACGTACACCCAGTCGCTATCCTGCTTTCCCTGTTGTGGAATCAGGAAGTGATTCCACGACAATATCTCCGCCTTGTGCCGTTGCTCCGTGCTGACAATCCGGCCATCGCCGTCGCGCTCCGCCAGTTGTACCGGCTTGCCGCCATCGCGGTTGATGGCAAACAGGCCGGGCGCCCGGTGCACGCTGCCGCGTGCGGCCCGGAGGTCGATGGTGTCGTACACCAGCCTCTGGTCGTTGATCCACTGGACCTCGCCGATATCGACATCGGAATAACCGATCACCGGCTGGATATCCATTTTCTCGAGATCGATCACCGCCAGCCCGAGGCGCTTGCCCGGTTCGCCGGCCCGGACCGCCAGGTAACGGGCTGTCGGGGACAGTTGCGCGCCGCTGAATTGCGGTGCGTCGAAAAAGTATTCTGTGGGAGGGGCCGCCATGGCAAATGGTGCGGCCAATGCGGACAGGGCAAACAGGAAATCACGGAATTTCATCGGAGCTGGCGTGCAGGATGGGGCCTGTCATTATGATAAGAATCGCCCAGTGTACCAAGAAAGTGCCATTAGGAAATGCGCACATCCTCACAGCAAAGCTGGCGGCATTGGGGTAATATAGATAGGTAGCCTATCTATATTTGTGACCATGACAACTGACCATCCCGTGACACCGCAAGCACTGGCCCTGTCCGACAGCCTGCGCGTGGTGCTGAAACAACTGGTGCGGGAAATCCGCCGTGAAAGCAGCGGCACCGACCAGGGACTGGCCCCGATGCAGGCGATGTTGCTGGCGGTGATCCAGGAACAGCCGGGCATCGGCGTGGCGGAACTGGCGCGGCTGGAAAACGTCAAGGGCGCCACCATGAGCGGCCATATCAAGGCGCTGGAAACGGCCGGCATGGTCGAGCGCAGCGCGCCCGATCCGCAAGACCGGCGCCGCTCCGGGTTGCTGTTGTCGGCGCGCGGCCAGCAAGCCATTGACGCGCTGCGCGACCGCCGCCGCGACTGGCTGGCGCGCCGCATCGCCCGCCTGTCCCCACAACAGATGGCGGCGCTGGCCGACGCCATCGGCCCCTTGAGCGAGATTGCGCAGCCATGACGACGACCACCACCATACCCGCGACCGAACGCGAAATCCGCGCCATTTATCTGGGCATGATGGTGCTGCTGGGCCTGTCCGCACTGGACCAGAGCATTGTCGCCACCGCCTTGCCGCGCATTGTGGCGGAACTGGGCGGCATGGCGCATTTGTCGTGGGTGGTGACCGCCTATGTGCTGGCGTCCACCGCCACCATGCCGCTGTATGGCAAGCTGGCCGACCAGTTTGGCCGCCGCCCGGTGATCTTTGCCGCCATGGGGGCCTTCCTGGCCGGATCCGTGCTGTGCGGGCTGGCGCAGGATATGACGCAACTGGTGGCGTTCCGCGCGCTGCAGGGCATCGGGGCAGGGGGCTTCATGCCGCTGGCGCAAATCGTGATTGCCGACGTGGTGCCGCCGGCGGAACGGGGTAAGCGCATGGGACTGGTGCCGGTGGTGTTTGCCGTCACCAGTATCCTCGGTCCGCTGCTGGGCGGCGTGATCACCGATGCGCTGTCGTGGCACTGGATTTTCTATGTCAACCTGCCGGTCGGCGCGGCGGCGTTTTATGTGATTGCCCGCACCCTGCACACCGATCGCCACGGCCCGGCGCACCGCATCGATTACCTGGGTTCCGTATTGATGACGGGCGCGATCACGTCCGGCTTGCTGGTGCTGGCGCTGGGCGGCACCGAGTGGGCGTGGGATTCGGCGCAGGTCGCGGTGTGCGCGGCACTGGCGGTGGTGGGCGGCGTGTGGCTGGCGCTGCACGTGCGGCGCGTGCCGGAACCGGTGCTGCCGCCGGATTTGTTCCACAGCCGGGTGTTCAATCTTGGCAGCGTGGTGATGGCGCTGACCTTCATGGGGCTGATGGGATCGTCCGTGTTCTTCCCGCTGTTCTTCCAGCTGGTGATGGGACTGAGTCCGGCAAAGTCCGGCCTGGCGACGGTGGCCATGATGGCCGGCATGATCATTTCATCGCCGCTGGGCGGGCGCTGGCTGTCACGCACCGGCAATTACAAGAAGCCGCAGATACTGGGCTTGTCGGCCGCCATGGTGGCCTTTGCCGTGCTGGCGTGGGGTGTGTCCAACAGCGCCGGCTACTTGTTGCTGGAACCGGCCATCTTCCTGCTGGGCGCGGGACTGGGGTTGATCATTCCGAATATGACGGTGGCGGTGCAAAACGCCTTGCCGCTGGCGCGGCGCGGTGTCGGCACGGCGATGCTGGCGTTCTTCCGTTCACTGGGCGGCTTGCTGGGTGTGACAGGGTCCGGCGCCATGCTGGCGCATGCGCTGCATACGCATGGCTTGCAGGCGGCGGCTGTGTTGCCGGGGACGGTGCTGCCGGCGGCGACTGTCGCGGTGTACCGGCAAGCGATTGCCGGCGTGTTCGCGGGCGGGGCGGTGATGGTGATGCTGGGGTTGATGATCTTGCTGTTCCTGCCGGAGTTGCCGCTGGAAGGCCACGCGGCAACCCCAAAGCCGTAGCGCTTAACCGCGTGGCGGAATATTCAGGCCGCGCGCCACGGCCGGGCGCGCGCTGAACGCCGCCAGCACCCGCTGCACGTTCGGGAAATTGTCGAAGCCCACCAGTTCACCGGCGCCATAGTAGCTGACCAGGTTGCGCACCCACGGCAGGATCGCGATGTCGGCGATGGTGTACTGGTCGCCCATGATCCAGTCGCGGCCTTGCAGGCGCTGCTCCAGCACGCCCAAGAGGCGTTTCGATTCGTTGATGTAGCGGTCGCGCGGACGCTTGTCTTCATATTCCTTGCCGGCGAATTTGTGGAAGAAGCCGACCTGGCCGAACATGGGGCCGATGCCACCCATCTGGAACATCAGCCACTGGATGGTTTCATAGCGGCCCGCAGCGTCTTGCGGCAACAGCTGGCCGGTCTTTTCCGCCAGGTACAGCAGGATCGCGCCGGATTCGAACAGCGGCAGCGGCTTGCCGCCCGGGCCGTCCGGATCGAGGATGGCGGGAATCTTGTTGTTCGGGTTCAGCGACAGGAATTCCGGCGACATCTGGTCGTTCCTGTCGAAGCTGACCAGGTGCACTTCATACGGCAGTCCCGTTTCTTCCAGCATGATCGAGACCTTGACGCCGTTGGGCGTCGGCAGCGAATACAGTTGCAGGCGTTCAGGGTATTGCGCGGGCCATTTGGCGGTGATGGGGAATTCGGACAGGTTGCTCATGGGTTCAATTATCCAGGTTGCAGGATCGATGATTATCGTGCAATCCCGCATTGCGCGCAGGAGGCTGAATTGTGCGGCGTATCCGATGACGATTTGCTAACCTGATCCGCTGATTCTTCACGGGGGCGGTCATGGCGGCGAAGGCGGGCAGGGTACTCAAATGGAAGCGGCAATGCGCGGTAGCGGCGCTGTGCGGCGCGGCGTTGCTGCCGGCGCAGGCCCAATGGCTGGGGCAGGATTATGCGGTCTATGGCGCGCCACTCAACAGTTTCATGCACCAGTCGGTGGTGAACAACTTGACGATGATTAATGCCGCCAGTGGCCAGGCGAAGCAAGAGCGGAGCGGCGGTGGGCGGCAGGGTGCTGAAACTGCCGTGAACTTGCGCGCCGATGCCCCGTCCGCCGTGCAGCGCAATGCGGCCGGCCTTGCACAGCACTTTCCGCCCGAGCATCGCGCCACGATGACCAAGGCGTTTGCCGACAGCATGGATTTCTGGACCAAGCTGGAAAGCAAGCTGGGATTGCCGCGCAACGACGTTGGCGGTGCGCTGGCCGCATTCCTGGTCGGGAATTACATGGTGATGATGAACAAGGAAGTGTCGGACGAGGAATTTGGCGCCGTCGTGGAACAGTTGCGGCACCAGCCATCGCTGCGCAGCACGTTGGGAGGGCAAAGCCCGTCCGCGCTGCGCAACCTGTACGAGCAAAGCGCGATGACGGGCACCTTCATGGCGCTGGCTTACAAGTCGCAGCAGACCAATCCGCAACCGGCATTGCAGCAGGCGAATTTGCGCAATGCCGCGCGGGAGAATTTGCGCACCGTGGGCCTGGACCCGGAGCGGGTGCGGATTGATTCGCGCGGGATCAGTTTGCAGTAGTCCCGGGGGGACGCCGCCATGCATGCAATAGCACCAGCATCAGCGACACCTGCCAGCACGCCCGGGCATTTGCACTGCCAGGTAACGCGGCTTTACGAAGTTCATCGCGGATTGGCGGGAGTCGTTCCGCGACGCTTTTTTGCGCTGTTCTTGCCGGACTGGGAAGCTTCTGGCGCAGGAAGTGCTTGTCGGCTGGGTTCATCGCTTGCCGGGGCTGGATCGGTGGGAACGGTTTCGTCTTCGGGGAAGTCGCGAAGCAATTGGAACAGGGGAGTGACCTCATGCTGCATCGGAGGCTTTTCGGTGTAGCGTTGCTGGTGAGGTCCAATCGGAACAGCCGGTGTTGCCTCCGGTTCGCTTGATCCCGCCGCCTGTTCCGGCGCGAACATCCGCGCAGTCACTGCCCGCCGCACAGCGCGGCACTCATCGGCGCGCACCCAATCCTTAAATCCCGGAAAACGCAGCCAGACCGCCTTCCAAGCGTTGCGGTTGCCACTGCCTTGCAGGTTGGCGAAAGCCGACGGTGACAGGCTGAATTTGCCATACTTGATCTCGGAACCCTCCACCACGGCGTAGTAAGACTGACGCCCGAAGCTGGCGCGCAGTACTGTACCTTCCGGCAGAAAGAGTTGTTTCCATTGGTAGCCGTTGGCCACGTCGACCTCCGGCGTTTGTTCCTGCGCCTGCTGCGGCTGCATCGTAGCGGCAAGCACATCGCAAATCGCCCCCTCGATTTCAATCCCACTCCAGAACAAGCCGGTGTGCTTGCTGAATGCCATGAGCAAATCCGTGGGCATGTGAATATGGCGGTGAATGTAGGACATGGTGGTCTCCTCCCCAAAAACCGATCTCGCTATCGATTGCTACCCAATATGAAGCCGCGCGGCTTCGCTATAACGGTTACTAAAACTTGGACAGGCGTCGCAGGAATAAGTTCCCGCCGGGATGAAAGATCGAGAGGGAATCAGAAAGCGGCCGGTATTAGCGGATCGCGCGAATTAGTAAGATCGAAAAAATCGGGGAGGTACCTGCCGCGTCCAATCGACGTCGATCTGTTCTGTGCGGATGCTGTAGTACATCGTGCGGATCAAGGCGCGGACTTGCTTCAGCAGTTTGGGTTGCTCTGGCTGGGAATGGGAGTGGTAAAATTTGTTAAAACGTCAATTTGACGACTGTTAAACGTTATGCGATTTAAGACCATCTTCTCAATTCTGGTTGCCGTGTTCTTGGGTGCAGCCGTAGCCGTTGTAATCAAGCTGGGCTATGCGTTGCCGGGCATCCTTCCTACTAGCGATCTCTTTGTATACATCATTCAGTCTCCGCTCGGCCAATATGCACTTCAATCGCGAGGTGGCGAGGGGGGCTTAATGATCGCCATCGCAATGCGGGCCCTGCCTTTTAGCCTTGTCCTTGGCATTCTCTCTGGGATCTTCCTCTATAAAGTGAGGTTCAAACGGATATTTTGTTATACAACGCTGTGGGTGCCGCTCGGAAATGCTGTACTTGGCTACCTGGCTAATTCGTCGACGTCCGGTTCCAGCCCAGAATTACGTTTGGTTGCACAGAGTAAGTTCGGTCGCATCGTCTGGACGGACCTATGTGTCTTTGGATGGTATTTTCTAACGCTCTATTTAGCATTTGTCGTGGCCAATCGCATAACATCTCGGTCAACGGGATCTGCGCAATAGGGCGGCCTCCGCGTAGCGGAAACCGCCATTGCCTGCGCCTCAGCGTCAGTACTTGTACGTCATCCCCAGCACAAACGTCCGCCCCGAATGCACATACAGCAAGGTGTCGTTACGCTGCGAATCGCGGCCATAGCGCAGCGGCGTGTCCGTCAGGTTTTGCCCTTCGAACGTCACGCGCAGCTTTGGCGTGATGTTGTACGACACGCTGAAGTCCACGTTCGACGAGCCATCGACGATGGTGTAGTCGTGGCCCGCCACATCCCCCAGCACGCTTTGCAGGTACGCTGAACGGTACGCTTTCGACACGCGCGCGCTGAACTTCGGATCTTCGTAATACAGCGTGATGTTGTGCGCTTTCGGCGACAGGCCCGTGAAGTTGGCGGTCTGGCTCAGCAATTCGTTGGCCGCCGTGTTCGGGTTGTCGACCCGCGTGATGTAGGTGATGCTCGACTTCACCTTGGTGTAGTTCAGCAGCGCGCCGAAATTGCTCCAGGGCCCCGGCAGGAACGTGAACGGTGCCTGCCAGTTGAATTCCAGGCCATTCAACGGACCGCCCGGCGTGTTGACCTTGCGGTTCACTACCACGGTGGTGCCAGGTAACGTCGCGCAGGCCGGCGTACCGCCCGTGATCGAACAGCCGCCGCCCAGCAGGATCGAATCCGGCAAGCCCAGCGACGAGAACACGGCGCGTTCTGACACGCCCTGGATGAACGTGTTGATCTCCTTGCGGAAAGCGCCCAGCGATACCATGGCGTTCTTCGCGTAATACCACTCGGCCTGCAGGTCATAGGTCTTGGCGCGGATCGGGTCCAGGTTCGGGTTGCCGATGGTGACGGTCTGGCTTTGCGACGACAGGGTGGTCGATGGCGCCAGGTCCGTGTACTCTGGACGCGACAGGGTCTTGCCGGCCGAGAAGCGCAGCAAGACATCCGCCGGCATTTGCGCCGTCACGTTCAGCGCCGGCAGCCAGTCGCGGTATTTGTGCGTATAGGAAGCCGGCGTCAGCGTGCCGTTGGCGTTCACCAGTGCATAAGAGGTCGCCTTGGTTTCCGCGCCGCGCACGCCGACATTGCCGCGCACGGGAACCGGTCCCACGTCGTAACGGAAGTCCGCCATCGCATACAGCGCGTTGATGGATTCTTCGACACCCCGGTTGGCCTGTCCCAGCAGGTTGTATTCAGACCCGGGCACCTTGGAGCAGTGGCATTCGATGTCATACACCTGGCGGAATTTATCGAGGTCCACCGCGGCCCACGAAGTCGGCACGCCGCTGCCGCCCAGGCCACGGCCGAAGCCATCGATCTGGCGCGTGATGCTGGCCATGGTGACGCCGGCCGGCAGCGCCAGGCCGTTGCCGCCGGAACCGATTTCCACGTTGGTCCACGTGTTCTTGCGGGCCGACAGGCCGCCGCGCAACGTGATGTTGTCGTTGACTTCAAAGCTGGCGTTGACGGCGTTGGTTTTCAGCTTGTTCTTGGTGTGCAGGTAGCGGCCCACGAACTGGCCGTGGAAGGTGCCGTCCGCTTCCTGCGGCGCGAACGTGAACTTGCTTGGGTCGGCCACATCGATGCCGAAATTCAGGGCCGGCACGTTGCGGTTCTGGCGGAAGTCCCACGAGAAGCCGTTGATGTTCGGCGCGTCGAATTGCACGGTGGCGCGCATCGGTTCATCGAGATCGGAATTCGAGACGCCGGTCAGGAAGTCCATCTTGAAGCGGTCGGAAAAATCGTGGCGGCCTGAAATCACGTGCTGGCGGAACAGCGTGGTGTACACGTCCAGCAAGCCTTCGGTGCGGATGTCGACCGCGTTGAATTTCGCATAGTCCCAGCTGCCGTTACTGTCGAAGTGCGATTCCAGGATCGACGATTGCGGCTTGCCGTTCGATTGCGCCAGGCTGCGGCCAAACGAAATCGCGGAAATGTAATTGTCGTAGCGCTTGTTGTCGAACTTGCCGCCCAACAGGTCGAGGTTCAGTTCCGTCTTGCTGTCCGGGCGCCATTGCAGGGAACCGGTGGCGCCGGTGCGCTGGTAATCCGTGAGCGAACGTCGGTAGCGCGGGATGCGCGGCGCGAACGCGCCGGAACCGGCGGCCGGATTGGCCACGGTGCCGCCATAATTGTCGGTGCGGCCCATCACGTCGGTGTAAGCGCCCAGGCTCGAGGTGCGCGGCACGCCGAAGCCGCAATTGGCCGCATCGATGCCTTTGACGGCGCTGTTGGCCGGGTTTTGCGGCGCATAACCGGCCGGCGAACAGAATCCGCCATCGGCGCTGGCCGACAGCAGTTCCACCGCCTCATAACCTTCTTCCTGCACGGTACGGCGCGAATGCGCCAGCGAGATCAGGGCGCCGAACTTGCCGATGCCGGTATCCCAGCGGTTCGAATACAGCGCCGTCACGCGCGGTTCGGCCTGGCGCACCAGCGAGTTATAGCTGGCCTGGCCGCCCACGCTGAACGTTTCGCCCTTGAAGTCGAACGGGCGCGCGGTGCGCAAGTCGACCGTGGCGCCGAGCGAGCCTTCCTCGACGCCGGCTTCCGATGTTTTGCGTACTTCAAGGCTGTTGAACAATTCCGAGGCGAACACGGAAAAGTCGAAGCCCCGGCCACGGTTGGTGCTGCCATTGATATCGGACGCGCCGGTGGCGGCCACGCCCTCGATGCCATTGATGCGCACCCGCGTAAAGCCCGCGTTCAGTCCGCGCACCGTGATTTGCTTGCCTTCGCCGCCATCGCCGCGCGACAGCGAGACACCGGGCACGCGCTGCAAGGATTCGGCCAGGTTGGCGTCGGGGAATTTCGCGATGTCTTCAGCCTTGATGACGTCGAGGATGCCATCGCTGTTTTTCTTGGTATTGAGCGCGCTGTTCAAACTGGCGCGAAAGCCCGTCACGACAACCGATTCGATATTGCCGTTGTCGCCGCCACCGGTGGCTTGCTGGGCCCATGCCGGGGCCGCGCTGGTCAACGCCAGCACGGCCAAGGCAATCGGGGTGGATGCGGTCTTGTTGAAATTAAAGGACGAGCTGCGGCCGGCCGCAAGGCGGCCAGGGTGATGCCGTGTCTTCATTGACTGTTTCCTCTGGTTCTCTTTATTGGAAATCGGCGCGCGCCCCCTCTGGGTACGAGGATCATATGCGCTTTCGTTCTAAAGAAATCACCAACAGTCAAAACACTCAGGCCCTTGATCAGCGCGCCTGGATGCGCGATACCGGAACGATTTCGTTGTCGTCCTGTCCGTAGCCGTCATAGCTGATCAGGTAATTGGCGCCTTCGCGGCGCACCACCTTGGCGGGAAACCAGTCGCCTTTCCACATGACCTTGATTTTCAGGCGGTCCGGGCCAATCCATTCGTCATATTCCTTGCCATAGCCGGGATAGGTGACTTTGCACTGGGTATCGGACGCGGCGGTCACGGACGCTTTGTACCATTTGCCTTCCCACAGCGCGTCGACATTCTGGCCGGTGCGGCACAGTTCAGCGGCCGTGGCGGAGGTGGCGATGGTTGCGGAGAAGGCCAGGACGGCCAGCAGGGGGAGGGCGGCTGCAACACGCTTTTTCATGGTCAATTCCTTAGAGTTGGTCAAAGACGACGACGGGGCGGGTGGTGCCGTTAGATTGTATTCCTTGATAATCTGCAAATACTGCTTCGATGCAGATTGACAACAACTAAATTGCCATAGTGGCTAGCAACAGGTAAGGTGGATGGGATTTAACGAAAAGTATGTTGCCGTTTCAATATGACAAACGTGTTTTCCAGGCCGTCGCCGGCCATCTGCGCCGCCATCAGCACCTTGCTGCTGGCTGGACCGCATATCGGGGCGCATGCCACGTCGTCGCCCGACGAGGAAGACATGGCCTTGTACAACATGAGCAAGTCGACCATCAGCCTGGCGACAGGCTCGCAGCAATTGCTGCGCCGCGCCCCGGCTGTGGCGACGGTCATTACCGCTGACGACATTGCCGCCATGGGCGCGACCGACCTGGACCAGGTGCTGGAAACCGTCCCTGGCTTCCACGTGACGCGCGCGGCCACCACCAATCCGCCGAACTACATCATCCGCGGCATCGGTGGCGGCGGCCCCAGCAACCCGCAAATCCTGGTGCTGTTGAACGGCATGCGGATGACCACGGATTTTAATGGCGACAAGGGCAATATGTGGGTCAGCATGCCGCTGACCAACGTGGCCCGCATCGAAGTGATCCGTGGCCCCGGTTCCGCGCTGTATGGCGCCGATGCGTTTGCCGGTGTCATCAATATCATCACCAAGACCGTTGAACAAATGCAGGGATTGCGCGTGGGCGCGATAGCCGGCTCCCACCGTACGCTTGAGAGCTGGGTCGAATATGGCCGCAATGATGGCCCGGTCGGCATTGCCGCTTACCTGCAGGTGGGCACCACCGCCGGCGCCGGCAGCATCATTAAAGCGGATGCGCAAACCCTGAACGACAGCCGCTTCGGCACCCGGGCCAGCCTGGCGCCGGGCCGCATGGCCCTGTCGTATGATGCGCTCGATGCCAGCCTGGAATTGACGTACAAGAACTGGCGCTGGCGTAACAGCGTGAAGTGGCGTGACAACGTCGGCTTCGGGGCGGGCGTGAATTCCGCGCTGGACCCGAACCACAAGGCGCAAAGCGGCAATGCCATCACGGACCTGTCATGGACCGACCATCATTTTGCTGAAAACTGGGGCCTGGGTGCATCGGCCAGCTACATGTTTTTCACCGAACAGTCGCCGGACGGCATCGGCCTGTTCCCACCCGGTGCGCGTTTAGGCCCCAACCTGTTCCCGGACGGCATGATCGGCGGACCATTCCGCTGGGAGCGCAATTTGCGCGCATCGGCCTATGCGAGCTATAGCGGCTGGCGCCAGCATTCGCTGCGGGTCGGCGTCGGGCACGACGATATGCACTTGTACAAGGTGCATACCTTCAAGAATTTCCTGCTGTCGCCGGCCGGGGTGCCGGTGCCGAGCGGCCCGGTCAAGAATTACGATGCGATCCAGCCCCATATCAAGCCGCAGCGCCGCAATGTCAATTACGTGTATGTGCAGGATGAATGGCAATTTGCGCCGGACTGGACGCTGACGGCCGGGGTGCGGCATGACCGCTATTCGGATTTCGGCGGCACCACCAATCCCCGCATTGCCATGGTGTGGGACGCCAGCCTCAATGTCACGGCGAAGCTGTTGCATGGCCGCGCATTCCGTTCGCCCAGCTTTAATGAATTGTTCGGCATTAATCCCGTCAATAACGGCAATGCCAACGTACGGCCGGAACGGATCAGCACCACCGAAGGCGTGGTGTCGTGGCAAGCCCGTCCCGACTTGAACCTCAACCTCAGCCTGTTCCGCTATTCGATGGCGGACATCCTCCGCACGGTGCCGAACCCCGCGCCGGCGCCGGGCGCCAGTTACCAGAATGTCGGCAGTGTGCGGGGCAAGGGCGGCGAAGTGGAACTGGTGTGGGATATCAGCCGCAATGTGCACTGGGAAGCGGGGTATGCGCACCAGCGCGCGGTGGACCAGGGCTCCAAAGCCGACCCGGGCTATGCGCCGCGCCACCATGCCAATTCCCGCCTGGACTGGCGTTTTGGCCCGGACTGGAGTGTCAGCCCGCAATTGAACTGGGTGGCCGGGCGGCGCCGCGCAGTGGGGGATGCGCGGGCGCCGATTGCCGATTACAAGACCTTTGACACCACCTTGACTCACCATGCCGCCGGCGGCTGGATCCTGTCCGCGTCGGTGCGCAACCTGTTCAATGCCGATGCGCGCGAGCCCAGCCTGGCGCCGGGCCTGGCGCTGCCGTTTGATATCCCCGTGTATGCGCGGGCGTTCGTGGTGCAGCTCAGCGGTAAGTGGTAACGCCGCTGTACACTGCTGTCCGCACTGGCGGAATGGCAATGTGGAGCGGCGGATTGAAACTTCTAGATAACAACTACCATGATGGCCGGCCGGCGTGGCGGGCGTTCGTCGCCTATGCGTGGGCCGCGCCCGGTACGGCGGTGGGGCTGGCCCTGGCCGCGCTGGCATTCTTGTGCGGCGCCCGTATGCGCCTGGTCGCTGGTGTGGTGGAAGTGGCGCTGTGGCCGGCCGGGCGGCCGGGGCCGCTGGCGCGGCGGCTGCCATTTACCGCCATCACCTTCGGCCATACCGTCATCGCGGTGACGTGGCGGGAACAGGACCGCCTGCGGGCGCACGAGCGGGAACATGTGCGCCAATACGAGCGCTGGGGCGTGGCGTTCTTCGTGGCGTATCCGCTGTCGAGCCTGTGGCAAATAATGCGGGGCCGGCACTACTATTGGGATAACTGGTTCGAAGTGCAGGCCCGTGCGGCGGAGCGCTTTGGCTGGCCGCCGAGGCGGCCATAGCCAGGAATGCTGTTGCGCTTAATGCGTGCCGGTTGAAGCTGTGCCTGGCTGCGCTGCCGGCGGCTGCTCAAATTTGAATGCGCATTTGCCGGTGGAGCAGGTTGTGTAGAGCAGTTCTGCGGGAAAGTCGATGGACTGGACCAGCGGCTTTTCGTTATTCACGAGGAAGTAAGCCTTGCCGCCAGTGGCGTACACGCGCACGTCGATCGAGTCGCCTTCCTTGAACAGCGTTGGAAGCACCGCCATGCCGCGGCGGGTTTCGCCATCAGTCGATGACACCTCGCTCGTCACGGCGAATTGGCTTTTGCCGCTGCCGTCACGTGTGCGGACCAGCTTGAGGCAGGCGTTATCGCTGGGCTTTACCGCGGACAGGCAAAACGATTGCAGCGGCGCCCATTTTTCATGCTCCTTGAATTCGCCAAAGGTGAATTGCACACGGCGATGCCTGCTGGTATCGAAGCGGTAAGTCCACGCCACATACCGTCCGCCAGGGACATTGTTGATGAAGGTCCAGGGATCAGGCTGCTCAGCGCCATCGTCGTCCGGTGCTTCGAATGTGTTGTCAATCGCCTTGATGGCCTTGACCGCATCGCAGTCGCCGCCCTGGGCCGCAAGACGCAAGTATTCCAGCGCTTTCTGCCGGTCTTGGGCAATGCCCAGTCCTTTATCGTAAATGCGGGACAACAGGTATTGCGCACGCGCTTCCAGCTTATCTCCGGCCAATGGCTGCAACAGCTTGAGGGCCGCAGCGTGGTCGCGTACCGGGGCATCGCCATCGATATGCAACTCCGCCAGCAGCACCTGGTTCCGGGTGGAGCCGCTGTCGCTGCCTTTGGCGCACCATGTCAACGCTTCGGCATGGTCTCTCGGCACGCCGTGTCCTTCGATATAACGGCGGCACATTTCATACAGGCCGTCGGAATTGCCATTCAGTGCGAACAGGCGTGCCGCTTCCAGCCCCCGGTCTGCCATGCCGATCGCCACGGGCTGGCTGGTGTCTGGTGGCGGCAGTTTGATGTCCGGCCCTTTCAGCAACGCCAGCAGCGGCTCGATCGGGATCGCTTGCGCGTTGACGAACAGGTTGCCGCCTTTCAGTTCGATGGTGGACACCAGCGCATTCTTGTCCAGTTTGGCGAAGTTGCTGCCGACCGCCTTGCCCAGCATGACATCATAGATCTGGCCAGCCAGTTGCGCGGTTGGCACCTCCGGTTTGCTTTTGCCACGGTTGCTGCGTTCCGCCGCCACACCGGCGAAGTCGCGCAGCATCGGCAGCGGGATGCGCAAGTGCATGCGCAAGGCCAGCTTTTGCACCATGCGGTCCACGGAATCGAAGTCGGCGGCCACGGCGCCAGGCATGCCGAGGCTGAGCTTCAGCGCCGCCTTGTTGCCCTGGTAGACAGCGCTGATGTCGTCGATATCGATGGTGGCGCCGCGCAGCACGAGCTTCTGAAACAGATGCTTGAAGTCGCCGATCACAGCCATCGCCTTGGCCCTATCCGCAGTCGCATCGCCGCTGCCGCGCATGGATTCCATGATGGTCCGCATGGCGGCCAGGGTTTCCTGGTCCAGGTGACGTCCGCGCATGGCGATGTGCAGATCGTTGATGGTTTCACCGCCGGCCACCAACTGCCGGGCGCCCATGTCCAGGCTGGCATTGATCCGTTTGCCCTCGCGGGTGACATTGCTGCTGGCGTATACGTTGCGCACCATGGCGGCCTCCGCACCGTCCGCCGAGGTGAAGACCAGCCGGTCGAGATCCACCTGCGATTTACCGGTCAGGAGGTCGCGCTGGCGCACGCCGCTGATGCGCATGCCCTGCAGCTTGAACGTCCCTTCCTTGCCGGCCATTTCCATCCCGGGCCAGGTGGCAACGGTCGTGAGCTGGCCCTTGCTGCCGATCGACAGTTTGCCGCTGACGGCTTGCCAGGTGTAGCGTGTATCGGCTTCTTCATGGCGATGGCCTGGAATCGCCACGCTGTAGCTGGTGGCGGGACCGTTGCCCGGCAAGCGTTTGATGTCCAGTGGCTGTTCTGTGCCGAACACGGTACGCAGAGCATCCTTGTGGGCTGGTGTGTATGTGACGCTGCTGGGCAAATCGGGACGCGCCGGCTTTCCCTTGACCGGTGACAGCAGCCGGGCATCCATTTCACGGCTGATGTAATCGAGTGCCAGTGGCAGTGCGGTGGCCGCAAGTTTGGGCGCCTCCTGGGGGGCGGGTGTTTCGGTGGCCGGTGCGGCGCCAGCGAACAACGGAAGTACGGCCAGGGCCGCGATGCAATGCAGTTTAACCACGGATAGTGCCAATAAAAATAAACGAGGGCGGACACTATACAACGTCACTTGCATCCATAAATTCACACATTGTCACAAACACACCAGTCTCAGCCTGACCCATTGTAAGATAGGGGGCGTCGTCCGACTCTGCGGAGTAAATGTGAACAGTGCAAACCAGTTGCATGTTGCCGCGATCAGGATCAGGGTGGTTCATTGGATCCACCTGCTGTGCCATGCCATATTGCTCCATGCCGCGCCGGCCCTGGCCGCCGGCCCGCACCAGCCGGAACTGAAGTTCATCCAGGCGCTGACCAATAACAGCATCATGGATGGCGTGGTGACGGTGGTGGCCCAGGATGCGCAAGGCTATATCTGGGCCGGAGGAACCACCGGCGTGGCGCGCTATGACGCCTACGACTTTGTCCGTTTCCCGCTCAGGAAGCATCCCTCCGATCTCGAGGTGATCAGCTCCGTCACGGCCATTGCGGCGGGACGGGATGGCCGCCTGTGGCTGGGGCTGGTGTCGGCCGGACTGGTGGCGCTGGACCCGCGCACCGGGCGATCGGAATTCTTCCGGCATGATGCGGCCAACCCGAAATCGCTGGGCGCCGGACTGGTGCGGACGATCGTGTCCGATGGTGCCGATGGCTTCTGGATTGCGCTAGCCGAAGGCGGCCTCGACCACTTCCAGCCTGCCACACGCACGTTTGAGCACCGGCGCGCCGCTACCGGCGGTGTGCCGGATGACCGGATTAACGCCTTGCTGCTCGACAGCCGTGGCGACTTGTGGATCGGCGGGCAGACGGGGCTGGCGCGCATGGCGCGCGGCAGCGGCGCTTTTACCCGGGTGCTGCGCGATCCGGCGGACGAGGCGCGGCTGGCGCCGCAAATGGTGGTCAAGTTGCAGGAAGACAGCAGCGGCCGGGTGTGGGCCGGGACGTCGAGCGGCGCGCTGCTGGTGGTGGACCCGGCATCGGGCCGGGTGCAATGGCTGACTGATGGCGCGAGCGGGCAGGTCGGCGCGGTTCACGCCATCGTTGAAGCGGGCGGCGGCCAGGTATGGATCGGACGCTCGAACGGGATCGAGATCCGCGCCTTGGACAGCGGCGCCTTGTTGCGGCAAGTGCGCCACATGCGGGGACAGGAAGGTTCGCTGGCGGCATCGGACGTGCGCGGCATTGCGCGCGACCGCTCCGGCGTGCTGTTTGTCGGCACCTATGGCGGCGGCGTGCAGCGCTACGTGCCACCCTTACCCGGTATTTCCATCCACGCGCCGGCGCTGGGCGACCCCTGGTCCGACATCAGCATCCGCAGCATCGCTGAAATGCGCGATGGCGACATCTGGCTGGGACGCGCCGACCGTGGCGTGACCGTGGTGGACCAGGCGCTGAACGTGACGGGCAAAGTCGCGCTGCCCGGCCAGTTGCTCGTTGGCGGCGCGTCCGCCGTACCGGTCGGCGCCGTGACGCAGGGACCGGATGGCCACGTGTGGGTCGGCGCGGACGACGGCCTGTATGAATTCGAGGCGAACCGCCGCTTTATCCGCGCCTACGATGCGCCCGGCGGCCGCTTGCGCCGGCTGCTGTTCGGCCGGGATGGCGTGCTGTGGATCGGCACCCGCAACGGCTTGCTGCGCCGCGCCCCGGGCGCGGCCGAACTGGTCCCGGTGATGCAGGCCACCGGCGGCCCGCTGCAGGGCAGTGTGGACGCGGTATTGGAGGATGCGTCGGGGCGGATCTGGATCGGCAATGCGGCAGGGCTGTTCTGGATCGATGGCGCCACCGGCGCCGCACATAAGGTGGATGCCACACCTGTGCCGGCCGACGCCAGTTTCGCGGTCAAAGGCATGCTGGCCGATGCCGGCGGGCTGTGGATCGACAGCGACGGCGGCCGTTTCCGTGTCGACCAGTTCGATGGCCGCCAGGCGCGCTATACGCTGGCGATCGACAGCAAAGGGGTGGAAGGCCATGCGATCGGCGCCAATCTGCTGCGCGACGCCCAGGGCCGGATCTGGACCCACCGCGGCTTGCACTATCCGGACCAGCAGCGCTATGACGAGTTCAGTATCGCGGACGGGGTCGATTTCGGCACCGGCTGGTTCCGCGCCTATACCCAGCTGCGCGATGGCCGCATGCTGTTCGGTGGCGCGGCCGGGCTGCTGCTGGTGGAGCCTGGCAAATATGCCGGCTGGACTTACCGTCCGCCGGTGGTATTCACGGCAATATCGGTCGGCGGCCAGGCGGTGGCGTTGCCGTTGAGGGAAGCGCTGCGTATTGCGCCGCAGCAGCGATCCCTGCGCGCCGAGTTTTCCGCGCTGGACTACAGTGCCCCGGAGCGCAACCGCTATCGCTACCGGCTGCAAGGGTACGATCCGGCCTGGCGCGCAGCCGGCGCGAATTTGCGGGTGGCCAGCTATGACAACCTGCCGCCCGGTGATTACACCTTGCAGGTGCAGGGCAGTAACCGCAATGGCGCGTGGAGCGATGCGACGGCGTCGCTCGCGATTACCGTCTTGCCGGCATGGTGGGAAACCTGGTGGGCCAGGCTGGGCATGCTGGCGCTGGCCTGTGCCGCGGTGATGGGGGTGGTGCAATGGCGCACGCTGCGCCTGCGTTTGCGCGAAGAAGAGCTGGAGTTGCGTGTCGCGGAACGCACCATGCAGTTGCAGGAAGTATCGGCCGCGCTGGAAGTGAAGTCGCAGGCGCTGGAACTGGCCAGCCTGACCGACCCGCTGACCGGGTTGCACAACCGCCGCTTCCTGTCCGAGCACATCGAGTCCGACATCGCGCAATCGATACGCCGCCACGAGGACTGCCTGCGCGACGGCATGGCGCCGGCCGACAATGCCGACCTGATCTTCTTCCTCATCGATATCGACTATTTCAAGCAGGTCAACGACCAGTATGGCCATGCGGCAGGCGACGCTGTGCTGTGCCAGATGCAGCGCCGCCTGCTGACCACGTTCCGTGAGAGTGATTTCGTGATCCGTTGGGGCGGCGAGGAATTCCTGGTGGTGGCGCGCGGCACCCATCGCAGGAAAGCCGCGGAGCTGGCGGAGCGGGCCCGCGCGGCGGTGGCGGATGTGCCGTTCATGCTGCCGGATGGAACGGCGCTGCCCAAGACCTGTTCAATCGGCTATGCCTGCTTCCCGCCCGCGCGCCAGGCGCCGCAGGGCGCGGACTGGCAGGCGGTCACGGAAATCGCCGATGCCGCCTTGTATGTGGTGAAGAACAGCGGCCGCAATGGCTGGTATGGCGTGACGTCGGTGGACGTGCGCGATGCGGAGGGCTTGCGGCGCTTGCTGCGCCTGCCGTTGGCGGAGTGGGAAGAGCAGGGCGGGGCCGCGATTTGCGGCTCCCGCCACGATACCGTGAAGCTGTGACGTTACGGTGAAACCTTGTGCGCTCAGGCCTGGTGGGCCAGGTATGCCTGGCGCCGCAAGTCGCGTTGCGCCGTACCCGGGGCGTTACCCGCAGTGGTGCGGACTGCCGCGACTTCATATTTCCCGCCGGACTCAACATTGACCATGACGCGCGGATAGGCCGCCAGTTCCGGGTAGGTGCCATCGACGCGCAGCACGACTTCATACAGGCCCGGACGGACCGTGACTTCCCGCAGGTTTTCCGTCCAGTAGCTGGCACGGCGCACCAGATTGCCTTCGTGGTCATAAATCGCGGCGATACTTTCGGCGGTATTGTCCGGCGCGATGTGCAGGGTGGCGGTGGCCGACTCTGGCAGGCCGGCGGCGGCTGGCGCCACGGCAACCTGGGTGGTGCTGCACGCCGACACGGCGGCAACGGCGAAAACAAAGGCGACACGGCGGATCATCCGCTTCGATAAGCTGAACATAGATATTCTCTCAATTAAAAATAGACGGAGTAACGCAAAAAACAGTACGCCTGCATGGTGCGGCGCTGCTGTTTCTGATGACTGCTGATTGCTGCTGAAAGGCCGGACTGGCGAAGGACTCTGCGTCACGGCTGCGGAAAAAGCCTGTTGCTCTGGCAACTGGGGATCCGAGGGAGGACTGCCATTATAAAACAGAAATTGCTGCGATGCAACAGAGTGGCGTCGCATGAAATGCCGCCATGGCTGGAGCCGCGACCTCTGAGGCTGCGGGGGCCATGATGACCTTCATCCGACTTCGCCCTGACATTGTCACTTGCGAGCCGCCATGCACGCCTTGGCGACCGCATCGGCAATATCGTCCTGCACCATTAATAAGTCGCCCACCGGCTTGTCGTAGGTTTCAGACCAGATAATAAAACCGTTATCGGCTTTGATTAAACGCGCCGCGATGCGCAGGGTGCCGCCGGATTTGCGCACGCTGCCATCGACAATATAGTTGACGCCCAGTTCCTGCGCTATGTTGGCAACCGCGGTTTGTTTTCCTTTGTAATAAAAGGAAGAGGTTGGCCCGGGAACTTTAAACCCGGGGATTTTACTGAACCGGTTAATCAATTCTTCGGTTATGCCATCGGCGAATACCTCATGGCCCATGCCTTCCGTTAAATCGGAAAATGGCAGTACGGCGATGGATTGTTGAAATGGCGCTGTCTGCGCAGTGCTGGCCGGAACGGCGCTGGTGGCTTGCATGCCATGCAGCCAGAAGGCAATGGCCGCGATGACTGGCAGGCACGTTGCCAGCAGCATGGCGCGGCGGCCACGCGGTGGGACACGCCGTGGTGCTGCCGCTGGCGGTACGGCTGGCGCCGCCGGCTCTTCCCATGGGCCGACCTCGGCCACCATGCGATAACCCTGGCGCGGGACGGTCGCGATATAGCTCGCTTGCTTGGGATCGTCGCCCAGCAGGCGGCGCAGCGATGCAATGGCCTGGTACATGGAATCCGGCGTGACCACCACGCCCGGCCAGACTTCGCTGAGCAATTCGTCCGCGCTGACGATCCCGCCCGCACGCGCCGTCAGGCACAACAGCAGCCGCAAAGTGCGCGGGTCGAGGCGCACGGTTTTGCCGGCGCGCGACATTTCGCTCCGGTCCGTATCGATACACCACGCGCCGACGCGCAGCCTGGTTGTGGTTGAAGTCTCCATCCGGGTTTCTTGTATTTTTGGCAGGAAACGATTATAGCCCACCCCTGGCATGCCAATTTCAGAGAAATTCAGGGAAATTTCAGAACTATTCAGGGTGATTTCAGAACTATTCAGGGTGATTTCAGGACTTTCCGTTCCCCGGGCGGCATCGTACGGCTCACCTCGCCTCGTCATCTCGATGGGCGATTGACATGAAATGGAGCCTGATATGTCTGTTGATGATTTTCCCCGCTGGCTGGTCTGTCTCAGCCTGGCAACTGTTTTTATTGCGAACAGCAGCCAGGCGGAAGGAATGGGGGGCTGGAAGGAGATGGGTGGTGCGGTACTGGCGGATGGCCAAACGTCATTACGCTGGACAAAAAATGATAGCGGCCAAGAAATGAGTTGGGACGAGGCCCGGGCCTATTGCGCCACCCTTGGCGCGCACTGGCGCTTGCCCCATGCGGATGAGTTGGCGAACCTGCACGCCACCGCCCAGCGCAACGGCGACAGCGCGGCTTGCGGTAATGCCACGTGCAATGTCCCGCCCTTGTTCAAGTTGAGCGGCAACTGGTATTGGAGCGATACCGAAGTCAGTAAAGACGCCTCGGCGCCTGCCCATGCTTTGGCGTGGGGTGTCTTGCTGGTCAATGGCAGGCGCACCCAGACCTTCAAATTCATGCCGCATGGCGCCCGCGCATTGTGCGTGCAGGCCCCGGCATCGATGTAAATCCTTCTCACGGAGCGTGAAATGAAATATCTCGTATTGCCGTTGTTTTTATTATCCGCCTTGCCGGCATTTTGTGCGGAAAGCCTGCATATCGTTTCCCGCCACAGCGCGGTCGTCTTCCATTGGAACCATTTTGGTTATTCCAATCCCGTGGCGCGGTTTGAAAAGATCGAAGGCCAACTGATGCTGGACGAAAAGGATGTGACGAAATCCTCGGTGACCGTGAAACTGGCGCTCGACGGGTTGCGGACCGGCGTTGACGCGCTGGATGAAAACTTGAAAACCGCGTCCTTTCTGGACGCCGCCAAATATCCCGACATTACGTTCACCAGCACTGCGGTGGAAAAAGGCGCCATGGACCGGCTGAAAATTGCTGGCAATCTGGTTGTGCGTGGTGTGAGCAGGCCGGTGGTGCTGAATGCCCGGATCAACAAGATCGGCACCGACCCGGTATCCAAGGCGGTCAAGGCCGGTTTCGACGCCGATGTCATGATCCGGCGCTCCGACTTTGGTGTCGACAAGTTCGTGCCGTCGGTGTCGGATGAATTGACGGTGCGGATTACCCTGGAGGCGGGGACCAGGGAATAGCGCCGGCGCTGGCCGGCGCGGTCAAGCCGCTCAGTCCGCCAAACCCTTTTGCAGCAGCGCCGCGACCACGGCGTTGACGTCGCCACCCTGTTCAGCCGCCAGCGCGTTGATTTGCGCCACCAGGCCGCTGTTGAGTTTCACGGCAAACGGTACCAGGCCCAGCGCCTGGTCGCGGCGGCGCTGTTCGCGGCGGTCGACCACGACGGCGGCTTTGCCGAATTCGGCGCCACCGGCGGGCGCCATTTTGCCCATCAGCTTTTTGGCGTCGCTTTTTGCCAGGTCGGTCTTTTTCATGAAGTTCTTTCGAAAGTAAAAAAAGGTTATGCGCCGAAGCGGATAACCTTTTTTTGTACAACTGAATTCTTGGTAGGCCGTGCGGGATTCGAACCTGCGACCAACGGATTAAAAGTCCGCTGCTCTACCAGCTGAGCTAACGACCCAAGGTGAACTTTTCAAGCATCTTTCGAATGGTAGGCCGTGCGGGATTCGAACCTGCGACCAACGGATTAAAAGTCCGCTGCTCTACCAGCTGAGCTAACGACCCCTCGAAAGAAGCAAGATTATAGGCAAGCTTGGCGACCCTGTCAAATGCCTAGTGGCACTTATTTGCCCTTCAGGCGGTCGCGCGCTTCCTGTGCCTGCGGCGTGTCCGGATACTTGCTGATCAATTCGGTCAGGGTTTTCTTGGCGTTCGGCAGGGCCTTCAGTTCGGTCTGGCAGGTGGCGATGTTCAGCATCGCATCGGCCGCGCGCGGGCTGTCCGGATAATTCTTCACCACCAGTTGCTGGGCCAGGATCGCGCCTTTGCAATCTTTTTGCACATAGAACGTATTGCCCAGGAAGTATTGGGCATTGGCGGCGTAAATCGAATCCGGGTACATGCGCACGAAGTCGCCCAGCGCCATCGCGGCATTCTTGTAGTCGCCGCCTTTGAGCAGCATGACAGCCGAGTCATAGGCTTTTTGCTCGGTCGGATCGACGGCGCCCTGTTTGCCGTCGAGGGTCACCTGTTTCGGTTCCAGCTTGCGGATGCGGGCGTCGAGGTCGATATACAAATCCTTCTGGCGCTTTTGCACGTTGGCCAGTTCATTGGCCAGCACTTCGATCTGGCCGCGCAGCTTGGAAATTTCCGCCATGGTCTGTTCGTGCTGGTTGACCAGGTCCAGCGTGCTGCTCTTGTCGCTCTTGGTGTCGATGCGGGTACCGAATTCGGCACGCATGGCTTCGACTTTGGCGCGCAATTCGATGATGGCCTTGCGGGCTTCGTCATCGTCAAACAGGGCGGCGTTTGCCTGCAGCGGCAGGTAAGAGAATGCGGCCAGCACTGCGGCGGCCAGGCCGGCTTTGGTGAATGTCGTCATCTATGCGCTTTCAAAAAAAACGGGGCAGGGCGCAGTATAAACTGCGCGCCGCCCCGGGTGTAGCTCATCGCTTGCTACTACGAAGTAAAGATTACTTGTAGACGATGTCAGCACGGCGGTTTTGCGCCCATGCTTCTTCGTTGTGGCCTTCAGCCTTTGGCTTTTCTTTGCCCAGCGATACGGCTTCGATCTGGCCTTCTGGTACGCCCAGTGCCGACATCGATTTACGCACAGCTTCAGCACGCTTCTGGCCCAGGGCCAGGTTGTACTCGGCGCCGCCGCGTTCGTCGGTGTTACCCTGGATCAGGATGTTGCGCTGCTTGTTTTTGGTCAGGTAGCCGGAGTGGTTTTGTACCACTGGCTTGCCGTCTTCGCGCACCACGTAGCTGTCGAAGTCGAAGTAGACCGAGCGAGCAGCCAGCACGCCTTTTGGATCGTCCAGCGGGTCGATCGACGCGGTTTGCACAGGAGCCACGGTGCGGGTGTCCGCAACTGGCTTGGCCTGTTCAACTGGCTTTTCTACCACTGGGGCCGGTGCGGATTCTTTCACCGGGGTCGAGCAGGCGGACAGCAGGGCTGCGCCGGCAATGAGGGCTGCTACGCTTTTAACGTTACGCATTTGTAATTCTCCTGGTCGTTGAAAAAGTACTGCTTTACTTCATGAAAGGACCCCAGGTGGGCTCCTTGATATTGCCCGCTTGAACGGTCAAGCGTTGCTTAACGCGGCCATCGACCGACACCACGGCCAGCGATTTGGTCCGTCCCGATTCGGTCGCATACAGCAGGAACTTGCCGTTGGGCGCGAACGAGGGCGACTCATCACTGGTGGTGTCGGACAGGCGTTGTTCCTGGCCGCTGGCGAGATCCAGTACATACAGCTGGAAGTTGCCATCGCGCCGGGAGATGTACGCCAGCGTTTTTCCATCGGAGGAAATACGCGGGCTGATATTGTAGCTGCCGCCAAAGGTAACGCGCTGCGCATCGCCGCCGTTGGCGCTCATGCGATAAATTTGCGGACCGCCGCTGCGGTCGCTGGTGAAGTAAATGTGCTGGCCATCAGCCGAGAATTGCGGTTCGGTGTCGATGCCGGCGCTGTTCGACACGCGGCGCAGGCCGCCGCCTTCGGCGTTGACGACATACACCTGGGTGTGGCCGTCTTTCGACAGCGCCACCGCGACCTTGTTGCCGTCCGGCGACCACGATGGCGCCGAGTTGCTGCCTTTCTCGTTGGCCACGACTTTGCGCTGGCCGGTCATCAGGTTGTGCACGTACACGACCGGTTTTTTCTGTTCGAACGAGACATAAGCCACGCGGGTGCCGTCCGGCGACCAGGCTGGCGAAATGATCGGCTCGTTCGAACCCAGCGCCAGTTGCACGCCTTCCCCATCGGCATCGGCCACTTCCAGCCGGTACGAACGGCCCATCTGCTTGACATAGGCGATCCGGGTGGCGAAGGCGCCTTTGACGCCGGTCAGCTTTTCGTAGACGTCGTCGGCGATCTTGTGGGCGGCCAGGCGCGAATGCTGCGGCAGCGCGGATTGGTCCAGTTGCGACAGCTTGGCGCCCTTGACGGTATCGAGCAGCTTGTAGCGCACGTCGTAGCTGCCGTTGGCCAGGGCCTGGACCGAACCGATCACCAGGGCATCGGCGCCGCGCTGTTTCCACTGGTTGAAGTCGACGTCAATCGGATTGGCGATCACGCCCGCGTCGATGATCTTGAACGCGCCGCTGCGCTCGAGGTCCGACTTGATGATGGACGAGACTTGCGCCGGCGACAGGTTTTCATCGGCGAAGGTGGCGATGGCGACCGGGATCTGGTTGCTGCCGATGCCGGAAATTTCCACGCGCAATTGTGCGTGCGCGTTCAGGCCGGCCAGCAGGCCGGTGTACAGCATGATTTTGTGCAGAGTCTTCATAGGTCTTTCAATGCAGTTCAATGCAAATCTTTAAGGTTGAACACCAGTTCCAGGTCGCGGTCCACGCTGCCGTCTTTTTTCTTCGGCAGCGGGCTCGACTTGTTGATGGCGTTTTCGACGGCGGCATCGTACGCCGGATTGCCGCTGCTTTTCACTTTGCGAACCGAGATGATCTCACCAGTGGGCAACTGTGCGACGCGGAATACCGCTTCCACATCCTGCTTGGCGCCCGAGTACGACAGGTTGCTTTGCACCTTGGCCCGGATCGCCGCCTGGTAGCCGGCGTCCATCCGTGGCGCCGTCGACTTGGCTGCGGTACCCGTGACGCCGGTGGCGCCCAGCACGCCGGCCATGCGGCGCATTTCCGCCTCGCGCTGCTTGTCCAGCTTCTTCTGTTCCGCTTCGGCCTTGGCCTTGGCGAGTTTCTCGGCCTGCTTCTTCTCTTCCTTGGCTTTATCCTCAGCGAGTTTTTTCTCTTCGAGCTTTTTCTTTTCTTCAGCCTTTTTCTCGGCCAGCTTTTTCTTTTCGAGCTCTTTCTTCTCGTCTTCTTCCTGCTTTTGCTTGGCCAGGCGTTTTTCTTCTTCCCGGCGTTCCTTCTCCGCTTTTTCCTTCGCCTTGCGCTTTTCCAGCGCAATATCCGGATCCTTTACTGGCGGCGGTGCTTCCACCGGCGGCGCCGGGCGCGGCGGTGGCGGCGCCACTTGCGGCGCCGGTTCGGGTTCCGGCTCCGGTTCCGGCGGTGGCGGGGGCGGTGCGGCTTGCTGCACCGTCATGTCCCAGACTTCCGCCTCGACCGCGACCGGCTCGTTGTTTTGCCAGGACACACCGATCCACAGGAAGAACAGCAAGCCCGCGTGCATGGCCGCAGCCATGGCAAGCGAGCGTATGCCATGCTCATCCTTCGGTACCCTGTACGGGCCACCTGCTGTTGCGGGTTTCGCGGGGTTCATCAATACATCATTACTTGGTTGCCAATCCCACCCGGCTGATACCCATCTTCTTCGACTCGGAAATCAGCTGGATCACGTCGTCGTATTTGCTTTCCTTGTCACCGGCGATCATGACGGGATAATCCGGAAACTGGTCATGCATCGCTTTGAGTTTCTTCACCACGGCATCGCGGCTCGGCACGGTTTCCGGCGCCTCATGGCCCTTGCCCTGGATGCCGATGGAAATCGCACTGTTTGGTTTGATGATGATCTGGATGTAGCTGTCCGGCGGGCGCGTCGACCGCTCCGCCTGCGGCAATTCCACCTGTGACGGATTGTTCGACGACGGCATCACCATGAAGATAATGAGCAGCACCAGCATCACGTCGATATACGGCACGACGTTGATTTCTGACTTCAGCTTGCGGCCGCCCCGGCTGCCGCGCATGCTGCTGGTAAAGGAGGATCCCATGGCCGGTTAGCGCGACTGGCGCTGCAGGATGTTGGAAAACTCTTCGACAAAGCTTTCGAAGCGGATGGCCAGGCGGTCGATGTCGTGCGAAAAGCGGTTGTACGCCACCACGGCGGGAATCGCCGCGAACAGGCCGATGGCGGTGGCGATCAGCGCTTCGGCAATGCCGGGCGCGACGGCCGCCAGAGTGGCTTGCTGGACGTTGGCCAAGCCGCGGAACGCATTCATGATGCCCCACACGGTGCCGAGCAGGCCGATGTACGGCGAGACCGAGCCGACCGACGCCAGGAACGCCAAGTGGCTGTCGAGTGCATCCATTTCACGCTGGAACGCGGCGCGCATGGCGCGGCGGGCGCCGTCGAGCACCACGCCGACGTCCAGTTGTTCGCGGCTGGCGGCAAACGCGGCTTTGCCCTTGATGAATTCGCCCATGCCCGCCTCGAAGATACGCGCCAGGGCGCCGCTCTGTTCGCGGTTGCTGCCGGCGCTCTGGTGCAGGGCGTGCAGGTTGCCGCCGGCCCAGAAGGTGCGCTCGAATTCGCCCGTCTGCTTGCGGGCGGCATGGACGGCAAACATCTTGCGGAAAATATAGGTCCAGCTGATCAGCGAAATGGCCACCAGCAGCGCCATGATCAATTGCACGATCAAATGCGCATTGGCGATGAGGGCGAAAAAGGACAGGTCTTGAGTGACGTTCATTATTATCGGTTCAGGTGGTACTGATTCAGGCGCTGAGTCAGGCGGCGCCGCGCATGCGCGACGCTACCGTTTCCGGCACGGCGCGCGGGCGCAGGGAAGAATCGACGCAGCCGACCTTGACGCGCGCCGAATTGAGCAATTGTTCACCGTTCCAGGCTTCCTGCACGAACTGGATGGAGGCGCGGCCCAGTTTTTCGATTCTCAGCGTTAATTTTAGTACATCGTCCAGCTTCGCAGGCGCATGATAGTCAGCGCTGACGCTCTTTACAACGAACATTGCGTCATATTCTTGTAACAGCTGGTGCTGGTTGGCGCCGATGGCGCGCAGCCATTCCGTGCGGGCGCGTTCAAAGAACTTCAGATAGTTTGCATAATAGACAATGCCACCGGCATCGGTGTCCTCGTAATAGACACGGACATTCCAGATAAAGTCTGATGGCATGTTAATTTGACTACTAATGAGAATGGGCAACATTCTACGCGAAATCGCGGGCGTGGTTGCGCAAAACAGGGAGAAAAGTCACGGAAAATCACAGGCGCGGCATTGCACCGCGCCCAGTAGAGCGGATTCGAGTCAAATTACCAACACTTGTAACATCCGCTTACGAATTTCCCGTCAATGCCAACAATTCGGCGGTGTTAGCGGGAGTTGTTGAAAAAATAAGTAAAGCCCTTAGGCCGGATTGCGCTTGATGGTAAACGGTGAAAAGCCCTGGCAAGTCGGCATCATTTCAATCTGGTTGATGTTGATGTGCGGTGGCAGGGTGGCGATCCAATACGCGGTATTGGCGATGTCGTCCGGGGTCAGTGGCACCGTGCCTTCGTACACCTTGGAGGCGGCCGTATCGTCCTTCAGTCGTACATTGGAAAACTCGGTGCCGCCGCACAGGCCGGGCGCCAGGTTAGTCGCGCGCACGCCGGTGCCCACCAGGTCGGCGCGCAGGTTCAAGGTGAACTGTTCCACAAACGCCTTGGTGGCGCCATACACGTTGCCACCCGGATATGGGTAAGCGCCGGCGGTGGAACCGATGTTGATCACGGTGCCGCTGCCGCGTTTGACCATGTCCGGCAGGATGGCGCGGGTCACCGCCACCAGCCCCTTGCAATTGGTGTCGATCATGGTTTCCCAGTCGTCGAGCGACGCTTCATGCGCCGGCGCCACACCCAGCGCCAGACCGGCGTTATTGACCAGCACATCGATGGCTTGCCATTCGGCGGGCAGGGCGGCCAGTGCGGCGGCAATCGCGGCCTTGTCGCTGACGTCGAGCTGGATCGGCAGGATGCTCGGGCCCAGTTCGGTGGCCAGCGCTTGCAGGCGGTCGACGCGGCGCGCGCTGACGATGACCTTGTGGCCGTTACTTGCAAAGACGCGCGCCATCGCGGCGCCAAAGCCGGCGCTGGCGCCGGTGATGAAGACGATCATGGAATTTCCTTATGTTGCGGCTACTGCACATAACAATCGTGCAATTGTGCCGATATTAACGCAATTGCAAAGATTCTAGCCTAACAGCCCCTTTTTGGCATGGAACGGTCGTGCTTCTTGATATCTTGTCATGGGTTTCCTTGCCCTGAGGCCGGTCTTGCCCTACAATCTGGCTTCCATTTACGTCTCACGTGACTGGCGAAAAGTTGAATGATCGCGGATACCCGCGGATCTTCTACGAAAGGTGGGCATCCACCGGGGAGCGTGAGACTGCACAAAATACAATAGCCGTTCGCCTGGGCAGCCGAAGTGGAATTGCACGACCGAGGCTGCCTGTCCCGTTGTTCCGGCTTTCCTCATTCGATCCTAACCTGCCAGTAACTACTCTCACGGAGTTTTTTTCATGTTCGCCAAAGATCACACCCTCGCCAGCATCGACCCGGAATTGTTTTCCGCCATCCAGGATGAAAACGTCCGCCAGCACGACCACATCGAGCTGATCGCTTCCGAAAACTACACGTCCCCAGCCGTGATGCAAGCGCAAGGCTCGCAGCTGACCAACAAATACGCTGAAGGCTACCCAGGCAAGCGCTACTACGGCGGCTGCGAACACGTCGACGTGGTGGAGCAACTGGCGATCGACCGCGTGAAAAAACTGTTTGGCGCGGAAGCGGCCAACGTGCAGCCGAACTCCGGTTCCCAGGCCAACCAGGGCGTGTTCTTCGCCGTGCTGAAACCAGGCGACACCATCATGGGCATGTCGCTGGCCGAAGGCGGCCACCTGACCCACGGCATGCCACTGAACATGTCCGGCAAATGGTTCAACGTCGTGTCGTACGGCCTGACCCCGGAAGAAGACATCGATTACGCGGCGATGGAAGCGCTGGCCAAGGAACACAAGCCTAAGCTGATCATCGCCGGCGCGTCGGCCTTCTCGAAAAAAATCGACTTCGAGCGTTTCGCCGCCGTGGCCAAAGCCGTTGGCGCGTACTTCATGGTGGACATGGCCCACTACGCCGGCCTGATCGCCGCCGGCCTGTACCCGAACCCGGTTCCTCACGCTGACTTCGTCACCTCGACCACGCACAAATCGCTGCGCGGCCCACGTGGCGGCATCATCCTGATGAAAGCCGAACACGAAAAAATCATCAACTCGGCTATCTTCCCAGGTATCCAGGGCGGCCCGCTGATGCACGTGATCGCCGGTAAAGCGGTTGCTTTCCAGGAAGCACTGCAGCCTGCGTTCGTTGAGTACCAGAAACAAGTGGTGAAAAACGCCGACGTGCTGGCGAAGACCCTGATCAAGCGCGGCCTGCGCATCGTGTCGGGCGGCACCGAGTCGCACGTGTTCCTGGTGGACCTGCGTCCGAAGAACCTGACCGGCAAAGAAGCCGAAGCCATCCTGGGCACCGCGCACATCACCTGCAACAAGAACGGTATCCCGAACGATCCGCAGAAGCCATTCGTGACGTCCGGTATCCGTCTGGGCTCGCCAGCGATGACCACCCGCGGCTTCAAGGAAGAGCAGGCTGAGCAAGTTGGCAATCTGATCGCCGACGTGCTGGACAACCCGCATGACGCCGCCACCATCGAGCGCGTGAAGGCAGCCGTAAAAGTACTGGCGGACGCGTTCCCGGTTTACGCATAATCACCTGCTTTGGTAACATCGAGAGCGCCGTCCCTTTGGGGCGGCGCTTTTTAATTTTAAATTTACCTATGGGTGCCGGGCCTTCAGGCCGGGCATCCACATTAATAAGTCACTTGCCTAATGAAATGTCCGTTTTGTCAGCATGAAGAAATCCACGTCCTCGACACCCGCATGTCGGAAGAGGGCGATGCGATCCGCCGCCGCCGGCGTTGCGGCAAGTGCGACAAGCGCTTTACGACGTACGAACGGATCGAACTGACGATGCCGTACGTGGTCAAGAAAAACGGCAGCCGCGCCGACTACTCGGCCACCAAATTGCGCGGCAGCCTGGCGCTGGCCTTGCGCAAGCGGCCGGTCTCGGCCGAAGCGGTGGACCTGGCCGTGCTGGCCATTGAAGAAAAACTGCTGACGTCCGGCCAGCGTGAAATCGATTCGCACGCGATTGGCGAACTGGTGATGCAGCAACTGAAGGCGCTCGATACGGTGGCGTACATTCGCTTCGCGTCCGTCTACAAGAATTTCGAATGCCTGGCCGAGTTCCAGGATGCCATCGAAGAAGCCGGGCACGCCGACCACGACAAGCCGCCGGCCAATCTTTCCTGATCACACTTCAATTTGTCCGGCCTGTGAGCAGGGCAAAACTCGCCGCAATTTGTCTGGCCGGCCCCGCCCGGCCTTGATCTTCCGCATGCCGTCCACCGCCTCGGCGCGTAACGTCGGGTTCTTCGAACCTGACGCGGAGGGCGACTATGCATTCCCGACATGTGCAAGGTTTTACGCTGCCGGAAGTGCTGGTGGCGCTGGTGGTGCTGGCGCTCGGCGTGCTCGGCGCGGGCGCGATGCAATTGACGGCGCAGCGCGTGCGGCTGGAGTCGCAATGGCTGACGTCGTCGTCGCGTCTGGCGGCGGATTTTGCCGGACGGCTGCGCGCCAACGCGGCGCAGGCCGATGCCGTGTATGCCGGCTTTGATTACGACGCGCAGCGCGAACCTGTTCCCGATCCTTCCTTTGCTTGCGGTACATCCCCTTGTGACAGTGCGCAACTGGCCCAGGCCGACCTCGCCGAACTGAAACAGCAAGTGGCGCAAGCGCTGCCCTCCGGGCGCGTGCGTATTTGCCGCGACCGGCACATGTGGCAAGGCGGCCGTTTGCGCTGGGCATGCGACGGTGGGGCGGATGCGCCCCTCGTCATCAAGATCGGTTGGCGCGGGCGGCTGCCTGACGGACGGCCTGATACCGATGCGGGCGACCATGCGCCGGGTGTTGCGCTGGCGCTGGCGGGAGTGGCGCCATGAACGCACGCGGCTTCGGCCTGGTGGAATTGATGCTGTCGCTGGCCATTGGTGCGCTGCTGGCGCTGGCCGCATCGGCCATGCTGGCGGGCGCCCATGCCGCCTATTCGCACCACGGCGCAGGCGCGCGGCTCGATGACAGCGGGCGGCAGGCGCTGGCCATGATGGCGCGGGCCGTGCGCCAGGCCGGTTATGCGGGCGCCGGCGCGCCGCTGCCATGGCCCGCCGCCATTACCGGTCTCGATGCGTCCGGCGTGGCGCAAAACAGCCACGGCATTGACGGGCCCTGGCCGGCCGCCGTCAATGGCAGCGACGTGCTGGCCGTGCGCCATGCCGGCGCCGGCGCTGGCAGCGGTGATGGCAGCATGACCGATTGCGCGGGCTTTGCCATCGGCGCGGGCGACGAAGGCTGGAGCATCTTCCACGTGGCCACCGGGGCCGATGGCGAAGGCGAATTGCGCTGCAAATACAAGGGCAGCAGCGGCTGGGGCGCGGACGCCATCGTACGCGGCGTCGATTCCCTGCAAATCCTGTACGGCATCGACACGGACGATCCTGCTGACGGTGTGCCGAACCGCTATCTCAACGCCACGGAGGTCACCGCGCTCGATGCCGCGGGCGGCAAGGGCTGGAGCCGCGTGGCCAGCGTGCGCATGGCGTTGCTGCTGCATGGCGAGTGGCATTCCGATCCCGGCGCGCCGGCATCCAGTCATGACTTGTTTGGCAGTGGCTATACCGCCATCGCGGGTGGCCGCGACGCGGGGGTGGTGTTCGATGAAAAGGTGCTGCCGGTGCTGCAGCGGCAGCGGGTGCGGCGCGTGGTTGGCGCCACGGTCTTCGTTCGCAACTAGGAGGTGCATGATGGGCATGATCAAAGCGGCGGTCCTGGTAACGCCTCAGCAAGGCATGGTGCTGATGGCGGCGTTGCTGGTGATGGTGATGCTGTTGTTGATGGGCGTCTCGGGGGCGCGCCTGGCGATTCAGGGGGAGCGTTCCGCGCGCGGTTTGCGTGACCGTGACGTTGCCATGCAGGCGGCGGAAGATGCGCTGGCCGATGCCGAGCGGGAACTGGCTGGCGGCGCAAGCGATGCGGCCCGCGATGCGCTGCTGGCAGCCAGCGGCGCGTATGTGGAAGCGTGTGGCAATGGCGCTTCCGCCCCGGACCTGGGCCTGTGCGCGGCGGACGACGCGGATACGGCGCCCGCCTGGCAAGAAGTCGATCTCGCCGATGACAGCGCGGCATCCCGCTCCGTGCCGTTCGGCTTGTATACCGGTGCGGAGATGGAAACCGGTGAAGGTTTCCTGCCATTCCGCAAGCCGCGCTATGTGATTGAACAGTTGCCGCTGCCGTCCGGTGCGCCGGCCGGATCGGAGCATGTATACCGCGTGACGGCCATCGGCTTCGGTGCGCGGGAAGGTACGGAAGTCGTGCTGCAAAGCTCTTACCGGCCCGCACCGAAGCCTGGTGTTGCCGGTGGTGCGGCAGCGAAGGGCGCCCGCGTCGCCTGGCGCGAGATTGCCAACTACCGCGAACTGCGGCGCGCCGCCAAACCATAGGAGACGGCCATGCCATCATCCAATGGGGCCAACCGGTCCAATGGCTTTACGCTGCTTGAATTGCTGATCGTGCTGGTGCTGGCGATGATTTTGTGTGCCGCCGCCTATCCCGCCTACACGGAATTCGCCGTACGGGCCCGCCGCACGGAAGCGCAAGCGGTGCTGCATTTGCTGATGCAGCAGCAGGAACGCTATTACAGCCGCCGTGGCAGCTATATCGCCTTCGATGCGGACGCCAGCGGCGACGATGCGCGCAGCTTCAACTGGTGGAGCGGCGCCAGCGCGTCGACCAGCGCCTATGAGGTGGAAGGCAAGGCGTGTGACGATGCCGCCATCACCGATTGCGTGCAATTGATTGCCCGGCCCGGTACGTCACGGGTGGACGGCAAGTTCCGCGACGATGCCTGTGAAAACCTGATACTGACCAGTACAGGATTGCGGCTGGCGACCGGCCCATCGCCGAATTGCTGGAGGTGACTGATCATGGCATCCCTGACCGGCTATCGGCATCGGCCCTGCAATCGCGGCAACAGGCAGCGGGGGCGCTCGCTGCTGGAATTGATGGTGGCGCTGGCGATTGCCGCCATCCTGCTGTGTGGCGCCTTGCCTGCGGGCCGCGCGCTGTTGCAACGCCAACAATTGCGCACCACGGTGGCGGACTTGCATGCCGCGCTGGATACCACCCGCTCGCTGGCCATCGCGCGCGGCGGCGTGGTGGTGCTGGCGCCCCGGGCGGGCGGCTGGGAGCAGGGCTGGATCATGTTTTCCGACCGCGATGGCGATGGCAAGCCGGGAGCGGACGATGAAATCATCTTCGAGCAAGGCGCGCTGGCCGATGGCATCCATATCCATATGAAATTCACAGGCAGCGCCAGCCAGAGCTATATTGCATATAATTCCGCAGGGCGAAGTTGCCGTGCAGATAAAAGCCAGACCGCCCGCTGGGGCACCTTGACGGTGGAAGCGGGACCGCAGCAATACCTGGTACGGATTAACATGCTGGGCAGGACGCGTGTGTGCGACCCGAAGAAGGACGGCAGCGCCTGCACAGGATAAAGGAACAACGTGGATATGACGAACGACGCCGATGGCATGAAACTGGCCCTGGAATGGGCCGCGAAGGGACTGTATACGACGTCGCCCAACCCCCGCATTGGTTGCGTGATCGTCAGGGACGGCAACGTCATCGGCGCCGGTGTCACGCAGGCGGCCGGCCAGGACCATGCGGAAATCCAGGCCATGAAAGACGCGCAGGCGCGTGGCCACGATGTGCGCGGCGCGACCGCGTATGTGACCTTGGAGCCGTGCAACCACCATGGCCGCACGCCGCCGTGCTCGGATGCGCTGGTGCGCGCGGGCCTGGGGCGTGTGGTGGCGGCGATGGAAGATCCGAATCCGCTGGTGGCGGGGCAGGGGATGGCCAAGCTGGCCGCCGCCGGCATTGCAGTGGCGACCGGCCTGATGGCTGAGCAAGCCTATGAACTGAACATCGGCTTCTTTTCGCGCATGACGCGCGGCTTGCCCTGGGTGCGCATGAAGACCGCCGCCAGCCTCGATGGCATGACGGCGCTGCACAATGGCCAGAGCCAGTGGATCACCGGCCCGGAAGCGCGCGCCGATGGCCACGCGTGGCGCGCCCGCACCTGCGCGATCCTGACCGGCATCGGCACCGTGAAGGCGGACGATCCGCAACTGACGGTGCGCGCCGTCGATACGCCGCGCCAGCCGCGCCGGATCGTGGTCGACAGCCGGCTCGATATCAGCCCACAGGCGCGGGTGCTGGAAGGCGGCGGCACCTGGGTGGTGGCGGCCATCCACGATCCGGACAAGGAAGCCGCGTTGCGCGCGGTGGGGGCGGAAATCATCACGCTGCCGAACCCGCACGGCAAAGTCGATTTGCCGGAACTGATGCGTGAACTGGGCCGCCGCCAGATCAATGAATTGCACGTGGAGGCCGGTGGCAAACTCAATGGTTCGCTGATCCGCGAAGGCTGCGTCGATGAATTACTGGTGTACCTCGCGCCCTCCTTGCTGGGCGACGCGCAAGGCATGTTTGCCCTGCCGGCGTTGACCGAACTGTCCGGCAAACACGCCCTGAAATTCCACCAGGTCACGCAAGTCGGCGACGATTTGCGTATCCTTGCAAGATTCACCTCTTAATCAGAAAGACTCCTTATGTTTACAGGTATCGTTGCCGCTGTCGGCAAAATCACGGATGTACAGCCTTTGGCCGGTGGCCTCGACGCGGGCGTGCGCCTGTCGGTCGATGCGGGCGGCTTGCCGCTGGCCGATGTCGCGCTGGGCGACTCGATTGCGCTGAACGGCGCCTGCATGACGGTGATTGAAAAGACCGACACCGCGTTCAAGGTCGATGTTTCGCGCGAAAGCCTTAATTGCACCGTGGGCCTGGATGGCCAGAATGAAGTCAACCTGGAAAAAGCCCTGACCCTGGCCGAGCGCCTCGGCGGCCACCTGGTGTCGGGCCACGTGGATGGTCTGGGCGTGGTGCGCAAGTTCGAGCCGGTGGGCGAGTCGTGGGAACTGGTGATCGAAGCGCCGAAAAGCCTGGCGAAATACCTGGCCTTCAAGGGTTCGATCGTCGTCAACGGCGTGTCGCTGACGGTCAACCGCGTCGACGACCTCGGCGAAGGCGATGCGCTGGTCAGCCAGTTCTCTATCAACCTGATCCCGCATACGATTTCCGTGACCACCCTGAAGCACTTGAAGGCGGGCAGCCGGGTCAATCTGGAAGTGGATTTGATTGCGCGGTATGTGGAGCGGATGCTGTCGGTGTCAGCTAAATAAATCGTACTAATAAATACTTATCTAGATCAATAACTTAGATTTTTGGCTAGACACTATTAAACATGTTAATCCAATGAAAGTGCGACGGTATTGTTAGCGATATGAGTACGGCGCCACCAAAAAATATCGTCAAACTGACGGATAAAACCATCAAAGCGCTTGTCGTCATTGGCAAGCCGAAAAAGTTCGTTGACGAAAATAACCTGTACTGGGCGGAAGCTCCACTGCGGTTGGATCACGTCGGGTAACGACTGGTTAGGTACCAATAGGGCATCAGGCCAAAACGCCGCATAAAAAATGCTTCAAGGATAGCTCGTTTCAGCAGCGGTAGTCCCGAGGGGCGCCGCCCTGTGTATGTAACGAATTGCTGCTGAAAATCCGAAAGCTGTTGCCGGATACCTGGAGTATCAGTGCCGGTGTGATCCTCTTCGGAGAGTCGGGCGGCTATCATAGTTAGTTCTTCTAGCCCTGCTTCATACGATTTGTAGGCAGTATTGGAGAGTTTGTCCATGAACCCAGCGAGCGTGATAAGGCTGACCTCTTCGGGTACGCTATGAAGCATGAAGCTTGTATACGGATCTGCGAACGATGCATGGACGTGCTTACTGTTGACAGATGCGACATCAAGAAGTACGACCCGATTCAGGAGCATCCCACTTTCAAATAATTGCCGTAGCTCGGACTCCTCCAGCATGGTATTTGTTGCATAGCAAGTAGGTACGCCAGCGACAGCAATCTCCTTCAACCGTTCCCACTGATGAAAGTCATTTACGAGGCGATCCTTGACCTTTTTTCTGTGGGGGATACGAAATCGAAAGTAAGGGGATTGCCAGGAATCCCACTCCTTTGACCTGCCCGCGCGCTCTACCATTCCCGACAACTTGTACTGAAGGAAGAAATTACATCCCTTGTGAAGGTCGGCGAAAGGCCCTGCTAATCGATGACGCACCCACTCCAGATCAAATGCCGTATCCCAGCCCAGTAGAAATTCGGCTGGTAGCGAAGGAACAAATGGGAACGGGAAGCAACCGGCTCTTTGGCGTACTTCGTTCGCAAACGCCAGGTTTGCAGCGGCCTGAAGCTGAGATTCGGAGAAGTTGGGCTCGAGCATTGAATGATTTCAGCTGAGAAATGTGTAGCCTGCCATATTCCCACATCTAAAAGGTTGCTTAGTAAGTGCACTTTAAAGAAGAGCGCGTAATCAAGGGGCTGGCTGAGTAACGGATCCAGTAACTTTAAAATTAATATTGTTGCGAAGTGGCAACGCACACTGCGGACTGTGTGCCTAAATGCCGCTGCGCAAACGTACCCCTGCCAGTTTTAGCGTGTCAGATGCAGCTGGGTTGAGCCAATTTCGCAGTGCACACCTTGCATATACTTTTCACTGGAGGACGTCATGGCAGGGCTGACACACTGGGGTGACTCGTCAGGGGTAAGAATTCCGAAGGCTATCTTGGAGTCAGCCGGGTTACAGGCTGGGGATGAGATTTGTTGTCGATTGCTTGATGACTGTACTATTCTGCTGACGCCACGTAAAGGTCAAAACCATGTATCAGGACGGCAGATGACTATAACTAAATCAACGAATGCTAAGTGGTTGTCCGGCGACAATTAGAAACGCCGGCGTTTCTAATTGTCGCCGGACAGTGGTCGCATCGTCACTGGGGAAATGGCCCCGGTTCTTGACGGCTTCACGCAGTTGCATGTGCAAGCTTTCGATGGCGTTGGTCTTGTAAATGACGGTGCGCACTTCCGGTGGGTAGGCAAAGAACGGAATCACCTGCTCCCACTGGCGCTTCCACATGGCCGTCACGGTCGGGAATTTGGTGCCCCATGGGCCAGCCGAAAAGTCATCCAGGGCTGCGGCAGTCACATCGGCGTTGATGGCCTGGTAGACGGGTTTGAACGAGGCAGCCCAGAAGGACAAGTTGATGAGTAATTTAGAGATGGCGGTTACGCATCTGAATGCCTCGACCGGTCCTGTGCTGTCGTCGCTCCACCTTGATGCCGTGTTGCGGGCGAGTTCGCCAGATGTCTTGCGGATGCACCGGGAGCAGCGGCGGTTGCAAGTTACTTGTTCCTAGAGATTGAACCACGAATGGTCTCGCTATGCGCGTGCGAATGTGGTAAGGACATCGCTTACGCGCATAGTCTCTACAGGGACTTGCTGGCGCGTTCGATGCCGCGTGTTCTTGCTTGGGAGGCATCGGTGGATATGTTGGTAGGAAGCTGATTCGGTCTGCCTTACGCGATTGGAACACAAGCTTTCAGGGCATGATATTTCCAGCTGGCACTAATATTTCAGAGAGTGGTGCCATGGGACCATGGCACTACTTAGGTATTAGTAACGGGCATAAATTGTTGTCAACCAACTGACTGATATGCTCGTTGAGCCAATCAATCCCTTCCATACTTGAGGTGGCAGACATGAAAAAATTGGCCATTCTTGCGCTCTTGCTTCAGATTCAGATCAGCAATGTTTCAGCTCAAATGCAGCAGAGTCCTCTAACTACCATGAGGTTTGTGCAATATTGTTCAAAACAAGGTGATCGGATAGTTATACGTGCTAACAATAGTTACACGTTTACACCTCGTTACGGTAGTGACCCAATAAAAGGGTTCTTTTCCTTACGGGAAGGGGCAAGGTATATGGTTTTCGATGAAAATTTGTCCCATATGGGAAATGCAGAGTTTCAGAGAAATGAAGAATCTATTAAATTTTCAAGATATACACTACATTTCACTCAAAAATTTTGCCAATGGGGGTGATTTATTATGTCTGAGCAAATTAAGCAACAATATTCGCTTGCGTCTGAGTCAGTAAAGCAATTAATAAACCTGGGAACTGGAATTGTTGCTTTGGCTCTTACTTTTAAGGAGAAACTATTTCCAAATGTATCGAGTGAAAATTGGATTCAAGGCGCTCAAGGAGCTATTTTGCTCATGGCACTTTTAATGTTTATTGCTTCAATAATGTATGGCGTTAGATGTTTGAAGGGATTGGCTTTTTTGCTCGAGGACGCAACTAATGAAACTTGGCCATCGATAACTTCGCCCCAAGTTGCCAATCCAGCAAAAAGTCAATCTAAGTTTTTTAAAATAGGCCTATTTTTCTTGGCGCTGTATTTTATTTCTCTCGCAACGTATTTTCAGTTAAAAAATATTTCATAGGTTCTAAGATCTCGGAAGGTAGTGTTCTGCATTGGAAATGCGGTCCTCCTCTGGGAGGATATGAGAGATTTCTTGCAAAAATATCGGTGTTATAGATGCTGTCGGTCTCAGTCAAATAACCCGGCCATGTGGCTCGGCGATCGAGCCGGATCCAGCTATTCAAAAATGATATAGAAAAGTCCATAAATCATATTTGTTTCGTATCCGTACCCCTCGTACACTCGGCGAACCCACATCCGCCGACAGGAACAATATGAAATGGATCACCGTCATCGTCCGCATCGCCGCCGCAGCAGCGGTCCTGCCATCCACGTCCGCGCTGGCCGGACCGCAGGCGGACCTGGGCTTCTGGTATGCCAGGCCCGCCGCCGAGTGGAACGAGGCGCTGCCGGTCGGTAATGGAAGGCTGGGCGCGATGGTGTATGGCCGCGCCGGCGATGAGTTGATCCAGCTGAACGAGCAGACCCTGTGGACCGGTGGCCCACCCGACCTGCAACCCAATCCGCAGGCGAAACAGTATTTGCAGCCGGTGCGCGAGCGCCTGTTTGCCGACGATGTCGACGGCGTCGTCCCGCTGCTGAAAAAAATGCAGGGCCCAGATACGCAACTGTACCAGCCACTGGGTGACCTGCGGCTGCAGCAGGCATTCACCGGCGATGTCACCGGATACCGCCGCGCGCTCGATATCGGCAACGCGGTGACCACCACCTCGTTCGATGTCAATGGCGTGCATTACCAGCGCGAAGTGTTCGCGTCGGCGCCGGACCAGGTGATCGTGATCCGCCTGACCGCCAGCAAGGCCGGTGCGCTTGATATCACGCTGCGCCAGGCGCATGAACTGGCGCACCAGGTGGCCGTCAACGGCGCCAGCGAACTGGTGTTGCGCGGCAAGGCGCGCGTCGGCAATGACGATTACCGCAACAAGCCGGTTGCCTTCACGGATGCGCGGAAGTGCTACGGCATGCGTTTCGAGTGGCGCGGCAAGGTGTTGTCGCACGATGGCGAACTGTCCGCCAGCGGCGATGCGCTGCGGGTACACGGCGCCACCGAGGTCACGCTGGCGGTGGCGGCCGCCACCAGTTTCAACGGTGTCGACACTTGCCCCGACAAGGACGGCCGCGATGAAACCGCAGCCGTGCAGGCCGCGCTCGATGGCGTGCGGGGCAAAGGCTATGACGAGCTGAAAGCGCGCCACGTGGCCGATTACCGGCGCTACTTCGACCGCGTCGGCCTGGCGCTGGGCGGCGCGGCGGCGCCCGCGCTGCCGGTCGACGAACGCCTGCGGCGCTACAAGGAAGGGGCGCCGGACCCGCAACTGGAGGCGCTGTATTTCCAGTTTGGTCGCTACCTGCTGATTTCATCGTCGCGCCCCGGTGGCATGCCGGCCAATTTGCAGGGTATCTGGAACCAGTTGCTGCTGCCGCCGTGGCGCAGCAACTACACCACCAATATCAACCTGCAGATGAATTACTGGCTGGCCGGTCCGGCCAACCTGGCCGAGATGGCGCAGCCGCTGGTCGACCATATCGGCCGCATGGCGCGCCATGGCGAACAAACGGCGCGCCATTACTACGGCATGCGGGGCTGGGCGGTGCACCACAACAGCGACCTGTGGGCAAAAACTAATCCGGTCGGCGCCGGCGAGGGCGACCCGAACTGGGCCAACTGGGCGCTGGGCAGTCCGTGGCTGGCGCAGCACCTGTATGAGCAATACCGCTACACCGGCGATGTCGCGTATCTGCGCGGCGTGGCCTATCCGCTGATGAAGGGCGCGGCTGCTTTCTGCCTGGACTGGCTGGTGCAGCACAATGGCCGGCTGGTGACGGCGCCATCGACGTCGCCGGAAAACGTCTACCTGCACCCGAAAGGATTCAAAGGCACGGTGACCGTGGCGTCGGCCATGGACATGGAAATCATCTGGGACCTGTTTACCAACGTGATCGAAGCGTCGCGCATCCTGGGCGTCGACCACGATTACGCGCGCCTGCTGGAGCAGAAGCGGGCGCAGTTAAAGCCGTTGCAGATCGGCCGGCGCGGCAACCTGGTCGAATGGCAGGAGGACTGGGACGATGAAGACCCGCGTCACCGCCATGTCTCGCACCTGTTCGCGCTGCACCCGGGGCGCCAGATTTCGCCGCTGCTCGATGCGCGCTATGCGCAAGCGGCGCGCAAGACATTGGAAGTGCGGGGCGATGACGGCACCGGCTGGAGCAAGGCGTGGAAAGTGAACTTCTGGGCGCGCCTGCTCGATAGCGACCATGCGTACAAGGTGTACCAGGAATTGCTGAAGCATTCGACCTTGAACAATCTGTTCGATACCCACCCGCCGTTCCAGATCGACGGCAATTTCGGCGGCACCGCCGGCGTGGCGGAAATGCTACTGCAAAGCCACCTTGACGACATCCACCTGTTGCCGGCGCTGCCGGCCGCGTGGCGCGACGGCGACGTGCACGGCTTGCTGGCGCGCGGCGCGTTCGAGGTGTCGCTCAGTTGGCGCGACGGCCGGCTGGCGCACGCCGTGCTGGTGTCGAAAGGCGGCAAGCGGGCGGTGGTGCGCACGCGCGTGCCGCTGACCGTCCAGGGCGCGAAGGCGTCGGTCCGCACGGTGGTGCAGGATGGCCAGCGCTATTACCTGACCACGTTCGCCACCCGCAGCGGCGCTTCCTACCGGCTGGCGCCACGCTGACACATCCAGGCGGGGCCGGCCGGTATGCCGGCCCTCCGTTTCAGGCAAGTAATTGTTTCAGCAGTAAAATTTTTACCTGAGCCAACCCAGCCATACAAGCGTAGAATCAGCGGATACGCTTGTAAGAGCCGGGCTGGCCATGAAATTCCTGCGCATGTTGCTGACGCCCGCGGTGAACTTAATGCACCGCTTGCGTTACCCCTATAAGTTTGCCGCGATCGGCCTGCTGGGCGGGATCGCGATTGCCTACCTGTTTTATGCGCTGACCATGAACTTGCAGCGTGCCGCCGATATTGCCCGCCAGGAGCAGGCCGGTCTGGCGGCGGATCTGCCTCTGCTGACCTTGCTGCAGGCCGTGCAACAGCACCAGGGCTTGCTGGCGGCCGTGGCAGGCGGCGCGCCGCAACTGGAGACGCGGCGCCGGGATAATTTGCAGGATGTGCAACGGGCGCTGGCGGCGGCCAATCAAGCCGTCGCCACGCATGGCGCCAAGCTCGATATCGCGACCCACTGGGCCGCCGTACAAGACCGCTGGCGGGCCTTGCAGGCCGGCGCTTCCGCCAGCCGCGACGCCCATGCGGCGCTGTCGCGGGAATTGATGGCGGTGATTGAACAGGTTGGCGACACCAGTTTCCTGGTGCTCGATCCGGACGCCAACAGTTATTACCTGATGCTGGCGGCCACCGACAAATTGCCCAAAGCGCTGGACATGGTGGGACGGATCCGCGCCCATGGCGCCGAAGTGCTGGCGGCAAAGAAAATCACACCGGAAGGACAGCGGCAATTCATCGGCGAAGTGGCGGTGCTGCAGGCCCGGCTCGATGAGCTGGAAGCCGTGCTGCGCAAGGCGGAAAAGACCAACCCGCAAGTGGCGGAGCGCATCGCCAGGTTTTCCCGCCAGTTCAGCGAAGCGCTGAAGGAAGTGCTGGCGGAAGTGGAGGACGATATCCTTGGCGGCCGCTATGCGGCCGATCCCGTGCATTATGTCGACAAGACCACGGCGGCGATCGACCGCGGTTTCGACCAGACCCGCGACGTGTTGCTGCCGCTGCTCGATGAATTGCTGGCCGCGCGCATCAGCCAGGTGGAGCAACAGTTTTTCCGCAGCGCCGTGCTGGCGGGACCGGCCTTCATGATCCTGTTCATCTACCTGGCGACCGGCGCCTGCCTGGCGGTGATGTCGTCGATCAAATCGCTGCGCGATGGCGCCGACCGCATGGCGCATGGCGACTTCGTGACGCCGATCCTGCTGGCCAGCAAAGATGAATTGCGTTATGTGGCCCTGAGCTTCAATGACATGGGAGTGCAGCTGTCGCGCCGCGTGCGGGAAGCGGACTTGCATACCTGCGAACTGGAAGTGTTGAACCGCAAACTGGCCGAGTTGAGCGCCACCGATGGCTTGACCGGCATTGCCAACCGCCGCCGCTTCGACGAAGCGCTGGCGTCCGAATGGAGCCGGGCGGCGCGCCTGCGCACGCCACTGGTACTGGCCTTGCTCGATGTCGACTGGTTCAAGAAATTCAACGACCATTACGGCCACCAGGCCGGCGACGACTGCCTGCGCCGCCTGGCGCTGGTGCTGGCTGGCTGCATGCGGCGCGCGGGCGACCTGGGCGCGCGTTATGGCGGCGAGGAATTCGCCTTTATCGCCCCCAATTGCGATGAGCGCCATGCGCGCAACCTGGCCACAAAAATCAGCAATTCCTTGCAATCGCTGGCCATCCCGCACCAGTTGTCGGAATTCGGCTACGTTACCGTCAGCATTGGCGTGGCAGTCATCATTCCCGGCGCGGGCGATACGCCGGACTGCCTGGTGCGGGCCGCCGACGCGGCGCTGTACCGGGCCAAGGAACAGGGCCGCAACCGCGCCGTGTTCGACAACGCGGTCTGCACACTGGCCTCGGCGCAAACCGGCCAGCAAACATCGCCACAGCCGGTGGTGCAGCCACCGGTGCACGCCGTCTCGGGCTCCTAGTCTGTTTGCATGATGCCGGGGAGGGGGGCGCGGTGCTACTGTGCCTGCAACCCGTAATCTCCCCGCATGCACGTCGCCCATCCGGAGCACACCACATGAACAGCAAGAAAACTATCTTCTTAACCGGCGCCACCGGCAACATGGGCATGGCCGCCCTGGAGTTTTTCCGCCAGCGGCGCGACCGCTACCGGATCGTGGCGCTGGTGCTCCCCACGCCGGGCGACCGCGAGCGCATCGCCCCCTACCAGAAGCGCGGCGATGTCGAAGTTATTTGGGGCGACTTGACCCGTTATGAGGATGTGCTGCCGTGCGTGAATGGCGCGGATGTGGTGCTGCACGTGGGCGGCATGGTGTCGCCGATGGCCGACCACCAGCCGGCGCTGACCACCAAGGTCAATGTCGGTTCGATCCGCAATATCGTGCAGGCGATCAAGGCGCAGCCCGATCCGGACCGCGTGAAACTGGTGTACATCGGCACCGTGGCGCAGACCGGCAACCGGATGGCGCCGATTCACTGGGGCCGTGTCGGAGACCCGGTCAAGATCAGCATGTTCGATAACTATGCCGTCAGCAAGAACATTGCCGAGAGCATCGTCGTCGATTCCGGTTTGAAGTACTGGGTCTCGCTGCGCCAGACCGGGATGGCGCACGTGAACCTGTGGCGTATTTTCGACCCCATCCTGTTCCACAATCCGTTGAATGGCGTACTGGAATGGGTCACCGCGCGCGACTCGGGACGGTTGCTGGCCAACGTTTGCGAAGACGCGGTGCCGGAAGCGTTCTGGAACCGTATCTATAACGTGGGCGGCGGCGCCAGTTGCCGCGTGGTGAACCATGAATTCATGGCGAAGATGTTCAACGCCACCGGCACCCCGGACTTCCGCAAGGTGTTCGACCCGGACTGGTTCGCGCTGCGCAATTTTCACGGCCAGTGGTATGCGGACTCCGACCGCCTGCATGAACTAGTGCCATTCCGCAGCGAGTCGCTGGACGACTTCATGCTGCAAATGGCGGCCTCGGTGCCGTTCTACATCAAGCTGGGCGGCTATTTTCCGGGTGCGGTGAAAAAACGCATTGGCGCGCTGGCGGCGGGGCCCGGCGGGCCGCTGCACTGGCTGGCGCATGGCGACGATGAGCATATCGGCGCGTATTTCGGTTCCCGCGCCGCGCACAGCCGCATCGGCGGGTGGGGCGACGTGGCGTTGACCCGTCCGTCCGCCACGCCGCTGCTGCTGTCGCATGGCTACGATGAAACCCAGCCGCGCGAAGCGTTATCGCTGGCGGACTTGCGCGACGCGGCCGCGTTCCGTGGCGGCCAGCTGGCCGATGCGGACATGGCGAAAGGGGATTGGGACACTCCGCGCAACTGGGATTGCGGCCAGGGCCACCGCTTCCGCGCCAGCCCGAACCTGGTGCTGATGGGCGGCCACTGGTGCCCCGAGTGTACCCATGCCCCGGCGCGCTATGCGGGACTGGCCAAACGCAGCGCATTCTTCCGGCAGGTGTGGGCGCCGGACCAGGCGCTGGTGATGTCGCCGGACCTGGCGGCAGCCGCGTAGGGCGGATTCCGCGTGGCGGCAGCCGCCGTGCATGCGCTGCCGCTGATATACGCAGCACTGGTCCGCAGGCAATGGCGGCAAGCCTGCGGCTTACCGCCCTACGTTGGCCTTGTTGCCATCTGATCCATCAGCGTGGCTAGGACTTGATTTTCAGCTTTTGGTGGAAACCCCGCATGTCCACCTGGTCGGCTGACACCAGCACCGTATACCACGCCTTCTGGTCGGCCGACGTGGCGCGGTCCACTTCGCCCAGCAGGCGGATGTTGCGCATGAATTCTCGGCTCATGTCATCGATGCGGTTCAGCGACGCATCGGACAGTTTCACCATTTCCGCGCTCCACGGCGCGCTGGCGCTGTCGTGGGCGAAGTAGCGGGCTTTCAGCCATTGCGCCATTTGCGTGCGCATCGGGCCATCCTTGCGCCATTCGACATTGCGCACCGTGAGCAGCCGCACTTCATTGCCGGGCAGCAGGTCGATCACCCGCAGCTTGTCCAGCCGCGCCAGGAAGCGCACCAGGGTGGCGGGATCGAGTCCCTGTTCGGCCCACAGTTCGGCGGGCGACCAGCCGCGCAGGATGATGACGAAGATGAACGCCAGTTCATGGTCTTCCGCCAATCCCTGTTCCTGCGTCAGGGTCAGTTGCCGCAGGCGGGCATCGGCGTCGCGGGTGGCGAATTCCACCAGCTCGATCAGGCTGACGTCGGCACAGGCGCACAGCCGCTCCAGCCGTTCCACCGTCAATGCCTTGCCGGCAAACCAGCGCTTGATGGTCGGTTCGCTGACGCCCAGCGTGTGTGCGATATCCCGGTAACCAATGCCGCGCATGCGCAGCATGCGCTTCAGGGAACTGACCAGTAACGGCATCTGACTGTGGCTTTCCTGCTGCACCATCTGCGACTCCTCCCCGCGTTTTTTCATGTCGTGAACAAATAAGGATCAATCCGTGATCCTTTTCAAGCAATTTACCACGGAAAAAGTGGCCGAAATACCATGGCCTGGCACTTCATCAAAACAGCGGCAACAACCAACGAGGAGACAGCAACATGACGGACTTTCTGATTCGGGGCGGGGTGGTCATCGATGGCACGGGCGATGCAGGGTATGTGGCGGACGTGCGGGTACGGGCCGGCATCATTGCGGAAATCGGGCGCGATTTGCCGCGGCAGGGCGAAAGAGTGATCGATGCGCAGGGCTGCTGCGTGACGCCGGGTTTTATCGAATCGCACACGCACTATGATGGCACCATGTGGTGGCAGCCGGACCTGGACCCGCTGCCGGGCTATGGCGTCACCACCTGCATCATGGGCAATTGCGGCTTTTCCGTGGCGCCGGTGCACTCGGACCCGCAAGTGCAAATGGAAATGGTGAAGATCTTTTCCTTCTTCGAAGATATCCCGGCCGAACCCTTTACCAGCAAGCTGCCGTGGAACTGGTCGGACTGGCCGGAATACAGGCAATCGCTGGCATCGAATGTGCAGGTCTCGACCAATATCGCCGCCTATGTCGGCCACATCGCCTTGCGCCTGGCGGTGCTCGGCATGGATGCCTGGAACCGTGCGGCGACCCGGGAAGAAACCGCCCGCATGGCCGCCATGCTGGAAGATGCGCTGAGGGCAGGCGCACTGGGCCTGTCGTCCAACCTGCACGACCATGATGGCGACGACCGTCCTGTGCCATCGCTGCTGGCCGATGATGCGGAGCTGAGCGCATTGATCGCGGTATTGGCGCGCTACCCCGGCACGTCGCTGCAAGTGATTGTCGATACCTTCATGCGCAAGACCGGACCGCAAGCGACCGAGCGGATTGCCCGCCTGTGCGAAGGCTTGCCGGTGCGGGTGCAGTGGGCCGGGGTGCCGACATTGATGTTCCAGAAGGATATCCAGGCGCCGATGCTGGAGATGCACGAACGCTTCAAGCGCGAAGGGCGCGACTTCTGGACCGGCTTTGCCCACGTCTCGCCCACCTACACCCTGAGCGTGAACCGCTCGCTGATCTTTGCCCAGTCCAATGACTACGTCTGGCATGAAGTGGTGCTGGCGGAAACCGAAAGCGCGAAGCGCGCCTTGCTGGCCGACCCGGCCTGGCGCGTGCGCGCCCGCCAGTCGTGGGATGTGGACGCGTGGCGCCATTCGCCGATGGCGCGGCCGCAGGATTTGCATCTGCTCAATTCCGAGAATGGCGCGGGCCCCATCAAACTGTCGGTGGCGGAGTTTGCCCGGCAGCGCGGCGTGCACGCGTCGGACGCGATGGCGGACTGGCTGCTGGAAAACGGCTTGCAATCGACGGTGCACCTGGCGCCGTTTGATATCGATGAAGACACCGTGGTGCGCCTGCTGAAGGATCCGTACACGGTGGGCAATGTCAGCGATGCGGGTGCGCATGGCCAGATGCTGTGCGGCGGCGGGGAAAACATGCGGCTGTTTACGCACTTCGTCAAAGCCACCGGCGCGCTGACCCTGGAGCAGGCGGTGCACGTCCAGACCGGCAAGCTGGCCAAACACTTTGCGCTGGCGGACCGGGGCGAACTCAAGGTCGGCAAGCGCGCCGACGTCACCGTGTTCCACCTCGATGAAATCGCGCACCGTGAGATGAAGAAAGTGTACGACGTCCCCGATGGCCAGGGCGGCCATGGCTGGCGCTGGACCCGCGACGCGGCGCCGGTGCGCCTGACCCTGGTGAACGGGGTGCCGACGTTTGAAGATGGCCAGTTCACGCAAGCGTATCCCGGCCAGTTGCTGGGACCGACAGCCGCGCAAGCCCGCGCCTGAACCGGCATTGCACGCGGTGCCGGCGACGCACACATGGCGGCTCGCAAGACGAACCGCCCTACGGATGGATGCGCTGCCGGGCCACAACGTCAATCAATGCCACCAGCACCATCCCGTAGGGTGGTTTCCGCGCAGCGGAAGCCGCCAAGCCCGCACGCCACAACCGCGTGCGACAAACCTGCACGAAAGGAACCTCAATGCCCGACCTCGCCCCCATCCCAATGAAATTCCGCTCACCGCACGCGCAAGACCCATTCCCGCGCGGCTGGTATTGCGTGGCCGACGCCCATGAAATCAGCGCCGACGTGCTGCTTCCCGTCACCTTCCTCGACCAGCAATTGATCGTCTACCGCACCGCCGGCGGCCAGGCGCAAGTGGCCGACGCGTATTGCCCGCATTTGGGCGCCCACCTGGCGTCGCACGACGGCTGCATCAAGGACGGCGCCATCACCTGTCCCTTCCACAAGTGGACCTTCGATGGTGCGGAAGGCCACTGCACCGCTATCCCGTACGCGGCGGTGCCGCCATCGCGCAGCCTGGGCCTGACCCTGCACCGGACCCGCGAAGTCGATGGCATGGTGTTGATGTGGCACCACCCGCAAGGCGCCGCGCCGGACTTCGAACCCTACGCCAGCACCGCGCTGCAAAAAGACCGATGGGTGCTGTTTGAAACCCGGACCTGGGAAAGCACGGCGCCCTACCGTGACTTGTTTGAAAACCTGTTCGACACCGCCCACATCGTGCAATTGCATGGCGCTTCCAAAATGCCCATCATGAAAAACATGGAGCAGAAAAGCCATGGCTTGTCGGTGCATTACGCGATCGATCCGGAGGCGGAGCAATTCCCGATCGATACTTTTGAAGTGAACTTCACCGGTGTCACCGCCATCAACCAGCTGTTTGCGGGGCAGGGCTGGGCCACCAACTTCGTGATCTCGGCCACGCCGGTCGACCATGAACGCTTTATCCAGAAGGCGCGCCTGTATGTCAAAGACCTGGGCAGCCAGGCCGCCAATGACATGATCGGCAAGCCGTGGCTGGAGCGCTTTGCCTATGAAGTGAGCCAGGACTTCAAGGTGCTGAACTTCAAAAAATACCTGCCGCAGCCAAGGCTGTGCGGCGGCGACGGGCCGATTTACCAATACCGGGAGTATGCGCGGCAGTACTTCGAATAACGCCAGGAGGAGACATGATGCGTACTACAAAATGGGCAGTGGCCGGTGTCGGTTGCGTGGCGCTCGGTGCGCTGGCGCAGACCGCGCATCGGCCGACCGCGCAGGAAATCGCGGCGCTGGGCAATGAGTTGACGTGCATGGGCGCCGAACGGGCCGGCAGCAAGGACGGGGCGATTCCGGAATTCAGTGGAAAGTGGAGCGGGGCCGGCCCCGCGGAGGGCGCCAAAGCCGGCGACAAATACGGCGACCCCTATGCGGCGGAAAAACCGCTGTACGTGGTGACGGCGAAAAACATGCAAGCCCATGCCGACAAGCTGTCGGAAGGGCAGAAGGCCTTGCTGCAAAAGTACCCGGCCACCTTCCGGATCCCAGTCTATCCGACGCACCGCGATTTCGGCTATCCGGCCGCGCTGTGCAAGGCCGCCAGGGAAAACGCGGCGCAGGCGGAACTGGCCGATGGCGGCGCCGGATTGCATGCGGCAAATGGCGCGCCGCCCTTTCCGATCCCGAAGAGTGGGCTGGAATTGTTGTGGAACCACCAATTGGCCGGCTCCGTCCACACCTATCGCGCGCAGCAAGACCAGGCGGTGGTTTATCCGAACGGTGAAATCGCATGGGGCAAGGTGGATTTCCAGGTATTCCTGCCGGGCTTTAAAGCCAACGTGAAAAGCCGCACCGATGGGCTGTATGCGTACTTCAAGACCAAAACCCTGTTGCCGGAACGGCAGAAAGGAGAAATCGTCGTCGGCGAAGAGTATTACAACAACCAGAAGCAGCCGCGCCTGGGCTATGTGTACAGTCCCGGCACACGGCGCGTGCGCCAGTTGCCTGCCTATGGTTTCGATATGCCGCAGGGGCCGGGCGGATTCCGCACCATCGATGATGACCGCCTGTTCAATGGCTCGCCGGAGCGCTATGACTGGGCCATCGTGGGCAAGCGGGAAATGCTGGTGCCGTGGAATGCCTTCCGTATCCAGCAGGCCGGCGTCCGGTATGCGGATTTGCTGACGCCGCACCACGTCAACGCGGAGTACATGCGCTATGAATTGCGGCGCGTGTGGGTGCTGGAAGCCAAACTGAAAAGCGGCTACCGCCACCAGTACAGCCGGCGCGTCATGTATCTCGACGAAGACACGTGGAACGGCGTCATGGCCGACAACTATGACGGCCGGGGCAAGCTGTGGCGGGTCGGCATGGTCAATTACTTCCATGCGCACGACGCGGGCATCTATATCAACACCACGTCGATTTACCACGACCTGGAGTCCGGCGCCTACATGACGGACAAGATGACCAATACCCGGCCGCCGGACATCAATGCGGGCGGCCTGACGTCCGCCAACTTCACGCCGGATTCGGCGCGCATGGAGGGCTTTTAATGGGGAGAAATTAAGCGCTTGACAACATGCTGGGGTGATCCTAAAGTGATATCACTTTGATGTTAACCGAGGACCCCAGCATGGCTACCGCAAACCCGAGGCGTGAAAGCAGTTTTAGTTCCTACAATGGTTACCTGGCGACCCTGGCCGGGGTGCTGCTGGTGCTGGGCAGCTTCGTTGCACTCAAGGGCGGTCCGGTCGGCATTTTGCTGTTTTTGCTGATGTCGGGCGGCGGCATTTTCACGGTGGCCGGGCTGTACATGCTGCAGCCGAATGAAAGCGCGATCCTCATGCTGTTCGGTAAATACGTCGGTACCGACCGCAGCGAAGGCTTGCGCTGGGCTTGCCCGCTGTACCGCAAGCGCAAGCTGTCGGTCCGGGCCCGCAACTTCAATGCGCCGACCCTGAAAGTCAACGACAAGCGCGGCAACCCGGTGGAAATCGGCGCGGCCGTGGTGTGGCGCGTGCGCGATACCGCGCAGGCGCTGTTCGAGGTGGACGATTTCGAACGCTATGTGGCGGTGCAGGGCGAAGCGGCGCTGCGCCACCTGGCGTCGCAATATGCGTATGACGAAGGCGAAGACCTGGCGGCCGGTGAAACCACGCTGCGCGCCGGCATGGATGAAGTGGCCCATGCGCTGCGCACGGAATTGCAGGCCCGTTTCGACGCGGCCGGGGTGGAAGTGCTGGATGCGAAACTCACGCACTTGGCGTATTCGCCGGAAATCGCGCAAGTGATGCTGCGCCGCCAGCAGGCCGAAGCCATCATCAGCGCCCGCGCCAAGATCGTCCATGGCGCCGTCAGCATGGTAGAAGCGGCGCTCAAAGGGCTGGCCGAGCGCGACATCGTCGAACTCGATGCCGAGCGCAAGGCCGCCATGGTCAGCAACCTGCTGGTGGTGCTGTGCTCCGACAAGGAAGCGCAGCCGATCATCAACGCCGGCACCCTGTATAACTAAAGGCGTTCTGCGATGGCCAGCCCGGGAAAAAAAGCCTTCCCGCTGCGGATCGACCCGGCATTGTGGGACGAGTTGCAGCGGCTGGCCGCGCGCGACTTGCGCAGCGTGAATGCGGAAATTGAATTCCTGCTGCGCGAAAGCCTGGCGCGGCGCGGTATCAAGATCAAACATGCCGAGCCCGGTGGCGGGGATGATGGCGGCCATGACGCCGGCGACTAAGCTGGCATGCGGGCGGCGCCTCGCCTTATTCGCTGGACAGACTGCGCCGCGCTTGCTGCACGCGCTTGTTAAACTCCGCCTGCTTGTCCGCCAGGTAGCCGCTTTTCTGCATCTCCTGCAGTGCCTGTGTCAGCGCCGGGATCACGGCCGCATTCGCCTTGTGGACATAGTGATACAGCGGCCATGACTGCAGCGGCGTATCTTGCGTGCGCATGCCCCGGATATTGAGCCTTTCTAACTCCAGCCATGCGCTGTCCGGCAGCACGGCGACATCGCAGCGGCCGAGCTTCACCATGCTGAAGATATTGGCGGACTGGCTGACCGCGTTCACTTGCGGAAAACCGGCGGTCGCCTTCTCAAGTGATTTGAGGCCACGCCGAATGCAGATGCGGTAAGGCTGCAGGTCGGGCCATGCGCGCAGCGGCAGATCGCGGCCATAGGTAAAGGCCAGCGCCTCGAACGAAATCAGTGCAACCGGTACACGCACCAGGTTGGGGTACACGGCTTCGATGCCGGCCACGTGGGTCACGTCGCCAAAAAATTCGCCCGCGTTTATGGCCGCCGCGGCCCGCTCGGGCGGCATCCGCACGCCCACCGCCTCGATGCCGATGCGGCGGTACGCTTCGCGCAAGATGGCCAGCGAGGTGTCCATCATGGGCTCGTTTTCCACGCACCCCAGCTGGACCGAGGCGGGCCACGGCGGCTGCGCCAGGCAAGCCTGCGCCGCCAGCATCGCCAGCAAAGCAGTTCGCCGCGTCAGCATTGCCATTCGCATTGCGCATCCCGTGGAATCATTCTTGCACGCCATTCTACATGGCGCCATTACCGTCCACTGTGGCATTTTTGACTACATGCAATCACTGTTTGATTTAATAAATCGTTTGCTTTAATATTTTGAACGGATAGGGTCATGGAATAGGGTTGGCATGGAAAACAACGTGATGCGCGATGCAGTGCGGATCGGCGGGGCGTCCGGCTTCTGGGGCGACAGCATGACCGGCCCCGTGCAGCTGGTTCAGTCGGGCGCGCTTGACTTTCTCGTGTTCGATTACCTGGCCGAGCTGACGATGGGATTGCTGGCCAAGGCGCACGGCAAGGATCCCGGCGCCGGCTATGCGACCGACTTCGTCACGGTGGCCATGCGCGCGGTATTGAAGCCGGCCTTGGTGCAGGGTATCCGCATCGTCGCCAATGCCGGTGGCGTCAATCCCCACGGCTGCGCGCAGGCCTTGCTGGCGCTGGCGCAGGAACTGGGCGTCGCGGTCAAAGTCGCCGTGGTCGATGGCGATGATGTGTTGCCGTTGATGCCGCAGTTGCGGGAACACGCGCCGGCGTTATCGGCGCTCACGGCGCAGCCGGCCAGCGCCAATGCCTACCTGGGCGCCTTGCCCATCAAGGCGGCGCTGGATGCGGGCGCGCAGGTGGTGATCACGGGGCGCTGCGTGGACAGCGCCGTGACGTTGGGGCCGCTGCTGCATGCCTTTGGCTGGTCGATGGACGATTACGACTTGCTGGCGGCGGGCAGCCTGGCCGGGCACCTGATTGAATGCGGCTGCCAGGGCGTGGGCGGCTTGCATACGGACTGGGAAGCGGTGCCGGATTGGGCCAACAGCGGTTATCCCATCATTGCATGCCGCCGCGACGGCGTGTTCACCATTACCAAGCCACCCGGTACCGGTGGCCTGGTGACACCGGCCACCGTGGCTGAACAATTGCTGTACGAGACAGGCGATCCGGCCCGTTACCTGTTGCCGGATGTGACGTGCGACTTCACTGGCGTGACCCTGGCGCAGGTGGGCGAGCATGCGGTTGAAGTGCGGGGCGCACGCGGGTTGCCGCCGCCCGCCTCGTACAAGGTGTGCGTGACGTACATCGATGGCTGGCGCTGCGCCGGCCAGTTGACGGTGATCGGCTTCGACGCCGCCGCCAAGGCGCAACGCACGGCCGATGCGGTCTTGCAGCGCACGCGCGCCATGTTTTCCCGGCTGGGCATGGCCGACTACACGGCGGCGTATACCGACATTCTCGGCGGCGCCAAACCGTATGGGCCGCAGCCCACCGGGACGGGTTTTGAAGCCGTGATGTGGCTGGCCGTGGCGCATCGCGACCGCCGCGCACTGGAATTGTTTGCCCGTGAAATTGCGCCGGCCGCCACCTCGTGGGCGCCCGGCACCACGGGCGCCGCCGGACGGCCTGCGGTGGCGCCGCTGGTGCGGCAAATGGCGGTCTATGTCGACAAGGCGCGGGTGGCGGCGCGGGTGGTGCTGTTGGATGGCCAAGGGGGCGCAGCCGAGGTCGATGCCGGAGGCACGCCGCCGGCGCCGGATGCGGTACGCGCCGCGCCCGCCGGCGCCAGCGTGCAGCACAGCGGCGATGGGCGCGACGGTGGTGACGTCCTGGCACACCACCCTGCAGGCGGCGCGGCGGGGCCGGCGATGGCTATGGCCATGGCCATGGCGCCGGCCGGTACCGTGCCCCTGATCGCCCTGGCCTACGCCCGCAGCGGCGACAAGGGGGATATTTCCAACATCGGCGTGATCGCCCGCCGCCCGCAAGACGTGCCGCTGCTGCGCACCTTGCTGACCACCGAGGCCGTGGCCAGCTGGCTGGCGCCGCTGGTCAAAGGCCCCGTGACCCGCTATGAATTGCCGGGCATTCACGCATTCAATTTCGTTTGCGAACAGGCGCTCGATGGCGGCGGCATGGCGTCGCTGCGCAACGACCCGCTCGGCAAAGGCATGGCGCAAATCCTGCTGTCCATGCCGGTGCGGCTTCCCCCGGATTATTCGATGGAGTAAACAATATGTATCGTTCCGTATTCAAGCCCGGCCTGTTCGACGGCCAACTGGTGGTGGTGACCGGGGGCGGCAGCGGCATCGGCCGCTGCGCCGCGCATGAACTGGCGGCACTCGGCGCGGCGGTGGCGCTGGTGGGCCGCAACGAAGACAAGCTGATCGCGGTGCAGGCGGAAATCGCGGCGGTGGGCGGCCGCGCTGACACCTATGCGTGCAATATCCGCGATGAAGCGGCGGTGCAGGCGCTGGTGGCGCAATTGGTGGCGGAACATGGCGCCATCGCGGGCCTGGTCAATAATGCGGGCGGCCAGTTCCCATCGCCGCTCAAGGATATTTCGCAAAAGGGCTGGGAAGCCGTGGTGCAAACCAACCTGACGGGCGGTTTCCTGATGGCGCGCGAATGCCTGAACCAGAGCATGGCCAACAGCGGGGGCGCGATCGTCAATATCGTGGCCGACATGTGGGGCAGCATGCCGGGCATGGGGCATTCCGGCGCCGCGCGCGCGGGCATGGTGAGTTTCACGGAAACCGCGGCATTCGAATGGGCGCAATACGGTGTGCGCGTGAACGCGGTGGCGCCGGGCTATATCGCATCGTCCGGCATGGACCAGTATCCACCCGCCATGCGCGACACCATCCGCGCCTTCCCCGGCACGCTGCCGCTGCAGCGCTTCGGCACTGAAGCGGAAATTTCCGCCGCCATCGTGTTCCTGCTGTCGCCGGCGGCTGCTTTCATCACCGGCACCACCTTGCGCGTCGATGGCGGGCGGCCGAATGTGCGCCCCGGCATGCCAATGGTCAAGCCGACGCGGCCTTTGGCGCCGTTCAATGGCTTCCACCTGGCGGCCACGCCGCGCGTGCTGGGGGATGGAGACGCATGATGGCGGACTGTCATGACGCCAACCGCGCCGCGCTGCTGGCGCAGCTCGAGCAGGTGCGCGTGCTGGAACAGCGTACCCGCGATAAATCCAATGCCGCCCGTCCGCTGTTCGAGCGGCGCGGCCAGTTGCTGCCACGTGAGCGGCTGGTGCATTTGCTCGATGCCGGCGCACCGTTCCTGGAATTGTCGACCCTGGCCGGCTATGGGCTCGACCATCCCGACCTGCAACGTTCCGTGCCCGGCGGCGGCCTGATCGCCGGCATCGGTTTTGTCGAAGGCGTGCGCGCCATGGTGGTGGTGGACGACTCGGGTATCGATGCGGGCGCGGTGCAACCGATGGGCATTGAAAAATTCCAGCGCGCGCAGCAGATCGCCTTGCAGCAAAAGCTGCCCTTCATCCATTTGGTCGAATGCGCCGGCGCCAACCTGCTGTCCTACAAGGTTGAAACCTTTATTCATGGCGGCAGCGGTTTTTACTGGCTGGCGCGTCTGTCCGCCGCCGGCTTGCCCGTGATGAGCGTGGTGCATGGCGCCAGCACGGCGGGCGGCGCTTACATGCCGGGCCTGTCCGACTATGTAATCATGGTGCGGGGGCAGGCCAAAGCCTTCCTGGCCGGTCCGCCGCTGCTGAAAGCGGCCACCGGTGAAATCGCCAGCGAAGAAGAATTGGGCGGTGCGGAAATGCATGCGGCCGTGTCCGGCCTGGCCGAGTATGTGGCCGATGACGATGCCCATGGCTTGTCGCTGGCGCGCCAGGTGGTGGCGGCATTGGACTGGAACCGCGACCTGGCGCCGCTGTGCACGGCGCATTCGGCATACCCGGCTCCGCTGCTCGATGCCGAACAATTGCCGGGACTGGCCCCGCTGGACCAGCGCAAGCCGCTCGATATGCGTGAAGTGATCGGGCGCATCGTCGATGGTTCGGCCTTCCTGGAATTCAAACCCGATTTCGGCCCGGCCACCGTGGCGGGCCACGCGGCCATTTGCGGCATGCGCATCGGCATCCTCACTAACAACGGGCCGCTGGACCCGGCCGGCGCCAACAAGGCCACCCAGTTCATCCAACTGTGCTGCCAGTCCGGCACGCCGCTGGTGTACCTGCAAAACACCACCGGCTTCATGGTGGGCAAGGCGTATGAGCAGGCCGGCATGATCAAGCACGGTTCGAAAATGATCCAGGCCATGGCCAATGCCAATGTGCCCCGTGTGACCGTGCATTGCGGCGCGTCGTTTGGCGCGGGCAATTACGGCATGTCGGGGCGCGGCTTTTTTCCCGACTTTTGCTTCAGCTGGCCCAATGCGCGCACGGCGGTCATGGGCGCGGAGCAGGCCGCCGGCACCATGGCCATCGTGATGGAGGCGGGCATGCGCCGCAAAGGATTGGACGTCGATACACAGGCGATTGCCGCCATGCGCGAACAGGTGATCGCCACGTTTGAACAGCAGACCGGCGCCTTGTATACGTCTGGCCGGCTGCTCGATGATGGCGTCATCGATCCACGCGATACCCGCAATGTGCTGGCCATGGTGCTGGCGACGTGCCGCGAAGCGCGCGGCAGGGCAGTCAACCCCGTGCAGTTCGGTGTGGCGCGGCCTTAAAGACAACGGAGACCATCATGCAATTAACGCACGAACACCAGGAACTGCAGCGTAACCTGAAGCGCTTCATCGATGAGGAAATCAATCCCCATGTCGATGAATGGGAAGCGGCGGAAATTTTCCCGGCCAGGGAATTGTTCAGGAAAATGGGGGACCTCGGTTTGCTCGGCTTGTGCAAGCCGCCCGCGTTTGGCGGCATGGGCCTGGATTACTCGTATTCGGTGGTGATGGCGGAAACCCTGGGCCATATCCACTGTGGCGGCGTGCCGATGGCGATCGGCGTGCAAACCGACATGGCCACGCCGGCGCTGGCGCGCTTTGGTTCGGACGCGCTGCGCGAGCAATTCCTGGCGCCCGCCATCAGCGGCGACATGGTGGCCTGTGTCGGCGTGTCCGAACCGTCGGCCGGCTCCGACGTGGCGGCCATTAAAACCACGGCGCGCAAGGAAGGCGGCGATTACATCATCAATGGCAGCAAGATGTGGATCACCAACAGCCTGCAGGCGGACTGGATGTGCGTGCTGGCCAACACGTCCGACGATCCTTCGCACCGCAACAAGTCGCTGATCATCGTGCCGATGAACACGCCCGGTATTTCCGTTGGCAAGAAGATCCGCAAGATCGGCATGAATTCGTCGGATACGGGGCTGATTCATTTCGACGAGGTGCGCGTGCCGCAGCACTACCGCATCGGCGACGAGGGAAAAGGTTTTACTTACCAGATGCTGCAATTCCAGGAAGAGCGCATGTGGTGCGCGGCCAGCATGGTGCAGGCCACGCAGAATTGCATCGATCAAACCATCGAGTACGCGCGCGAACGCAAGCTGTTCGGCTCTTCGGTGCTGGACCAGCAATGGGTGCATTTCAAGCTGGCCGAACTCAAGACCGAAGTGGAAGCGCTGCGCGCCTTGCTGTACCGCGCGTGTGGCCTGTATGTGTCCGGGCAGGACGTGACGGAGCTGGCGTCGATGGCCAAGCTGAAAGCGGGCCGGCTGGCGCGCCAGGTGCCGGACACCTGCATGCAGTTCTGGGGCGGCATGGGTTTTACGCTCGATAATCCGGTCTCGCGTTTTTACCGCGACGGACGCCTGACGTCGATCGGCGGCGGCGCCGATGAAGTCATGCTGGGCATTATCTGCAAATACATGGACATCCTGCCGGGCCGCAAAGCATGACTGTCTTCGATACGATCCTGGTCGCCAACCGGGGCGAAATCGCACTGCGCATCATGCGCACGGCGCGCAGTCTCGGCTATCGCACGGTGGCGGTCTATTCGGATGCCGACGCGGGCGCGCCGCATTGCCTGGCGGCCGATAGGGCGGTGCGCATTGGCGGCCCGCAACCGGCGGACTCTTACCTGAATATCGCGGCGCTGCTGGACGCCGCGCGCCGTACCGGTGCGCAGGCGGTCCATCCCGGCTATGGCTTCCTGGCCGAGCGGGCCGATTTTGCGCAAGCCTGTCTTGACGCGGGACTGGTGTTCATCGGCCCGCCGCCGGTGGCGATCACGGCGATGGGCTGCAAGGCGGGCGCCAAGCAACTGATGCGCGCGGCGGGCGTGCCTTGCATCCCCGGCTACGATGGCGATGACCAGTCCGATGGCCGGCTGGCCGGGGAAGCCGGCCGGATTGGCTTTCCCGTGATGGTGAAGGCATCGGCCGGTGGCGGCGGGCGCGGCATGCGCATGGTGGATGCGGCGGCGGATTTGCCGGCGGCGCTGGCGGCGGCCCGTTCCGAAGCGCTGCACGCCTTTGGCGATGCCGGTTTGATCCTGGAAAAAGCCATCGTTTCCCCGCGCCACATTGAAATACAGGTCTTCGCCGATCATCACGGTAACGTGGTGCATATGGGGGAGCGCGATTGCTCGGTACAGCGCCGCCATCAAAAACTGATTGAAGAAACCCCGTCGCCTGCGGTGGATGCGGCGCTGCGCGCGCACATGGGCGAGGTGGCGGTGGCGGCGGCGCACGCCATTGGCTACCGGGGCGCGGGCACGCTGGAATTCCTGCTCGATGCGCAGGGCGGCTTTCACTTCATGGAAATGAATACGCGCCTGCAAGTGGAGCATGCGGTGACGGAGGCCGTGCTGGGCCTCGACCTGGTGGAATGGCAATTGCGCGTCGCTGCCGGTGAAGCGCTGCCGTTGCGGCAAGACGAACTTGATGCGCGGCGGGCGGCGGGCGGGCATGCGATCGAAGTGCGCCTGTGCGCCGAAGATGCGCGGCGCGGCTTCCTGCCGCAAAGCGGCACGGTGCTGCGCTGGCAGCCGCCAGGTGATATCCGCTGCGACCATGCGTTGGCCGATGGCGTGGTGGTGCCGCCGTATTACGACTCCATGCTGGCCAAGATCGTCAGCCATGGCGCCAGCCGTGCCGATGCGCTGCGCCGCTTGCGGCAGGCGCTCGGTGAAACCGTGTTGCTGGGTGTGCCCAGCAACCGGGCTTTCCTGGCGCGCTGTGTGGCGGACAGTGAATTTGCCGGTGGCCTGGCCACCACGGACTTTATTGTGCGCCGGGCGGACAGTTTGCTGGCGCCGGATCGTACCGCCGCGCCGGATGGCGCCGGTGCCCGCGCCGGCAGCGGCATGCCCGCGCCGGTCGCCTGCGTGGCCGCCATGCTGCTTGCGAAGCAGCAGGCACAGCCAGCGGCCCGGCCCAACGTGGCGCGCTGGCCGCGGGAATTGCAGGGCTGGTCCAATAGCGCCATGGGCAGCCGCATCTGGCGCATGGTGCTCGATGGGGAACCGTGCGACGTGCCTCTGCGCCAGGCCGGCGTGGAACAATGGGATGCGAGCGGCCGCCGGTTGCGCCTGGAGCCGCGCCATCCTGGCGCATGGCGCGTCGAGGTGGACGGCTTGCCATTAGCGCTGGCATGGGTTGCCGCGCAGGGGCGTGTGTACGTCATGCTGGGCGATGCCGACCACGTCGCCGCCGTGGCGCCCTCGGCTGCCGCCGGCAGGCGCGCCGCCGGTGTTTCGCAGGGCCGGATTGCCGCGCCCATGAACGGGCGCGTCGCGGCGCTGCCGGCGGCGCCGGGCAGCGCCGTCAAGGCGGGGCAGGTGGTGGCGGTGATCGAAGCCATGAAGATGGAACACAGCCTGCTGGCGCCCTATGACGGCGTGCTCGAAGCGGTGCATGTCACCGTGGGGGAGCAAGCCATCCCCGGCCAGTTGCTGGCGACGGTTACCGCTGCGGCAGCTGTCAGCGCCCAGTAATACCCGCCTCGCGCTGGGCCTTTTCCAGCTGCCGCTGATACTCCGCCTGCCGTTGCTCCAGGTAGCCGCTGCTGGCCATGTCTTGCAGCACGCGCTGCAGCAGCGGCACAATGGCGCTGTTGGAATCGTGCACGTGGTGATACAGCGGCCAGCTTTGCAATGGCGGCTCCAGTGTGCGCAAGCCTTTCATTTCATAGCGCTCCGGCTGCAGCCACGCGCTTTGCGGCACCACCGCCACTTCGCAGCGGCCCACGCGCAACATGCGGAACAGTGGCGCATATTCGGTAGCGACGATACGGCGCGGCACCTTCTGCGTCTTCATCTCAATGGATTTGACACCCCGCTTGATGCAGACGCGGTAGTGCTCCAGGTCGGCCCAGGTCTTGACCGGCAAGAGCCGCCCGTCGGTCACCACCATCGCGTAATACGTGATGACGGGGACCGGTACCCGCACCAGGTTGGGATACAGGCGTTCGAATCCCTGGATGTGGACGATATCGCCGAAGTACTGGCCGGCGTTGAGCGCCAGCAGGGAGCGTTCGCCGGACGGCGTTTCATCGGTGGCGGTGATGCCCAGCCGCGCATAGGCTTCGCGCACGATGATGGAGGAATAATCGATGATGGGATCGTCGATGCCGCGCGCCAGGTGGACCGTGGCGGGAAAGCCGGGCGGCAGCGCAGGTGTGGCCTGTGCCGCGCAGGGCGCGGACCAGGTCAACGGGAGCAGGATGGCCGCCAGTGTGCGGCACAAGCGGCCCGGCATGGCAATTCGCATGGCGTTCCTCCAGGGCGGCGCAATTGCGCCACACTGACATTGTAGCTCAGCGGAAAGCCAGTGGGATGCCTGTGTTCAGGATCGGGCCGGGGTGCGCAGGATGAATTGCACGGCTTGCGCCGCCAGGTCTTCCAGCGAGGTGCGGCCGGGTTTGTACCATTGGGCGGTCCAGCTCAGCGCCCCGAACATCAGCAAGCGGTCGAGGCGGGTTGGCATGGCCCACTCGCCGGACGCGTGCAGCCGGGCGATGACTTCATCCCATACGGCTTCATAGCGGTCTTTCAGCTTGATGATGCGCTCGCGCGACGGCTGGTCCAGTGAACGCCATTCATACAGCAGCACGGGAATGAAATCATGGTTCGGCGCCAGCACCGTATGCAGGTGTACTTCCACCAGCCGCTGGAAGGCGGCGCGTGGCGGCAAGGTGTGCGGCGCGATTTCTTCAATGCGCGCCAGCGACTCATGCATGCCGTGTTCCATCACGGCGGCCAGGATTTCCTGCTTGGACTTGAAGTGATAAAACCAGCTGCCGGAATGAATCCCGGCCGCCGCCGCGATATCGCGCACGGTGGTGTTGTCGTAGCCTTGGGTGCGGAACAGGTGGGCGGATTTGCGGATCAATTCTCCCCGCAGGCTATCCTGTTCGCTCTTGGCGGGACGCCCGCGCCGCCGGGGCGCGGCTTCCTGCTCGGCGCCGGTGGATTCAGGAGGAACGGGAGGAGGGGATTTGCTCGACATGCCGCCTTTATACCATTTTTGCCGCCATCCCTCCACCGCGGCGGCTGCCCTCCTTCCTGATGTTTCCCCTTATGCCACTTGCCCTGCTTGCATTTCCACCAACTCCAGCAACTGCTGCCACGGGTAAATGCCACGGTCATGGCCATCGCTGAACGTCAGTTGCACGCCATAGGCGCCGACCGGCGTAATTTGTTCCAGCGCGATGCCGGCGGCGGGCGCCGGCGCATTGCCGGCACGCCGTGCGGCCGTGCAGCCGGAGCAGCGGCATCCGGCGCGCAGCGCCGCATGGCTGATCAATACCGTGGCACCATCGTCCAGGCCCAGCTCCAGCGCGTGGCCGGTTTTGTCGTTGCGCAGGCTGGTGATGTTCATGCCACCTCCTGCGCGTCCGCTTGCAACTGGATCTGGCGGATCGCCAGGCGGGCCGATTTCCGCACCTCCGGATCCGGATCGTCCGCCACCGTGGCCAGCGCCGGCAGCGCTTGCGGCAGCCGGATTTCCCCCAGCGCCAGCGCGGCTTCCTTGCGCAAGTTGGCCACCGGGTTTTTCAGTGCCTCGGCCAGCGGCGCCACGGCCGGGGCGTGCCGCAAGCGTCCCAGGCTGCGCGCGGCGCGCAGGCGCACCTGCCAGTAAGGGTCGTTCAACAACGGCAGCAGGGCGTCGCCGGCGCCCGTTGTGGCCAGCTTGCCCAGCACACCGGCGGCTTCTTCCCGTACCTGCCACGACACGTCGACCAGGCCGGCCAGCAGCGCGGAGCGCACCGCGTCCACCGCCACATTGGTATCGTTGGCAAACCCCAGCGCGCCAACCGCCGCGCGCCGCACTTCCTGCGCCGGATCGTTGCCCGCGATGACGCCCAGCGGCGCCAGCGCCGACGGATGTTTCAGCCATCCCAGCACGGCCACCGCTTCACGCCGCACCGTGGCGTCGGCGTCGCCCAGCGCCAGCAGTCCCGGTTCCAGGCTGCCGGGAGCGCGCAGTTCACGCAGGGCGCGCAGCAGGGCGGCGCGGGCGCCGGGTGTCCACTGGGGCGCGTCGGCGCCGGCTTGGGGCAGCAACAGCGCCAGCAGCGGCAGGGCCGACGTTGGCTGCTTCAACTCCGACAGCGCCTGGGCGGCGGCGTCGCGCACCGAGGAGTTGCTGTCATCCAGCGCCAGCGCCAGCGCGTGGGCCGCCTGCGGGCTTTCCAGCGCTTCCAGCGCACGCGCAGCTTCCAGCCGCACGTCGGCGTCCGCATCGCTCAGGGCAGCGATGAACAGCGGCGTATGCCCGTCGTCGGCGAAGTCGGCCAGTTCCAGCAGCGCCAGGCGGCGGATGCCGCTGTCGGCCGATTGCAGGCGCGCCAGCAGTTCAGGGTCGTCGTGTAACAGGGTGGTCATGCGGTCTTCCTTTGTAATTGTTCGATCGGCGGCCCCAATGGGCTCAGTCGTGCCAGCGGTTGCGGGTGGGCTTCCGGATGCAGCAAGTCCAGGCAATGCCGTTTCAGGCGGGTGAATTCCGGCGACGTGACGAGATCGGCGCTGCGCGGCCGGTCGAAAACCGGTTCGCGGTCCAGCTGCAATTCTTCGACGATGCGCCCCGGGCGCGGGCTCATGACGAAGATGCGGTCGGCCAGGAACAGCGCTTCATCGATGTCGTGCGTGATGAACACGATGGTGGTGCGGATGCGTGCCCAGACATCGAGCAGCAGGTGCTGCATCATGAGCCGGGTTTGCGCATCGAGCGCGCCGAACGGTTCATCCATCAGCATCACGCGCGGATGGGTGATCAGCACGCGGGCGATTTCGACCCGCTGGCGCATGCCGCCCGACAGTTGCGACGGATAATGCTTTTCAAAGCCTTCCAGTCCCACCAGTGCAATCAGCTCGCGCGCCCGGGCTTCGCGTTCCTTGCGCGCCACACCTTGCATTTTCAGGCCGAACGCCACGTTCGCCAGCACGGATTTCCATGGAAATAAAGTGTGTTGCTGGAACACCAGGCCACGGTCCGGATGCGGCCCGCTGACGGCGTCGCCGTCGACGGTCATGCTCCCGCCGCTGGCGGGAATGTGGCCGGCCAGTGCGCCCAGCAAGGTGGATTTGCCGCAGCCGGAAGGCCCCAGCAGGCAGATGAATTCGCCCGGCGCGATATCGATCGAGACATCCTGCACCGCTTCGAACGCGCGGGCGCCCTGGCCCAGGGTGATATGCAGGCGGTCGATGTTCACGCCGCCGCGCAAGGTGGTGATATTGGCTGTCATTTGTCTTCCTTCCAGGGAGTCGCCAGTGCGCCCAGTTTGCGGATCAGGGCGCTGCTGCCCATGCCGAACACGCCGATGAACAGCATGCCGACCACGATGTCCGCATAGTTCTGCACCGTGTACGAGGCCCAGGTGTAATAGCCGATGCCGAACTGGCCGGAAATCATTTCCGCCGTCACCAGGCAAAACCACGCGGTGCCCATGCCGATCGCCAATCCGGTGACGATGCCGGGCGCGGCGCCCGGCAGCACCACTTCGGCAAACAGCGCCAGCCGCCTGGCGCCCAGGCTGCGGGCCGAGGCCAGCAGGCGCGCATCGATCTGTTCGACGCCATGCACGGTATTGAGCAGGATCGGGAACAGGGCGCCGGTGAATGTGATGAACACCATCGACATTTCCGACGACGGGAACATCAATATCGCCAGCGGGATCCATGCCACGGCCGGGATGGGACGCAGCATTTCCAGCGGCGGCATCAGGATGTCGGCCACGCGGCGCGAACGGCCGATGGCCAGGCCCAGCACCACGCCCGCCACGGCGGCGGCGATGAAACCGCCAAACACGCGGGCCACGCTGGCGCCCACGTGTTTCGCCAGCAGCGGCGATTGCAGCAAGTCCCATGCCGCTTGCAGCACTTCCAGCGGCGCCGGGACATTGCCAAAGGTGATCAATCCCAGGTCCAGCTTGCGGGTCGACGCCCAGTGCCACGCCAGCAGGCAGAACGCCAGGGACGCGGCGCGCAGCAGCAGTGCCACTGCCCGCTGCCCGGCCAGGGCGGCGGGCGCCGCACCGGCGCCGCCATGCCGCGCGCTGGCCGAGGCGGACATGGCGGCGGAGTGCGGCTGTCCGGTGTGCCGGTGCGTTGCGCGTGCTTCGTCGGCGCCGGCCGCGTGGCCCGCGCGGGCGCCAGGCAGCGCGGTCGATGCGGCTGAATTGCTCATGAGTTCCTCCGAGGTTCCTCTGTGGTTGCTGTTTTATGCGCCGGTCTTGACCGCGTTAAAGTCCAGCACCTTGCCGCCGTTCTTTTTCGCCCATGCTTGCGCCGCATCCTTTTGCAGGAAGCTGCTGACGTCGCTCTTGCCCGTCACGAACCATGCATCTTCGGCCAGCAGTTTCAAGCCCGTGTTGCGGTCATGCGTATACACCACGCGCACCTTCTTGCCGGACTTTTCCAGCTTGCCCAGCTCGGCAAATGCCGTGGTGGCCGTGGCGTAGTTGCGCACCAGCGGTTCACCGTCGACCCACACTTGCGCCACCTGTTTGAAATCGGTAATCGCCTTGCCGGTCAGCGCATCCTTGGCCACCAGCGGATGGCGGCCGTAATGCTTCAGTTGCGCTTCATAGTTGATGCCGGCTTGCTGGAACGCCGTGCGCAGGTACTGGTCGTTGATGAAGGTTTTTGGATCGAGGTCGGTTTCCGTGCGCTTCATCAGGCGCAGGGTTTCAATCGACGTCTGCACCGCCTGGCGGTACTCGGGCTTCCACGTGAAATCGCGCGTCTGCAAGCCCAGCGGGCCGTGGAACAGGTAATTGATTTCCGCTTCGATCCCCGTGACTTTGGCGATCAGCTCACTGTATTTTTCCGGCTCGTTCGCCACCAGGCGGTCCGCTTCGATCGCGGCGCGCAGGAAGGCGACCACGATTTCCGGATATTTTTTCGCGAAGTCGGTATCAACCAGGCTGCCATGCAGGGTCGGGGCATTGGCTTGCGAACCGTCATAGATCTTGCGCGCATAACCACGGTGCGGGAACAGTTCGGCGAACGGCACGAAATCGGCGTGGGCATCGATCTTGTTGGCTTGCAGCGCGGAGCCGGCGACTTCCGGCGCCTGCGTCACGATGGTGATGTCGCGGTCCGGTGTCCATCCCTGGGCTTTCACGGCGCGCAGCAACATGCCGTGCGCGGTCGAAGCGAAGGGGACGGAAATGGTTTTGCCCTTGAGCTCAGCCAGCGACTGGATGTTCGACGCTTTCGGCACGACGATGCCATTGCCGCTGCCTTGCGTACTGCCCGACAGCACCGTGATGAACTGGCTCTGGCGGCCGGCTTTCTGGAAGGCGGCGCCATTGAAGGAGCCGGGGAAATCGGCCATGGAACCGATATCGAGCTTGCCCGCCACCATTTCATTGGTCAGCGGCGCGCCGGACGTGAAGTTTTTCCACTGGATGTCGTATTGCGCGTCCTTGTATTTGCCATCTTTCGGCAGGTATTTTTCCAGCAATTTCAATTCACGGATGATCAAGCCGCCGGTGGCGCAATTGATGGTCGTGTCCTGGGTGCCGATGGCGATGCGAATGGTTTCCGCATGGGCCGCGCCGGATACCGATACAACGAGGGTGGACAGCAGCAGGGGCAACAGTTTTTTCAGCATGGCGGTTCCTTTTATATTGATTGATCAACGCAACAGGTAGGGGATATCGACCGTGACAGCGCCGGTCGGGCAATCTTTCTCGCACGGCATGCAGTACCAGCATTCGTCGTACTTCATGTAGGCCTTGCCTTTGACCATATCGATGGCCAGCACGTCGAGTGGGCAGACGTCGACGCAGACCGTGCAACCCTTGTGGGCAATGCACAGGTCATCGTTGACGCGGACCGGCACGCTGGCCGGGATATAAGCGGTGGTCATATGGTTCCTTTCAAGCGTTCAGGCAGCCAATGCGGCCGGAGTGTCTTCCTTGCCGGCGCCAGCTGGCTGCGCCGGTGCGCTGCGCTGGACGCGCAGGCGCTGGTAAGCGGTTTTTTCTTCATCGTCGAGCGGCACGATGTACGGGGCGATCGGGCGTTTGAAGCAGGCCATCTGGCCATCGGTCTTTTTCAGCTGCACATGGACGAACCATTCATCGTCATTGCGTCCCGGGTAGTCGGCGCGGTTGTGGTACAGGCCCCAGCGGCTTTCGGTGCGGTACAGCGATGCGCGCGCCGCCATTTCCGCGCAATCGCGGATCGCGTGCACTTCCATGGCCCGCATCAGTTCATGCGGATTGGTGGCCACCATGCGGTCCAGGTCGGCCTGGATGGCTTCGAAGCGCGCCAGGCCCAGCTCCATCTTGCGCGTGACCTTTGGCGGCTGCAGGTAATCGTTGACCATGCGGCGCAGCTTGTATTCAACCTGCTGCGGCGGCAAACCATCCTGGCGCTGCAACGGCGCCCAGACCCGCTCGCGCTCGGTGTCGATCTGTGCCTGGTCGATCTCCGGCAAGCCAATGCTGGCGCAGCGCTGCGCCGCGCTTTCCCCGGCCAGCTTGCCGTACACGAAGGCGCCCAGCATGTAGTTATGGGGCACACAGGCCAGGTCGCCCGCCGCGTACAGGCCCGGCACCGTGGTGGCCGCGTGTTCATCGACCCACACGCCGGAGGCTGAGTGGCCGCTGCACAAGCCGATCTCCGAGATGTGCATTTCCACCATCTGGGTGCGGTAGTCGGTGCCGCGCCCTTCGTGGAAGCGCCCCCGGCTGGGCCGTTCATTGGTGTGCAGGATGGTTTCAATGGTGCTGATGGTTTCCTCCGCCAGGTGGTCGAGTTTCAGGAACACCGGGCCGTTGCCGCCTTGCAGTTCGTTATAAAACTCTTGCATCATCTGGCCGCTCCAGTAGTCGCACTCGATGAAGCGTTCGCCTTTGGCGTTGGTGGTATAGCCGCCGAACGGACCGGTGACATAGGCACAGGCGGGGCCGTTGTAATCCTTGATCAAGGGGTTGATCTGGAAGCACTCGATGCCCGACAATTCGGCGCCCGCGTGGTACGCCATGCTGTAGCCGTCGCCCGCATTGGTCGGGTTTTCATAGGTGCCGAACAGGTAACCGGACGATGGCAGGCCGAGGCGGCCGGCCGCGCCGGTGGCCAGCACCACGGTTTTCGCGCGAATCACGTGGAAGTCGCCGGTGCGGCAATCAAACGCCATGGCGCCGGCGATCGACCCATCGGCGGCGGTCAGCAAGCGGGTTGCGACCAGGCGGTTGGTGATTTCCACGCGGGCCCGTTTCAGGCGGCGGTACAGCACTTTCTTGATGTCGTGGCCTTCCGGCATCGGCAGCACATAGGTGCCCATGTGGTGCACCTTGCGCATCGCGTAGTCGCCGTTTTCATCCTTTTCAAATTTCACGCCCCAGCTGTCGAGTTCTTCGATCATCGGGAAGCTGCCCTGCGCGTAGGCCATCACGGTGGCCTGGTTGACGATGCCGTCATTGGCCGTGGTGATTTCCTTCACATATTGTTCGGGGGTGGCGAAACCGGGCACCACTGCATTGTTCAGGCCATCCATGCCCATGGAAATGGCGCCGCTGCGGCGCACGTTGGCTTTTTCCAGCAGCAGGACGCGAAGCTGCGGGTTGGCTTCCTTGGCTTTGACGGCGGCCATCGGGCCGGCGGTGCCGCCGCCGATGACCAGGACGTCGACTGTTTCAGTGATAGTTTGCATGGTGGTGTCTCTTTGTGCTTGTCATTGCTTGTGAAGGCGGAGCCGGTACTGGAAGGCGTCGCCGCGGAAGTACAGGTATTCGAAGTCCAGCGGAACGGCCTTGCCGTCGGCGCCGGTGCTGTGGGTCAGCCGTTCAATGCGCAGGATCGCGCTGCCTTCGGCCACCTGCAGCGAGCCAGCCAGTCCGGCGTCGGCCGGCACCGCGTCGATGCGCAGGTCGGCATGGCCCAGCGCGATGCCGTAGTCGTTTTCCAGGATCAGGAAAATGTCGCGCTGTGCCAGGTCGGCGCCGCGCAGCCGTTCGCCGATGTGCAGCGGCAGGTAGGTCACTTCCACCGATAGCGGATCGCCGTTCAGGCAGCGGATACGGCGGATTTCCGACACCAGCGTGCCGCTGGCCAGGTCGAGTTGCTGTGCCACCGTGGCGTCCGCCGCCACGCTGGTGTGACTGGTCACCACGTTGCGGATGCTGTGGCCCAGGCGCGCCATGGCTTGCGCAAAGCCTTCCAGCTGGGAGAGCTGCTGGAACGCCTTGGGCTTGGCGACGAAGGTGCCTTTGCCGGGCACCTTGAAGATCAGGCCTTCCTTGTGCAGGTCGCCCAGCGCCTGGCGCACGGTGATGCGGGACACGCCGAACAGCGTGCCCAGGGTGCTCTCCGGCGGCAGCTGGGCGTGCACCGCATAGCTGCCGTCGAGGATGCGTTCACGCAGGCGTTCGCGCAGCTGGGCATGCAGTGGCACCGGGGACGCGGCGGCGGGCGCAAGCCAGTCGGATTTCAAGAGTTCATTCGGCATCTGCTGACCTGTCATGACAGGTAATGAGTAGCTGGTGATGCCGAGTGTAGGGAGGGCGGGCTGGCGGGGGAACGAATATGATCGCGCAAGCATATGCCGGACGACTGTGTATCGTTATGCGGCGGTGACGTTTATGCTAATGCGGGAAGTGCATGTGGCGCGCAGGGCGGCGCTGTTGCGGTTTGACTTTGGGGGAATGCGGGCATGGCGGCTTTGCCCTCGGCAAAACCGCCCTACGGATTTTGAGGTAACGGGTGGTGGTTACGGGCGGCCGTAGCGGGCAGGGGGCACGCCGGCCACCTCGACTTCCACCGCGAACAGGGCGCCTGCCAGCGGCTCCCGGGCGCGCTGTCCGGCGTCCAGGCCTTCCCAGGCGGTGGTGATGAACAGGGTCTTGTAATCCGGTCCGCCCAGCACGCACGAAGCGGGCTGCGACACCGGCAGGCGCACGGTGGCCAGCAATTCGCCTTCCGGGCTGTAGCGGCAGACGCGCCCGCCGCCCCACTGGGCGACCCAGACACAGCCTTCCGAATCGACGGTCATGCCGTCCGGCGAACCCTGTTCGCCGCCATAGGTCTTCCACAGGCGCGCCGGGCCCAGGCTGCCGTCCTCGTGGACATCGTAGGCAAAGGTGCGGTCGATGAAGCTGTCGTTGTGGTACATGGTCTTGCCGTCCGGGCTGAAGGTGGGACCATTGCAGATGCGGTAATCGTCCAGCGCCACCTGCAGCGTGCCGTCCGGATCGAGGCGGAACAACTGGCCGTCCGGCCGGCTTTTATCGTCGCCGTTCAAGGTGCCGGCCCACAGGCGGCCGTGCGGATCGGCCTTGGCGTCGTTCAAGCGCACGCCGGGACGGTCTTGCACCGGCTGGTGCAGGTATTCGACGTGCAATTCCGGCTTGAGCCACAGGCGTACGATGCCGTCTTTCAGGCCAGCCATGAAACCGTTGCCATCGAGGCGCGGCACGATCCAGCAGATCGACGTTGGCAACTGCCAGCTGTGCGTGGCGCCATCGGCGTCCAGCGCGTGCAGCACGCCGGGGATCAGGTTGACGAAGTACAGGCGCTGTTGTTCCGGCAGCCAAAGCGGGCCTTCGCCCAGTTCGGCGCCCAGTTGCCACAGCAGGCGGGGAGTGTAGGTTTGTGCAGTCACGGCGGCAGGTTACGTCAAGTCACGGAGGGAAGCCCACACTATGCCGGATTCACCGGCGCAGCGGGGTGCCGGAACTATGCCATTACGCGCATTTTGTATGCCAAATTGGTATAGCTGCGTTATCGCCAGGGATGGCTAGCCGGTGCGCCGCTCGCCCTGTTCGGCCAGCCGGAAGGCCGCATGCACGGCGGCTTTCAATTCCGCGTCGTCCCACGGCTTGGACAGGCATTTGTAGATGGCGCCGCGGTTGACGGCGTCCGTCATGGCTTTCGAGTCCACATAGTTCGACAGCAGGATGCGCACCGTGTGCGGATACAGGTCGCGGGCGCGGGCCAGGAATTCCGCGCCCTGCATGTCCGGCATGCGCTGGTCGGTGACGATTACCTGGGTCTCTTGCGTGGCCAGCATCTCCAGCGCTTCGCGTCCGCTGTGGGCGACCAGGATGCGGTAGCCTTCGCGCCGGAACAGCCGCGCCAGCGCATAGGCGGCGCCCGGCTCGTCGTCCACCAGCAGCAGGGTGCGGGCCGGCACCAGCGCCAGGTTTTCCTGCATCAGGGTGCGGCCTTCGCGCAGCAGCGCGGCGAAGTCCTGGGCCGTCAGCGGTTTGCTGAACAGATAACCCTGGATCTTGTCGCAGCCGATGCTGCGCAGGTAATTCAGCTGGCCGGTGGTTTCCACGCCTTCGGCCACCACGACCAGGTCCAGCCCGTGCGCCAGCGCGATGGTGGCTTGCGCAATGGCGGCGCTGCGCGGCTCGCACGTGATATTGCGGACAAAGGTCTGGTCGATTTTCAGTTTGTCGAGCGTGAAGCGCGACAGGTAGCCCAGCGACGAATAGCCGGTGCCGAAATCGTCCAGCGACACCGAGACGCCCATGTGCGCCAGTTCAGCCAGTTGCGCCTGCACGGCTTCGGCATCTTGCATCATGATGCTTTCCGTCAGTTCGATTTCCAGGCACTCCGGCGCCAGCCCGCTGGCGGCCAGCGCGGTGCGCACGGTGGCGGGCAGGTTGCCGGCCGAGAGCTGGCGCGCCGACACATTGACGGCGACCGGCAGCGGCACCAGGCCGGCCTGCTGCCATGCCTTGTTTTGTGTGCAAGCCTGTTGCAGTACCCAGGCGCCGATCGCGATGATCTGGCCGGTGTCTTCCGCCAGCGGAATGAAATCGGACGGCGGCACCATGCCCAGTTCCGGGCTGTGCCAGCGCAGCAGGGCTTCCATGCCGCTGATGCGGCCATCGGACAGCGAGACTTGCGGCTGGTACAGCAGGGTCAGTTCGTTGCGTTCGATGGCATGCCGCAAATGGGTTTCCAGCGACATGAAGCGCTGCGCGTGCGCATTCATTTCGCCGGTGAAGAAGCGGAAGCCATTGCGGCCCGCCTCCTTCACGTGCGACAGCGCCACGTCCGCGCCGATCAGCAGCGCGCTGGCGCTGGCGCCGTCGCGCGGATAAATGCTGATGCCGACGCTGGCTGTCACGTAGACGTCCTGGCCCTGCAGGTGCACCGGGCGGGCGATTTCTTCCATCAGCTGGCGCGCCGCCACGATGACGTCGTCGACCTGCTTGCATTTGGTGAGCATCAGTGCGAATTCGTCCGCCCCCAGGTGGGCCAGGGTGTCGCCCGGCGTCACGATCCGGTTCAGGCGGCGCGCCATTTCCTGCAGCAGCGCGTCGCCGGCATCGTGGCCCATGCTGTCATTGATGCGCTGCAGGCGGTCGATATTGAACAGCAGGATGGCGACCAGCGCGCTGTCATGTTCGGCCGCCGCCATGGCCAGTTGCAGCCGGTCGTTCAGCAGGTTGCGGTTCGGCAGCAGGGTGAGGGGATCGTGGTTGGCCAGGAAGTCCAGCTGGTGGTGCGCTTCCTTCAGCGCGCTGATGTCGGACGAGACCGAGACATAGGCGCTGATATTGCCGTGCGGGTCGCGCACCGCGCAAATGCCCATGCGTTCCGGGTAAACCTGGCCGTTCTTGCGGCGGTTCCAGATTTCACCGCGCCACTGGCCGGTGTTTTCCAGGCTGGCCCACATGGCGCGGTAAAACGCGCTGTCATGGCGCCCGGAGCGCAGCAGGCTGGGGTTGCGCCCCAGTACTTCGCGTTCCTTGTAGCCGGTGATTTGTTCGAACGCGGGATTGACGCCGATGATATTGCAGTCGGCATCGGTGGTGGTGATGCTTTCCTGCGTGCTGTCGAATACCATGGCGGACAGCCGCAGCCGGCTTTCCATCTGGCGCCGCTGTGTGGTGTCGCGCAGGATGGCGGTGAAAATCTGCTTGCCGTCGACGTGCACGATCGACAGCGACTGTTCGGCAATGAATTCATCGCCGCTCTTGCGCCGCCCGTGCACTTCCACCACGCGGCCGCTGTAATACGGTTCGTTGGTGCGGCGGAACTGTTCATAGCGGATGCGCGCCTTGTTGCGGTAGCGCTCCGGCATCAGCTGCATCACGCTCTGGCCCAGCATTTCCATTTCTGTATAGCCGAACATGGCGACGGCCGCGCGGTTGAAGTGCAGCACGTGCAAATCATGGTCCAGGGTGACGATGGCGTCCGGCGCGGATTCGCTCATGGCGCGGTAGCGGTTTTCGCTGGCGCGCAACGCCACGTCGGCGTCGCGCCGGGCGCTTGCTTCCAGTTGCAGCTGCGCCGCGTGGCGCTGCACCACCTGGTACAGGTTCAGGCTGTAATATGCCACCGTCAGTTGCGCCGCCAGGGTGGACGCGGTCTGCATGTCCTGTTCGGTGAATTCCGGCTGGTTGCGGCGCCCGGCGAAATACAGCCAGCCATACAGGTTGTAGCGGTCGCGCAGCGCCATGCCGAGCAGGTTGCGGACCGGTGGATGGCCGGGCGGCAAATCGTCCAGCGCGCCGCTGGGCGCCGCGCGGCGCACCAGCCGGGTGGCGTCGAGCAGGCAGCCGGGCAGGGCGGCGCGGTCCAGCGCGTGGCCGCTGAGCACGGCGGGATCGACACCGTGCGTCACCAGGTGCTGCACCACCTGTTCCTGGGCGTCCAGCAGGCACAGCGCGATGCATTCGGTCGGCAAGATGTGGGCGGCGGTTTCCGTGAACGCGGCGGCCAAGGCGGCGCCATCGCGTTCACTGCCCAGGCGCAGCCCCAGCGCCACCAGTTCGTCGGTGATGGCCGGTGGCGCGCTGGCGCCGTTGTCCGGGGCGGGGATCATGGCATCCATGGCGTCCGCGCCGCCGCTGGCCGGGAGCGCGGCATCATCGTCCGGCGCGCCGTGCCGGACGGCGGCATCGTCTGCCGGCGCCGCCGGTATGAGCGGGGGCAGCGCGGCCGGCCATTCGCTGCCGCAGCCGACGGGCGCGGCGCCTTCCGGTTCCAGCCCCAGTTCGAAACCGACGGCGTCGAGGATCGCTTGCGGATCGGCCGGTTTCGACAGCACGGTGCGCACACCGCAGGCATCGGCCATGGCATGCATTTCATGGCATGAATAGGTGGCGCTGAAAAAGATCACGGGAATGCGGTTCAGTGCGGGATCGTTGCGCAATTCCTGCGTAAACGCATAGCCGTCCATGGTCGGCATCAGCAAATCCGTGATGATCAGGTCGGGCCGCTCACAGCGCGTCAGCGCCAGCGCCTGTGCGCCATCGCTGGCCTGCAGCAGGCGGTGCGGCGTAAAGCCCAGCAAGGTCATCAGGAATTCGCGGTTGGTGGGACGGTCGTCGACCACCAGTACGGTGCGGACGGCGCCGTACTGGGGCGGATCAGGCTGTGACTCCGGTATCTCGGCGTGCATGCTTGGTGTCTCCATCTGCATGTCTTGGCGATAATTGATGCTACCCTGCTGCCTGTTTACAAGGCGCACTACTGGGGGCGTCACGAGGGAAACCGCCATTCCGAGGGGGAATTCAGGTTGAGATGCGCCAAATCCTTTAAAATAGAGGGTTAAGGAAACTCGAAATCAAGGATAAGCAATGTCTATCTCCAGCACCGAAGAAATTGTTGCCGAATTGCGCGCAGGCCGCATGGTCATTCTCGTGGACGAGGAAGACCGTGAAAATGAGGGCGACCTGGTGCTTGCAGCGGACTTCGTGACGCCGGAAGCCATCAATTTCATGATCAAGTACGCGCGCGGACTGGTGTGCCTGACCCTGACGGAAGAGCGCTGCAGGCAGCTGGACTTGTCGATGATGACGGCCCGCAATGGCACCTCGTTCGGCACCAACTTCACGCAATCGATCGAGGCCGCGGAAGGCGTTACCACCGGCATTTCCGCCGCCGACCGCGCCAAGACCATTGAAGTGGCCGTGGCAAAAAATGCAAAACCATCCGATATCGTCCAGCCGGGCCACATTTTCCCGCTGCGCGCCGTCAAAGGCGGCGTGCTGATGCGCGCCGGCCATACCGAAGCCGGCTGCGACCTGACCGCCATGGCGGGCTTGACCCCGGCGTCGGTGATTTGCGAAATCGTCAAGGACGACGGCACCATGGCGCGCCTGCCGGACTTGCTGGAGTTTGCAAAAGAACATGATTTGAAAATCGGTACCATTGCCGACCTGATCCACTATCGCAGCCGCAACGAGTGCATCGTCGAGCGCGTGGCGGAACGCACCCTGAAGACGGCGGCGGGCGACTTCCGCATGATCGCCTTCCGCGACACGCCAACCGGTTCCGCCCACCTGGCGCTGGTGCATGGCGCAATGGAGGAAGCGCAGGAATCGCTGGTGCGCGTGCACCAGCCGGTATCGATCCTGGATTTGCTGGAATCGGAAGCCACCACCCACTCGTGGACGGTGCCATCGTCGCTGAAAGCCATCAAGGAATCGCCGCAAGGCGTGGTGGTGTTGCTCAATTGCGAAGAAACCGCCGAGCAGTTCTTCTCGCAGTTCGCCGCGCTGGACCAGCCGGCGCAGCGTCCGCAAGGCCGCGCTGCCAGCATGGACTTGCGCAGCTACGGTATCGGCGCGCAAATCCTGCGCGACGTTGGCGTGCGCAAGATGAAATTGCTGGCCAGCCCGCGTAAGATGCCATCCATGACGACTGGTTTCGACCTGGAAGTGACGGGCTACGTGGCCAAGCCGGCCAATTAACCGTCTGATCAAATAACATACTATTTCTATAAGGGGCTGCCATGACTGTAGGAAGCTACGAAACCAATTTGTCCGGCGAAGGTCTGCGCGTCGGTATCGTCCAGGCCCGTTTCAATGAAGACGTGTGCCACGGCTTGCTGTCCGCATGCCTGGCGGAACTGAAACACCTGGGCGTGGCGGACGAAGACGTGCTGCACGTGACCGTGCCGGGCGCGCTGGAAGTACCGCTGATCCTGCAAAAGCTGGCTGAATCCCAGCAATTCGACGCATTGATCGCGCTGGGCGCCATCATCCGCGGCGAAACGTACCACTTCGAACTGGTGTCGAATGAATCCGGCGCGGGCGTGACCCGTATCAGCCTGGACTTCGGCATTCCGATCGCCAACGCCATCCTGACCACGGAAAATGACGAGCAGGCGGAAGTGCGCATGGCGGTCAAGGGCGCGGATGCTGCCCGCGTGGCGGTGGAGATGGCCAATCTGTCCATCGCACTGGAAGAATTGCAGCAAGACGCCGGCTACGACGAGTAAGCTTTTGGCCCAAGAAGACCGCGGCCATGGTTAACAACCGGCTGGCGGTCTTTTTCCATTTTTAAGACAGGTAACAACATGACCGATAAATCCCTCCACGCCAATCCAAGCAAGAGCCGCACGCCGCGCCACCGCGCGCGCGAGTTCGCGCTGCAAGGCCTGTACCAGTGGCTGCTGAACAATGAAGAGTCGACCAAGGTCGTCAACAACATCCGCAATGCGCACGGCTTTGAAAAGGCGGACGCGGAATTCTTCGCCAACCTGCTGCGCGGCACCATCGCCGACTCGGTCGAGTTGCGTGAAACGTTTGCGTCGCTGGTCGACCGTGGCATTTCCGAACTGTCGCCCATCGAGCACGCGGTCTTGCTGATCGGCGCGTACGAATTCAAGAACCACCCGGAAATCCCGTACCGCGTCGTCATCAACGAAGCCGTTGAACTGACCAAGTCGTTCGGCGGTATCGATGGCCACAAATACGTCAACGGCGTGCTGGACAAGCTGGCCGGCAAATTGCGTCCGGACGAAGTGGACGCCGACAAGAAGCGTTAATGTCCACCACCGGGGTCAGACCCCCAATGTGACAAAAGTGGACATCCCTCCTCGGAAATGTCCACTTTTGTCATAATCGGGGTCAGACCCCGGTGTGACAAGCCACCCTGGCGCTTGCCGGGGTGGCTTTTTGCTTATAGGGACCGGTGGCTTTGCGTGATAGTGGCGGCCGGAAGGGGGACTAAGATGGCCGCATAGCGACCATTAGCGGAGACATATAACATGAGCACGGCATCCCTGAACCCGACCGACCTCGCGCTGCTGCGCGAAACCATCACCTTGTCCGCCGAATCGCGCGACCGGGGCCGCCACCCGTTTGCCGCGCTGGTGGCCGATGAACATGGCACTGTGGTGGCGCGGGCCGGCAATAACTCGATGCCGCCCGGCGATCCGACCCAGCACGCGGAATTGCTGGCGGTGGCGGCGGCGGCCAAGGTCCTCAGCCCGGAACAAATGGCGAAGGCCACGCTGTTTACCAGTGCGGAACCGTGCTGCATGTGCGCCGGCGCCGTGTACTGGACCAACGTGGGGCGCGTGGTCTATGCGCTGTCGGAACATACCTTGCTGGGGTTGACGGGCGCGCACCCGGAAAACCCGACCTTTTCGCTGCCTTGCCGCGAAGTGTTTGCGCGCGGCCAGCGGCCGATCGGCGTGGTGGGGCCGCTGCTGGAAGACGAGGCGGCCGTGCCGCATCACGGCTTCTGGAAATAACTTCACATCCATTTCACACCGGCGGGACCAGCATGGCGCCTTCATATGCTTATGGAGGCTCAAATGTTACGCAAAAGGTTACCTGCATTCCTGCGCGCGGCCGGTTGGCTTGCCGCATTGGCGGCCCTGCTGGCCGGGGCGCTGTTCCTCTACGCGCAAGGCTACCGGCTTGACGCGGTGGCGCCGGCCAACCGCAGCGCGACCCCTGCCAGCTTGTCTTACCTGCAACAGGCAACGGCCCCGCAGCGCGGCCGCATCCTCATCGTTGTCAGCAGCGCTTCGCATTTTCCCGGCGGCGTAAAGAAAGCCGGCTATGAATTGACCGAACTGTCGCGCGCCTATTACGTATTCAGCGCCAACGGGTTCGAGGTCGACATCGCGTCGCCCCGGGGCGGCGAACCACCGGCCCGTATCGACCCGGACGACATGGGCGACGCCGATTACGCTTTCCTCAACGACCCCGCCGCGCAGCGCAAGGTGAAGTCCAGCCTGGCGCTGGCGCAGGTCGACCCGGCCCGCTACGGCGCTGTTTATTTCGCCGGCGGCAAGGGCGCCATGTTTGATTTTCCCGGTAATCCGGACGTGGCGCGCATCGCCGGCGCCATTGCCGGGCATGGCGTGGTGGGCGCCGTGTGCCATGGCCCGGCGGCGCTGCTGGGCGCGCGGCTGGCCGATGGGACGCCGCTGGTGGCGGGGCGGCGCATGACGGGCTTTTCCAATGCCGAGGAATTGTTGTTGATGAAGGATGCGCGCCAGCGTTTTCCCTGGCTGCTGGAAGACCGGGCGCGGGAACTGGGCGCTCGATTTTCCGCCGGCCCGCTGTTTGTTGATACGACGGTGGTGGACGGCCGCCTCGTGACCGGGCAGAATCCGTGGTCGACATGGTCGGTGGCGGAAGCCATGGTGAAGGCGCTCGGCTATACGCCGGCGCCGCGTCATCTCACTGCGGAAGAATACAGCGTGCACATCCTGGCGGCATTTCACGCCGATGGCTGGGATGCCGCGCGCGCGGTGCAGCAGCGCGTGCCGCACCACGACCGTTCGCTGTTGCTGCTGCATGCGCTGGTGGCGGCCATGGACTGGCGCCTGGCCGATGCGCTCAAGCTGCAGTGGCTGGCCCGATATTAATTCAAGACAGGGGTACGATGCACATCCTGGTGGTGGAAGACCATGCGCCGCTGGCGCGCAACCTGGCCGATGCGCTGGAAGGGCAGGGCGACAGCGTGGATTTCGCCGCCGATGGCGAACAGGGGCTGCGCCTGGCGCTGGCGCATGACTATGATTTGCTGGTGCTGGACTTGGCTTTGCCCGGCATCGATGGCCTGGAACTGTGCCGCCGCCTGCGCGAACGGCAAAGCCGCCGGGTGCCGGTGCTGATGCTGACGGCGCGCGATACCCTGGCCGACAAGCTGGAAGGGTTTGCCTGCGGCGCCGACGATTACCTGGTCAAACCCTTTGCCATGGAAGAATTGCTGGCCCGCTGCCGCGCGCTGGCGTGCCGCCACCAGCACAATGTGCTGGCGGTGGGATCGTTGGTGCTGGACCGCCGTACCCGGCAAGCGGTGCGTGCCGGGCGCGCACTGAACTTGCAGCCGGCCGGCTACCAGATCTTATTGGCGCTGGCCGAAGCCCATCCCCGCGTGGTCAGCCGCTCCGAACTGACGCGCACCCTGTGGGGCGACGACCCGCCCGATTCCGACGCGCTGCGCACCCATTTGTACCAGTTGCGGCTGGAACTCGATAAACCGTTTGGGCAGCCGATGCTGCTGACGGTGCACGGTGTCGGCTTCCGGCTCGACGCCGCCACCACCCCTGCCGCCGCTCCCACCGCCACCGGCGAGGACTCATGACCGTCCACCGTCCGCAATTGCGCCGCAAGCTGGTCACCGCCTTTGTGCTGGTGGCGCTGCTGGCGGCCCTGTGTTTCAGCCTGTTTTGCCTGCTGTTCGTGTACACGGTGGAAGACCGCTTTTTCGACCGCATGCTGGAGCGGGAAGTGGCGCACCAGCAGCGCAGCGTGCAGGCGGCGGGCCAGTGGGCCGCACCGTTTAATGAAGCGATCTCTATATATAGTGAGGTGGCGGCGTTCCCGCCGGATTTGGCGCGCCAGCCGCAAGCGCGGCGGGGCGGTGAATTTTATGGCGAGCAGGGGCGGCATTACCATGTGCGGCGTCTGAGCCTGGCCGGACGTGACGCCTGGCTGGTGGCGGAAGTCAGTAGTGAACTGGTGGTGCGCCCACGCTTGCCCTTCATCCTGTCGGTGCTGGGCGGCGGCGCGGTCCTGATCATGGTCGTCACGGCCGGCGCCGGCTGGTGGCTGGCGCGCAGGGTGACGGCGCCGTTGCAGCGTCTGTCGCAACTGGCGCAGGCAGCCGAACCGGGGCAATTGCCGCAGGGCTTTGCGCAAGCGTTTCCGGCCGATGAAACCGGGGCGCTGGCCACGGCGCTGGAACAATCGTGGGCGCGTACCGCCGCGTTTATCGAGCGGGAACAGCATTTTACGCGCGACGCCAGCCATGAATTGCGTACGCCGCTGGCGGTGGCCGAAGGGGCCGGCTACCTGCTGGCGCAGCAGCCGCTGCCGGCGATGGCCATGGAACAGGTACAGCGCATCCGCGCCGCCTGCGCGCAGATGGGCCAGTCCGTTCGTACCTTGCTGGCGCTGGCTCGCGAAGAGCAGGACGACTGGGCGGCGCAAGCGGTGCCGTTGCTGCCGTTGGTGGAACGAGCGGTGATCCGCCATGCGCATTTGCTCGACAGCGCCGCATTCGACGTGCAGGTCGACGTGCCGCCTGGCGCGCAGGGTCACTGCCATGCGCCATCGCTGGAAATCCTGCTCGATAACCTGGTCGCCAATGCGGCGTGCCACGCGGGCGGCGGCGCTTTGCACATATATATAGAAGCGGGCTGGCTGGTGGTGCGGGATGAAGGGCCGGGACTCGACGCGCAGGTGGCCGGCAAGCTGGGCCAGGCGGGCGCGCGGCGCGATGGCAGTCCCGGTCACGGACTGGGTTTGTCGATCGCGCACCGGCTGGGGGCGCGGGCCGGCATCGCCGTGCGGATTGCCAATGTCGAGGGTGGCGGGGTGCGGGCCGCGCTGGATGTCCACGCTGCCTGAATCGCCACTATCTGCGGCGCAAAAACGGCGCGGTGGCGCACGCATGGCGGCTTTGCCTTCGGCAAGACCGCCCCACATTCCAGCGCAATCTACCGGCCCATGAAAAAAACCGCCCGGAGGCGGTTTTTTGATCCAGGCAGATCGGGCTTACAGGCCAGCCAGTTGCGAATCAGGCATTTTCGCAGCGGCCACCGCCGGTTCGGCGGTTTTCACGGCCGGGGCAGGGGTGGCGACCATGACCGGATTGGTGGTCGGCACTTTCTTGCCGGTGGAAACCTGTTGCAGCTTCTTGTACTCGGCCAGGACCTTGAAACCATAACCATCATCCGATTCGAACGCGGCGGCGCCGACATACGATTTCAGACCGGCTTCGACGGAACCGCCACGGGTCACGTAATCCTTCAGGATCAGCGAGCCGACACGGATGTTGGCCACCGGGTTCAGTGCGGCTTGCACGCCGCCCATGTCCTGGAATTTGTCGTGGTGCACCTTCGACATCACTTGCATCAAGCCTTGCGCGCCCATCGGGCTTTCCGCGAACGGATTCAGGCCGGATTCGATCGCCATCACGGCCAGGATCAGCAGCGGATCCAGTTTGATTTCACGCGCCGTCAGGTACGCCGTCGACACCAGCATGTTGGTGGCGTCGGTGGCGACACGGTAACGCTTGGACAGCCAGGTGGTGACCCACTCTTGCTGCTTTTTCGAACCCATCAACTTCTTTTCTTCTGCCGTCATTTGTGTTTCCGCTGCCGGTTGGGCGGCGGGCGCTTCCATCAGCGCGGTCAGGGGCGGGGCCGTTACGGTAGCCAATGCCTCTGCCTGTTGAGGCGCCAGGGTCTTGCTCAGGGCATGAGCCAGGTCCGGGCGGACGTACAGTACTGCAAGTATGACCAGTGCGGTCACGCCGCAAATCGTCATGGTGTGGTGAAAGGTGGTCAGCACGCTGCGTACGGTAACGCGCGCCTTCGCCATGCCATTGGCCACCGAGGCCAACTGGCGGGCGGCAAGTGCCACCCCGGTAGTGCGATTAGTCATAGAACTCCCCTGAAATGTCCGTAACGAGCGCATCCCCGCCGCATTTTGAATGCAGCTGTTTTTATTGATGTGCCAATGCCGTGCATCAGAAATATCATCGTTCAACGCTGCCGTGAGCAGCCGTGGAACGCCATCATTGCTTGCCTGAGCTGTTGCTACCTGATGCCTGTGCAGGTAAGCGGAACAGTCCGCAATACAACTTTTCCCGGGGGTTAAGGCAGACGCCTTGTGAAAACACTCCTTAAAATGTTTGTGGAGCCCCGACTCCGGTGAATGAATGGGTGACAACTATGTTGGCGATCTTGCCATGTCCCCTGTTCAAGTAAGGCGAATTGTAGAAGCCGTTTTATATCACGTCAATACTAACAAACGCATTCTTTATAACTTTTTGATATAGAATTTTGCCATGCAGTGCAGCAAAAACTAATAAAATCAAACACTTGTCTGAAAAACCTCAATACAGCTTGCGAAAGCGAAAAAATCGTAAAAAAGTATGAAGTACACCGATCTGCGTGATTTTATTTCTCAACTGCAACGAATGGGCGAACTTAAGCCTGTTTTAACCCCGATTTCCCCGAATTTGGAGATGACTGAAGTCTGCGACCGCACTTTGCGGGCCGGCGGACCCGCTTTGCTGTTCCAAAATCCCACCGGTCACACCATGCCGGTGCTGGGTAACCTGTTCGGTACGCCGCGCCGCGTAGCGCTGGGCATGGGAGCGGAAGATGTCAGCGAATTGCGCAAGATCGGCCATGTGCTGGCGCGCCTGAAAGAACCGGAACCGCCCAAGGGATTCAAGGATTTAATGGGCATGGGCTCGCTGGTGAAGGCGGTCTGGGATATGTCGCCGAAAGAGATGCGCGGCGCGCCTTGCCAGGAAATCGTCTGGGAAGGTAATGATGTGGATTTGGCGCGCTTGCCGATCCAGCATTGCTGGCCGGGCGATATCGCGCCCCTGATTACGTGGGGCCTGGTGATCACCAAGGGACCCAATAAGAAGCGCCAGAATTTAGGCATCTACCGCCAGCAAGTACTGGGGCGTAATAAAGTCATCATGCGCTGGCTGGCGCACCGGGGCGGTGCGCTGGATTTCCGCGAACACGCGGTGCAAAGCAAGGGACAACCGTATCCGGTGGCGGTGGCGCTGGGTGCCGATCCCGCCACCATCTTGGGCGCCGTGACGCCGGTGCCCGATACCTTGTCGGAATACCAGTTTGCCGGACTGCTGCGCGGCAGCCGCACGGAACTCGTGAAAGCCATCGGCAGTGAATTGCGCGTGCCGGCATCGGCGGAAATCGTGCTGGAAGGGCATATCTATCCGGATGAAAACCACCCGTCCGGCTATGAACATGCGCTGGAAGGCCCGTATGGCGACCACACCGGTTATTACAATGAGCAGGACTGGTTCCCGGTGTTTACCATCGACCGCATTACCATGCGGCGCGACCCGATTTACCACTCGACCTATACCGGCAAACCGCCGGATGAACCGGCCGTGCTGGGGCTGGCGCTGAATGAAGTGTTCGTGCCGCTGCTGCAAAAACAGTTTACGGAAATTACCGACTTCTACCTGCCGCCGGAAGGGTGCAGCTATCGCATGGCGGTGGTGCAAATCCGCAAGCAATATGCCGGTCACGCCAAGCGCGTGATGTTTGGCGTGTGGAGCTTCCTGCGCCAGTTCATGTATACCAAGTTTATCGTGGTGGTCGATGAAGATGTCGACATCCGCGACTGGAAGGAAGTGATCTGGGCCATCACCACGCGCGTGGACCCGACCCGCGACACCACGCTGGTCGATCACACGCCGATCGATTACCTGGACTTTGCCTCGCCCGTGAGTGGACTTGGCAGCAAGATGGGGATCGACGCCACCAATAAATGGCCGGGCGAGACCAACCGGGAGTGGGGCACGACCATCGCCATGACGCCGGAAGTGAAGGCCCGGGTGGATACGATCTGGCAAGAGTTGGGGATCTAAGGCAGGGGCTCTGCGGCGCAATCAAGTTCGCTCTCCCACGATTGCGCCAGAGCGGGTATAATTGCACCCGGCGGGCCCCTGCGCATTGTGGCATGGTCAACCTGGTCAGGTCGGGAACGAAGCAGCCACAGCCGTTCACCGCAAGTGCCGCAGATCAGGCTCGCCTCTGAATTCAAAAAAAGCTGCCCAGTGCAGCTTTTTTTACATCCATACTCTTGCAGCAACATTGCCGAAGTCCCGGCAGCCGTGCGTGGTAAAATTGCCCGCATGTCTTATCAAGTCCTCGCTCGCAAATACCGTCCCCGGAACTTTGAAACGCTCGTCGGCCAGGAGCACGTCGTGCGCGCGCTCACGCACGCGCTGAACACGGGCAGGCTGCATCACGCCTACCTGTTTACCGGCACGCGCGGCGTTGGCAAGACCACGCTGTCCCGGATTTTGGCCAAGTCGCTCAACTGTACCGGTCCCGATGGCGCCGGCGGCATCACCGCCACGCCGTGCGGCAAGTGCGAAGCATGCCAGGCCATCGATGGCGGCCGCTTCGTTGACTATATAGAGATGGACGCGGCGTCCAACCGCGGCGTCGATGAAATGGCGCAGTTGCTGGAGCAGGCGGTGTACGCGCCGTCGAATGCGCGCTTCAAGGTCTATATGATCGACGAGGTGCACATGCTGACCAACCACGCGTTCAATTCCATGCTGAAAACGCTGGAAGAGCCGCCGGAGCACGTGAAATTCATCCTGGCGACCACCGATCCGCAAAAAATTCCCGTGACCGTGCTGTCGCGCTGCCTGCAATTCAATTTGAAGCAGATGCCGCCCGGGCACATCGTCGGCCACCTGGCCAATATCCTCGGCCAGGAAGAAGTCCACTTTGAACAGCCGGCGCTGCGCCTGCTGGCGCAGGGCGCGCACGGCTCGATGCGCGATGCGCTGTCGCTGACCGACCAGGCGATTGCCTATGCCGCCGGCGAAGTCACGCTGGATTCGGTGCAGGGCATGCTGGGCGCGTTGGACCAGTCGTACCTGGTGCGCCTGCTCGATGCGCTGGCGAAACAGGATGGCGCCGATTTGCTGGCCGTGGCCGATGAAATGGCGTCGCGCAGCCTGTCGTATAACGGCGCGCTGCAAGACCTGGGCACCTTGTTGCACCGGATCGCGCTGGCGCAGACGGTCCCGGCCGCCGTTCCCGCCGATTTGCCGGAATATGCGGACATCGTACGCCTGGCGGGCGAATTCGATGCGGAAGAAGTGCAGTTGTATTACCAGATTGCCGTCCATGGCCGCAATGAACTGGGCCTGGCGCCCGATGAATATGCGGGCTTCTCGATGACGTTGCTGCGCATGCTGGCCTTTCGTCCCGGCGTCGGTGGCGCCGAAGGGATCCCGGCAGCACCAACCGGCGCTGCGGTAGCGCGTGGCCCCGGTGCGGCGCGCGCCGCGGCTGCGGCGGCAGGGCTGTCCGGCGCGGCGCCGGCCCCGGCCCGTGCCGCGGCCATGGCCACCGCCAGCCATGCATCCGTAACGCCGGGCATGCCGGCTGGTGCGATGGCGGCGCAAGCATTGCAGGCGGCCGCACCGGCTGCCGCGATTGCGCAGCCTGCGCACGGCGCAGCGTCGGGCCAGTATCCGGCTCAACCGGGGACCCCGGGCGCCGCTCAGGCGCAACATCCCGGGCAGAATCCAGGCCAGCAGGGCGCAGCGCCTGCCCAATACCAGCCGCCGCAAGGCGCCGCCGCGGCCCAGCCGCAGGCGGCCGCAGCCCCGATGAGTCCGGCGAAGGCCGCGATTCAGGCCGCGCTGCAGGCCGCGCGCGCCGCCTCCGGTATCAAGACGCCGCCGGCCCGTCCTGCTCCGCCTGTCCCGCAAGGGCAGCCGGCAGCGCCGGCCGGCGCCGCCATGCAGCCTTCGGCCATGGGCCAGGCATCATCCGGGCCAGTCATGAGTTCGGCGGCAGGCCAGGCAATGGGCCACGGCCCGTCCGGGCAAGCCATGCATACGGCTTCGGGCCAGGGAATGGCGCCCGCTCCATCCGGGCTGAATTCAGCGGCAGGCCAGGCGATGGGCCAGGGCCGTCCAGTGGCGCAAGCCGCGCAGCCGGCGCCATGGGAAGATGCGGCGCCGGCGCAGGCCGCCACGCCGCCATGGGACGATGGCCGTCCCGCGATCGGTGGCGACACGGCGGTACTGGAAGCGCCGCCGCGCGTGCAGGCCCGCCAGCAGGCGCCGGATGATGACTTGCCGCCGTGGGTAACCGAATTCTCCGACGATACCGCTGTTGCCTCGCCGCAGGCTGACGCCCCCGCACCCGTGCAACAGGCGCCGGTGCGCGCGCCGGTCAAGCCACCGTATGCATACGTGGTGACGCCGGTTCCCGAGCTCGATTGGGATGGCAACTGGCCGGCGCTGGCGGCCCGCCTGCCGCTGCGCGGCGTGGCGCAGCAGTTGGCGACGCAGGCGGAATTGATCAAATGCGTGCCGGAGGGCACGGCCTCGGCGCAATTTTTTGTCCGGGTGCCGATTGAAACCTGGCGCACGCCCCCCAATGTGGAAAAACTGGCGGCGGCGCTGACGGAACGTTTTAACCGCCCGATCCGGGTGGAAACCGAACTGGGTCCGGTCTGGTACACGACCAGCGTGGAAGCGCAGGCGTATCGCGAAACGCTGCAGCGCGCCGCCGAGGACACCGTGGCCAATGACCCGTTTATCAAGAGCATGATCCGGGAATTTGGCGCCTTTGTGGTGCCAGGTTCGATTGTGCCGCCACCGGCGCCGCCCGCGCACTGACATAAGTGTGGCGCCTGACACCGCTGGTATCAGGCACCATTTCGCGAAGAATCGCTATACTGACATTTAGGAGAATCTCACCATGATGAAAAACCAACTGGCTGGCCTGATGAAACAAGCGCAGGCAATGCAGGACAACATGAAAAAAGCCCAGGACGCGCTGGGTTCCATCGAAGTGGAAGGCCAGTCCGGCGCAGGCCTGGTGAAGGTCGTCATGACCTGCAAAAACGACGTCAAGCGCGTGTCGATCGACCCGTCGCTGCTGGCCGACGACAAGGACATGCTGGAAGACCTGGTTGCCGCCGCGTTCAACGACGCCGTGCGCAAGGCCGAAGCGACGTCCGCTGAAAAAATGAGCGGCCTGACCGCCGGCATGAATTTGCCAGCCGGCTTCAAGATGCCTTTCTAAGTCAATAAAAGCCATGTTTATCATCTCGCTCACATACCTGAAGCCTGCGGAGGAGATCGATGCGCTCCTGGCGGCGCATCGGGAATACCTGCGCGAGCAATATGACAATGGCATGTTCCTGATGTCCGGCCGCATGGTGCCCCGAACCGGGGGCGTCATCATCGCCACGGCCGACAGCAAAGCCGATATTGAAGCCGTGATCGAACTCGATCCGTTCAATGAAGCGGGTGTCGCCAGTTACACCATCACTGAATTCGTGCCGACCATGACGGCCGAGATCCTCAGCCAGTTCAAGCAGCACTGATGGCCAAATCGCTGGAATTCCTGACGGAGGCCTTGCGCCGCCTGCCCGGTGTCGGACCCAAATCCGCACAGCGCATGGCATTCCACTTGCTGCAGCATGACCGCGAAGGCGCGGCCATGTTGTCGCGCGCCCTGTACCAGGCGGTGGAAGCGGTGCACCATTGCGCGCTGTGCAATACCTTCACGGAAGACGAGGTATGCGGCACTTGCCGCGATGAAGAGCGCGACCGGCGCATGCTGTGTGTGGTGGAAACCCCGGCCGACCAGATGATGATCGAGCAGACCCTGACCTACAAGGGCCTGTATTTTGTCCTGATGGGCCGCCTGTCGCCGCTTGACGGCATCGGTCCGAAAGACATCCACCTGGAAAAGCTGGTCGGCCGCGCCCATGATGGCGTGGTCGAAGAAGTGGTGCTGGCCACGAATTTTACCAACGAAGGCGAAGCCACCGCGCATTACATCAGCGAGATGCTGAAGGCGCGCGGACTGAAGGTGAGCCGTCTGGCGCGTGGCGTGCCGGTCGGCGGCGAGCTCGAATATGTGGACGCGGGCACCATCGCGCGCGCCATGCTCGACCGCCGCAGCACATGAACGAACAAACCAACCAACCCAAACCTACCCATGGCCCTCTGAAGGGCATCAAAGTCCTGGAACTCGGCACCTTGATCGCGGGCCCGTTTTGCGCCCGCATGCTGGCCGAATTCGGCGCCGAAGTCATCAAGGTGGAAGCGCCCGGCGACGGCGATCCGATCCGCAAATGGCGCGTGCTGAAAGACGGCACGTCGCTGTGGTGGTCGGTGCAGGCGCGCAACAAGAAAAGCATCACCCTGAACATGAAGGATGCCCGTGGCCGCGCCATCGCCAGGGAGCTGGCGCTGCAGGCGGACATCATCATTGAAAACTACCGTCCCGGCGTGCTGGAAAAATGGGAGCTCGGCTATGAACAGCTCAAGGCGGAAAAACCGTCCACCATCATGGTGCGCCTATCCGGTTTCGGCCAGAGCGGCCCGATGAAAGACCAGCCGGGTTTTGGCGCGATTGGCGAATCGATGGGTGGCTTGCGCTACGTGTCCGGCCACGCGGACCGTCCGCCGGTGCGGGTGGGGGTGTCGATCGGCGATTCCGTGGCGGCCTTGCACGGCGTGATCGGCGCCATGATGGCGCTGCGCCACCGCGACGCCACCGGCGGGCGCGAACAGGGTCAGGGCCAGATGGTCGATGTGGCGCTGTACGAATCCGTGTTCAACCTGATGGAGTCGCTGGTGCCGGAGTTCGACCATGCGGGCGTGGTGCGTGAACGCACCGGCGGCGCGCTGCCGGGCATCGTGCCATCGAATACCTACACCACCAGGGATGGCGACAACGTCGTCATCGCCGGAAACGGCGATGCGATCTTCAAGCGCCTGATGCTGGCCATCGGTCGCGACGACATGGCCAACGATGCGCAAATGGAGCGCAACGATGGCCGCGTGGCGAGGACCAGCGACATTGATGGCGCAATCCAGGCCTGGTGCGATACCAAAACCATCGATGAGGCGCTGGCGATCCTGCAGGCGGCCGATGTCCCGGTCGGGAAGATTTATTCGGTCCGCGACATGATGACGGACCCGCAATTCCTGGCCCGCAACATGTTCGAGCAACACCAGTTTGCCGATGGCACGCCGGTCAAACTGCCGGCGATTTCACCCAAGCTGTCGGAAACGCCCGGTCACACGCACTGGATGGGGCCGGGGTTGGGCGAGCACAATGACGAGGTGCTGCGGTCACTGGGGTATGGCGAGACGGAGATTGCCGTGTTGAGGGCGGAGCGGGTGCTGTAAGCTGCAGGGTTGCGGGCATGGCGGCAACCCTGCGGCTTACCGCCCTACGGGTTTTGCCGATGTGGGGCGTTTTGGTGTTGTGGCCTTGCAGGCAGGGGGCGACAGGTAGGGCGGTTTTGCCGAAGGCAAAGCCGCCATGCTGGCCCGCGGCGATTGAATCATCAAGCCTGCCGCGCAATCGGCGCCCGCTGTATCTTCAGCATTTGCGTAATCGCTTCCGTGGTGGACGGTTTGCCCAGGTGGAAACCCTGGGCCAGGTCGCAACCAAATTGCTCCAGCAGTGAAAACTGTTCTTCGGTTTCCACCCCCTCGGCCAGCACCACCATGCGCAAGCCATGTCCCAGCGCGATGATGGCGCGCGTGATGGCGGCATCTTCCGAATCCTGCGGCAGTCCGGAAATGAAGGTCTTGTCGATCTTCAGCGTGTGCACGTCAAAGCGCTTGAGGTAATTCATCGACGAATAGCCGGTGCCGAAATCATCGATGGACAGCAGCACGCCGATGCCGCGCAACTGTTCCAGCATGACCAGGGTGGCGCGCGCATCATCCATCAGCGTGCTTTCAGTCAGCTCCAGTTCCAGTAAACCTGCCTCCAGCCCGGATTCCTGCAGCGCGGCCAGCACGGTCTGCGCCAGGTTTTCATCCTTGAACTGGCGCGCCGACAGGTTGACGGCGAGCCGGATGGGCCGGCGGCAGACGTCTTGCCACAGGCGCGCCTGGACACACGCGGTGCGCAATACCCAGGCGCCGATCGGCACGATCAAGCCGGTTTCCTCGGCCAGCGGAATGAAATCATTGGGTGGCATGATGCCGTGTTCCGGGTGGCGCCAGCGCACCAGCGCTTCCACTCCCACCACCTGCGAGCTGGCGACATCGACTTGCGGCTGGTACAGCAAATACAGTTCATCGTTTTGCAGCGCCTTGCGCAAGCCGGTTTCCAGTTTCACGTGGCTCATGATCTGCATCGTCAGCGATGAGCTGTACAGCTGCGCATTGTTCTTGCCCAGGTTTTTCGCGTGGTACATCGCGGTGTCCGCGAATTTCAGCAGCGAGCTGCTGTCCTCGCCATCTTGCGGATACAGTGAAATGCCAATGCTGGCCGTGACAAAAATCTCATGCCCGTCGAGCTGGAACGGGCGCCGCATGGCATCCTTGACACGCTGCGCCACGGCCAGCGCGCTGTCGACTTTTTCGAGGTCGGGGATCAGGATCGTGAATTCATCGCCACCCAGGCGCGCCAGGTTCCCGGGCGGGAAATCGCCTTGCTGCGCGCGCGTGACGGTGTCGCCGGGACGGATGGTGTCATGCAGCCGCTCCGAGACGGCTTTCAGCAGCAGGTCGCCGACGTCGTGGCCCAAGGTGTCGTTGATGCGCTTGAAGGCATCGAGGTCCATGAACAGCACGGCGAAATTGTTGCCGAGCTGGCGCGAGCGGGTCAGCTCGCGCTCCAGTGTTTCCAGGAAGGCCTGGCGGTTGGGGATGCCGGTCAGGCTGTCGCAATAGGCGAGGCGGCGGATTTGTTCTTCCGTGCGTTTGCGTTCACTGATGTCGCGCACCAGGCCCAGCACGTCGCCCGCGCCGGTGGCGACCAGGCGCGCTTCGAAATGCCGCACGCCGGCGCCATCGTTGCCGTCGCCACTGTGCTGCAGCTCATAATCGAGCGCCCGTACCGTCTGCGTGGACAGCACGGCATGCACCTGTTCCAGCACTTGCGCGGCAATCAGCGGCGGCAGCACGTCGCTGATGTGGCGGCCGACGCAGGCGTCGCCACGCGTCTGGACGCTGTTATCCTGGCCCCGTTCGTAATCGAGGTAATAGCCGTCGCGGTTCAGGCGGAAAAACGTGTCGGGAATCGCGGCCAGCACGGCGCGGTTATGGGCGTCGGCCACGCGCAGCCGCGCAATGGCATCGCTGGCGCGCAGCACGTACAGCACGCGGTGTCCGAGGATGGGCCAGTTGATCGGTTTCGACACGAAGTCGGTCGCCCCCTCTTCATAGGCCTGGGTGACGGCTTCCACGTCGTCGCTGCCGGTCACCATGATGATGGGGACGGCGCTGCCATAATCCTGCGCGCGGATGGCGCGGCACACGTCATAGCCATCCATGCCGGGCATGTCGACATCAAGCAGGACCAGGTCGGGACGGATTTGCCGGAAGCGCGCCAGCGCCGCGGCGCCGTCTTCCGCTTCGACGGCGTCGAGTCCCACTTGGGCCAGCATTTCCAGCATCAGCAGGCGCATGACGGGGTCATCGTCTGCCACCAGCACGGTACCACGGGAGGGGCGGTGTAGCGCAGCCATATCAGGGCTCCTTTTCCAGGACAGTGCAGAGGGCGCGCCGCACTGTTTCAAACTCCCGTTCCATGCCGGCCAGCAGGGCCGGTGCGCCTTCGGTGGTATGGGCCTGGCCCAGGTGTTCCAGGTCTTTGCACATCGTGGCCAGCGCGTCCGCGCCGATGTTGCCGGTGCCGGATTTCAGACTGTGCGCGATGCGGCGCAGGGTGTCGGGCTGGTTGTCCCGCAGCGCCGCGCGCAGGCCGGCCAGCTGCCGGGGCGTGTCATCGAGATACGCTTGCACCACGCGGCGCAGCAGGGAGGGCGATTTGCCATTGCCGGTGCCGAGCGCGCGGATGTTGTCGAGCGCGCGCGGATTCAGCGGGCTGCCGGCGCCACTGGCCTGGCCGGAACCTTCCGGGGCGTGGTGGCCGGGCAGCGAACCGGGGGAGTCTGGCGCAGTTGGCATGGCGGGCGCGCCAGGTGCGGCAGATGTGGACGATATGGACGATGTGGTCGATGCGGCAAATGCCGCAGGTGCGGCCGATGCGGCCGGTACGTTGCCCGATGGCGGCCTCTGGACAGCCGGTGGTCCGGCCGGATCCTGCGCCGTCCGTTGCGCCGTCATGCGCGGCAACCGTATCCAGCGCGCCAGCGTCTCGCCCAGGCCCTGCCGGGTAAATGGCTTGCTGATGTAGTCGTCCATGCCCGCCGCCAGGCAGGTTTCGCGATCGCCCGGCAGCGCATTGGCCGTGATGGCCACCACTGGCAGGCGCGCGCCGCCTTGCAACTGTTCGTGGCGGCGGATTTCCAGCGTGGCGGCCATGCCGTCCATGACCGGCATCTGGCAATCCATCAGCACCGCGTCGTACCGGCCGGTGCGCACGGCATCGAGCGCTTCGGCGCCATTGCCGGCGCAGCGCACGTCCAGCCCCAGGCTTTGCAGCATGGCCGACGCCACTTGCACGTTGACGGGATTGTCTTCGGCCAGCAGCACCTTGCGGCGTTTGCCCTGCCGCGCCGCGCCTCCTGGTGTTGCGGCGGCTGCGGAACCGGCGCAGGCCGTGGCGGCGGTGAGCGTTGCGTCCGGCGTCACGCCGGCAATCGTGGCCGCAATTGCCGCCGCCGTGGCGGGCGTTGTTGCCGAACTGGTGCCCGGCGTGATAGTGATGGCCGCACCAGTGGACGGCGCGGCGTGGACGGCGCGCGCAGCGGCGCCGGCGCGCAGCGGCGTAACGATGCACTCATACAAATCGCAGGCGCGCGGCGGCTTGATCAGCTGGAACGCCACGCCCGCTTCGCGCCGCTGCACCGTGTCGGCCGCATTGCGTTCGCTGGCCAGTAACAGCAGGCGCACGCCGGCCATCGCGGGATCGGCGTTGATTTCCGCCGCCAGCATCAAGCCGCTGCCCGGGCGCAAGTCCATGTCGAGCAGCGCCACGTCATAGGGATGGCCGCGCGCCGCGCTGTCCGCCAGCATGCGCAGCGCCGCATCGGCTGATTCCGCGCAGTCGACCTGGATTTGCCAGCGCGCCAGCTGGCGTTCCAGCAACAGGCGGTTTTCCGGCAGCGGGTCGGCCACCAGCGCGCGCTTGCCCAATGCCGTTTCACTGCCGCCGGTGTCATCGACACGGCGTTTATCGAAGCGCAGCGCAAACCAGAAGATCGACCCTTGTGTCAGCGCGTGCTCGATGCCGATCGCGCCGCCCATCAGTTCCACCAGCTGTTTCGAGATCGCCAGGCCCAGCCCGGTGCCGCCATGCTTGCGCGTGGTGGAGCCGTCGGCCTGCGAAAACGAGGTAAAGATACGGCCGCGTGCTTCGCGCGAGACGCCAATGCCGGTGTCGTGCACCTCAAAGCGCAAGTCCACGCTTTGCGTATCTTCGCTGGTGGCCGCCACTTTCACGGTGATCTTGCCGGTTTCGGTGAATTTGATGGCATTGCCCAGCAAGTTGAACAGCACTTGCCGCAGCCGGTTCGGATCGCCGCAAATGGCGACCGGGATATCGTTGGCGATGGCGAATTCCAGCGCGATGCCTTTCGCGTGCGCCTGCGGCGTAAACACCTGGTCGATGTCATCGAGCAGTTCGCGGAAATTGAAATGGATGTATTCCACCGTCAGTTTCCCCGCTTCGATCTTGGACAGATCCAGGATGTCGTTGATGATGACCAGCAAGTGTTCGCCAGAGCGCTTGACCATTTCCGTGTAATGGCGCTGCACGTCGGTCAGCGGCGTGGACAGCAGCAATTCCGTCATGCCCAGCACGCCGTTCATCGGCGTGCGGATTTCATGGCTCATGGTGGCGAGGAACGCGCTTTTGGCCTGGCTCGCGGCTTCCGCCGCATTCTTGGCTTTCTCCAGCTGCTCGGTGCGCACCGATACTTGCCGCTCCAGCTGGTCGCGCGATTGCGCCAGGCGCGCATCGCGGCTGGCCATTTGCACCAGCATGTCGTTGAAGCTGTCCAGCAGCGCGCCCAGTTCATCGGTGCGGTTGTGCTGCAGCCGTGCGCCGGGCTGGCCATCGGCGGCCTGGCGGGCGGCGGCGATCAGGCTGGCGATGGGCTCGGCGATGCCGTCGCGGAAGCGGCGCGCCAGCCACAGCGCGCACGCAAAAGACAGCACGGTGGCCAGCACGCCGCCCGCCAGGTTGAGCAGCACGCCCCACCACATGTGCGGCAATCCCGCTTCCAGCATCACCGCGCCGACCTGGTCTTGCTGGAAGTGCACGCCCCGGTACAGGCGCAATCCCGGCGCCCATACCGGACCGGAAAATTCATGTTCACCGGCCTTGCCGATATCCTGCAGGCGCCGCAATTCCAGGTCGGGCGGCGCGGCGGGGCCGTCATCATGCATGGTGCTGCGCGCCAGCAGCTTGCCGTCGCGGTCGAACAAAACCACTTGCCGGATGTCGTCGCGGCCATCGAAGTTGGCCAGCGCCAGCACCTGGTTGGCTTGCGACGGATCGACATACAGCAGCGCAATGGAACTGTTGGCCGCAACGGTGCCGGCCAGCGTGTGCAACTGGCGGCGCTCTTGCTGCAACTGGCTCGACACGTGCGTGGCCGCGAACACGGCAAACGCCAGCAGCAAGGCGCTGCCGGTCGACCAGGCGCTGATCATGGTGAGTTTCCGGCTCAAGCCGGAGCGTTCAAAGCTGAGCATAGGTCCCGGCCCACAATTCCGTTAGGAAAATATATCTGTCGGGAACTTTGACACGTTGATTTTTATCTAACGTTACGGTTGTGTCCGCCTTTATGTCCTACTCCGGGGTCAGACCCCATTTATGACAAAAGTGGACATTTTTCGCTCGGGAATGTCCACTTTTGTCACATTTGGGGTCTGACCCCAGGGAAAGGCAGAGTTTGCTTTAAAAAAATGCCCCGGCAGGGATACCAGGGCATAAAGGGGACATTTCTAAGGATTAACAACAGCCGCCACGTTTGCCGGCCCCGCCGTAGCGGGCTTCCTGGCGTTCGCGGAAAAACTCTTCGTAACTCATCATCGGCAAGTCCGGATGGGTCTTTTCGTGATGCGCCACGTAGGCGTCATACTCGGGCAAGCCCACCATCAGCCGCATGCTTTGCCCGAGGTAGCGGCCGGCTTGCACGCCGGCCTGGACCAGTTCGGAAAACATCACTGCACCGCAGGCATCGCCACCATCGGGCTTTCATTGGCGCTCGGACTGGTATTGGCCAGGGCCGCCCGCGCGGTGCGGATGCCGAAGTACAGCACCGACAGCACCACCAGCATGAAGAAGCCCGCCAGCGACGCATCGAGGTAATCGTTGAACACGATCTGGTGCATCTGCGCCATCGACTTGGCCGGCGCCAGCACCTTGTCTTCGGCGATGGCCGTGCTGTACTTGGCGGCGTGCGCCAGGAAGCCGACTTTCGGATTGGCGTCGAAGATCTTCTGGTAGCCGGCCGTCAGGGTGCACAGCAGCAGCCAGGCGGTTGGCACCATGGTGACCCACGCAAACTTCGCGCGCTTCATCTTGAACAGTACGCAGGTGGCGAGGATCAGCGCGATACCGGCCAGCATCTGGTTGGCGATGCCGAACAGCGGCCACAGGGTGTTGATGCCGCCCAGCGGATCGACCACACCCTGGTACAGGAAGTAGCCCCAGGCCGCCACGCACAACGCGGTGGCCACCAGGCCGGCCACGGTGTTGTTGGAATCCTTGAGCGATGGATGGAACGCGCCCAGCAAGTCTTGCAGCATGTAGCGGCCGGCGCGGGTGCCCGCATCGACGGCGGTCAGGATGAACAGCGCTTCGAACAGGATCGCGAAGTGGTACCAGAACGCCATCATGGCCTTGCCGCCGATGACGTTCGACAGGATGTGCGCCATGCCGACCGCCAGCGTTGGTGCGCCGCCGGCGCGGGAAATGATCGAGGTTTCGCCGACGTCCTTGGCGGTCTGCACCAGCATTTCCGGCGTGATGTGGAAGCCCCAGCCGGCAATCACCTGGGCCGCCGCTTCCGGCGTGGTGCCCAGCAGCGCGGCCGGGCTGTTCATGGCGAAGTAGATGCCGGGATCGATGGTCGATGCCGCCACCAGCGCCATGATGGCGACGAACGATTCCATCAGCATCGCGCCATAGCCGATGAAGCGGGCGTGGGTTTCGTTTTCAATCATCTTCGGCGTGGTGCCGGACGAAATCAGCGCGTGGAAGCCGGAGACGGCGCCGCAGGCAATGGTAATGAACAGGAACGGGAACAGGTTGCCCGCCCAGACCGGGCCGGTGCCGTCAATGAACTTGGTCACGGCCGGCATTTGCAGGGTAGGGGCCACGATCAGGATGCCCAGCGCCAGGCCGACAATGGTGCCGATTTTCAGGAACGTCGACAGGTAATCGCGCGGCGCCAGCAGCAGCCATACCGGCAGCACCGAAGCAACGAAGCCATAGCCGACCAGCATCCACACCAGCTCGGTGCCGGTGAAGGTGAACATCGGCGCCAGCGCCGGATTTTCCTGCACATACTGGCCGCCGATAATGGCCAGCATCAGCAGCACGAAGCCAATGACCGACACTTCGCCGATGCGGCCCACGCGGATATAGCGGGTATACACGCCCATGAACAGCGCGATGGGAATCGTGGCCATCACGGTGAAGCTGCCCCATGGCGAATGCGCCAGTGCTTTCACGACGATCAGCGCCAGCACGGCCAGGATGATCACCATGATCATGAAGGTGCCGAGCAGGGCGATATTGCCGGGGATGGGACCGAGTTCGGATTTGATCAGGTCGCCCAGCGAGCGGCCGTCGCGGCGCATGGAAATGAACAGGATGATGAAGTCCTGCACCGCGCCGGCGAAGACCACGCCGGCCAGGATCCACAGCATGCCGGGCAGGTAACCCATTTGCGCGGCCAGAACCGGACCGACCAGCGGGCCGGCGCCGGCAATGGCGGCAAAGTGGTGGCCGAACAGCACGTTCTTGTTGGTCGGGACGTGGTCCAGTCCATCATTGAATTTGTACGCCGGTGTCATGCGGCGCTCGTCCAGCCCGATGACTTTTTCGGCGATGAACTTGCTGTAGAAGCGGTAAGCGATCAGGTAGACGCAGACTGCCGCCACCACGATCCATACCGCGTTGATGCTTTCTCCCCGCTTCAGTGCAATCACGCCCATGGACGCGGCGCCCAGCAGCGACAGCGCTGCCCAGCCGGCCCGGCTCATTAGTGGATTCATGTTTTTCCTCCAAGTGGTGTTGTCGATGTTGTTTTTATTGCTGATGACAAGTATTCAGGAGGGGTATAACTGCCACAAGCGCAGCACTACGCAGTCCGGTAAGTAGTAATACGGAGCGGTGAAGCGGCCGCCGGGGGTAGAATTCGGCCATGAAGCTACGCCAGAAAGTCATCTTCCTCGCCATCGCGCCGCTGATCCTGGCCCTGTGCGCGATCGCCTGGGCCGTGCAGCACCAGGCCGCCATCCTGGCGCAGCAGCAGCGCGACACCATCCAGCGCGCCTACCTGGCCAGCAAGGAAGCGGAGCTCAAGCACTACGTCACGCTGGCCCGGCATTCGATTGCCCGCCTGGTTGATTCCGGCCGCAGCGACCCCGCCACCCTGGACGAAGCCAAGCGCATCCTGGAAAGCCTGAGCTTTGGCGACGATGGCTATTTCTTCGTGTATGACCTGCAAGGCCGTTCGCTGATGCATCCGCGCCAGCCGGAACTGGTGGGCCAGAACCTGTATGAATTGCGCGACCAGGAAGGCGTGCCGACCATCCAGCGCTTGCTGGCGCGCGCCAGGAACGGCGGCGGCTTCGAACGCTATTACTGGGTCAAGCCATCGAGCCACAAGCCGGAGCGCAAGCTCGGTTATGTCATCCAGCTGGAAAACTGGGGCTGGATGATGGGCACCGGCATTTACCTTGATGATGTCGACCGCGCCCTGGCGCTGATCGACATCCAGCAGCAGGGCAATATCCAGAACACCATGCTGTGGATCGCCATCATTGCCACGGCGGCGGCCGTGGTGGTGGGCACGTCCGGGCTGGCGCTCAACATCAGCGAGTCGCGGGTGGCGGACGCCAAGCTGAAGGTGCTGGCGCAGCGGGTGGTGGAATCGCAGGAAGAAGAACGGGCGCGCCTGTCGCGCGACCTGCACGACGGCATTTCGCAATGGCTGGTGTCGATCAAGCTGCAGATCGAAGCGGGGATTATCCGCTTGGGCAACGGGACGGCAACCCGGCCGGAACAGCGCGAATCGGCGCTGGCCGTGTTTGAACACACGGCCGAACAATTGAATAACGTGATGGGGGAAGTGCGCCGCATTTCGCACAACCTGCGTCCCGCCATCCTCGACGACCTGGGGCTGGCGGCCGCGCTGGAACACCTGGCGGAAGAAGTGCGCCAGGGCAGCGGCATCCCGGTGCTGTTCACGGCGGAAGGGTGCACGGAAGATTTGCCGGACGTGGCCAATACCGTGCTGTTCCGCATCGCGCAGGAAGCGCTGACCAATATCGAGCGCCACGCAAGCGCCAGCCATATTGAAATCAGCCTGGCCGGCGAACAGCGCGGCGTGACCCTGCGCATCAGCGATGATGGGCATGGGTTTGACGCGGCCGGCATCGCGGTGCATCCGAAACGGGGCATCGGCTTGCGCAACATGATGGAGCGGATGGATGCGATTGGCGGGATGTTTAATATCAGTTCGTCGCCGGCCGGCACGGTGGTGCTGGCACGGGTCGAAAATGAAAGGTAAGGAAAGATGACGATCAAGATCCTGCTGGTGGATGACCACCCGCTGGTGCGCGACGGCTTGCGGGCGCGCCTGGAGGCCATGCCGCAATTCCAGGTGGTGGCGGAAGCGGGCGGCGCACAGGAAGCGCTGGAACAGGCGCGGCAGGTCGACATTGACCTGGTGCTGATGGACATAAATATGCGGGGCGGGAACGGCATCGAGGCCACCGCGCAATTCCGCCAGCAATTCCCGCAAATCGCGGTCCTGATCCTGTCGATGCACGACAAGCTGGAATATGTGTCGCAAGCGATTGCGGCCGGCGCGCGCGGCTATGTGCTGAAAGATGCGCCGGGCAAGGACATCGTGGTGGCGATCGAAACCGTCATGTCGGGTGGGATTTATTACAGCGCGGCGCTGGCGCGCCAACTGGCCAAGCCGCAAAACATCGACAACCAGCTGACCACGCGCGAACACCAGGTGCTGCGCCACATCGCCAATGGCCACTCCAACAAGCAAATCGCGCGCGACCTGGATTTGTCGGTACGCACGGTGGAAACCCACCGTCTCAACATCAAGCGCAAGCTGGGCATCGAAGGGCAGGCGGAACTCATTCGTTATGCCGTGCAATTTGCAAGTGGCGGCACATAATCAGCGTTAGGCGATTGCACACAATTGGTGCTTGGGCTGTCTGTTCGGCAATTTCTGATATATTCAGGCATTCCGGGATTCCCGGAGGATAGATTGTTAAATTGTATGACGTGGTGTTGTTTCTGGTACGCAATTGATTGCCTATAGTCAATATCTGACTTACCATTACCGGCACTACCAACCCCGAGATACCGATGTCTTTGCCTGAACCGAGCCCGTTTCCGTTGGTGGGCCTGAAAGCCGTGACGAACGCCCAGCATGAATGGGTGGCGTTGGCTTTCGATATTGCGGCCACACCCGACGATGCCCTGCACGCGTTGCAGACGGTGTTCGGCTATCCCGATATGTTGGCGGCGCTGGCGCCGCTCGATTGCATCGTCGCGGCGCCTGACCTGGCCGTGACCGATCCCGCGCAACTGCGCTCGCTGCCGTCGTCCTCCGTGATGTTCCGGGTGCCGCTGTCCGCGTGCACGGATGCGGGGCGCCAAAAGAAATGCAAGCAACTGGCGGAGCAGGGCTACCGCCTGCTGGTGGAAGGCGAGGGCGGCATCCATGCCGGCCAGGCCGGGATCCGCAGCATGGCCTTCGATTGCAGCGAAAAACTGCCGAGTGAACTGGCGATGCTGACGATGTCCGGCCCGCACCTGGCGCTGAAGGTCGATACGCAGGTGCGCCACGACGCGGCCAAGGCGGCCGGCCTGACCCTGTTTTGCGGCGACCATGCGCGCCATCCTGACCTGGGCGCGGCGCCGGCCGACGGCACGTCGCGCAAGCGCCTGCTGGCGCTGCTGGCCTTGTTGGCGCGCGACGCCGATTCGCGCGAGCTGGAAATCCTGATGAAGCAAGACCCGGCGCTGTCGTATCACTTGCTGAAAGTGGTCAATTCCGCCGCCTTTGCCCTGAGTTCCCCGATCCACAGTTTCGGCCAGGCCATCAATGTGCTGGGCCGCCGCCAGTTGCAGCGCTGGCTGCAACTGCTGCTGTACGCGCGCCAGCAAGATGATGGCGGCGCCAATCCGCTGTTGCCGCTGGCGGCCGTGCGGGCGGCGCAAATGGAAGCGCTGGTGAAATTGCGCGGCGGCGACCGCGACCAGCAGGACATGGCGTTTGTCACCGGCGTGTTTTCGCTGCTGGACGTGTTGCTGGGCATGCCGATGACGGAAATCGTCAGCGCGCTCAGTCTCGATCTCGATGTGGTGATGGCGCTGCTGGACCGCGCCGGGCCGTTTGGCGAATTGCTGAAGGTGGTAGAACAAGACCGTCCGGACAGCAGCGCCTTGCGCGATCTTGAACTGGACCATGAAACCTGGTGGCGCAGCCTGCTACAGGCTTACCACTGGGCCATCCAGGTCAGCAGGAACTTATAAATATGGCGGCGCATCCGGTTTCCGACTTCCTGGGCAGCAGCGCCGCATTATGCGACGCGGTGCTGCGCTTGCGCGGCGCCGCCCTGGATGAAGAACTGGGCCGGATCGCCCGCAGCGTGACCAATGCCGCCGATGGCCGCTTTGTGCCGCCCGGCGCGGACGCGCCGCCGCCGTTCGACGGCAGTCTGGTGCAGGAAATCCAGTTCGAAGACCAGTATTTCGGCATGTTTGAAGTGGGCGGCCGCGCCCAGTTTTCCGATCTCGAGCGCCAGCACCTGGCCAGCCTGGCCGGCCTGGCCGCCAGCGTGCTGCAAGTGCATTCGCTGGCGCAGCGCAGCACCCATGCCTATGTGCAGGTGGAAGCGCAGTTGCAGCACCAGTCGCAAATCCTGGACCAGATCCACGAATCGGTGCTGACCATGGATTTGAGCGGCTTTATCACCAGCTGGAACAAGGGCGCCGAACGCCTGTTCGGCTACAGTTCGGTGGAAGCGGTGGGGCGCAACATCCTGTTCCTGTATGACGATGAAGACGCCGGTTTCAATGACGCCTTCCTGGAACACGGCGGCCGCCTGATGGAGGTGCGCCGCAAAAAGAAGTCCGGTGAGGTCTTTTGGGCCAGCTTGTCGCTATCCACCCTGCACGACCGCGACGACCGCCCATCAGGCCTGATTGCCTATCTCACCGACATCACGGAACGCAAGACGGCGGAAGAACGCATCCACCACCTGGCGTATTACGACGCGCTGACCAACCTGCCGAACCGCACCCTGCTGACCAAGCTGGTCGACCAGGCGCTGACGGTGGCGCAGCGCAACCGCGCACAGGGCTGTGTGCTGTTCATCGACTTGAACCGATTCAAGGTCATCAACGACACCCTGGGCCGCCGCATCGGCGATGAACTGCTGCGCGAAGTGGCGCAGCGCTTCCGCCTGGCGCTGCGCGACCAGGACCTGGTGGCGCGCCTGGGCGGCGACGAATTCGCGGTCGGCCTGTTCGACATCCACCAGCATTACGAAGCGTCCACCGTGGCGCAAAAGCTGATCGCCACCCTGGTCGAGCCGTTCTACATCGACGGCCACGATTTGCGCGTGGGCGCCAGCATCGGCATCAGCGTCTATCCGCAAGACGGCAGCGACGCGGAAACCCTGCTGCGCCTGGCCGACATCGCGATGTACCGCGCCAAGCAGCAGGAGGGTGATGCCGAGGGCGAACACGTGGCGTTCTACAGCCGCGACATGAACCAGGGCATGCAGGAACGCATGCGCATCGAATCGGGCCTGCGCCAGGCGCTGGGCAACGGCCAGCTGGAATTGCATTACCAGCCGAAGTTCTCCATCGCCAGCAGCCAGATCATCGGCGCCGAAGCGCTGGTGCGCTGGCGCCATCCGGAGCGCGGCCTGGTGCCGCCGGCGGAATTCATTCCGCTGGCCGAAGCCACGGGCCTGGTGGTGCAGGTAGGCGAATGGGTCCTGGAAACCGCTTGCGCGCAGGCACAGGCGTGGAAGGAAGCCGGCTTGCCGCCGGTGCGGCTGGCCGTGAACGTCTCGGCCCGTGAATTCACCTCGGCTTTGCCGGGGCGCGTGATGGAAACCCTGAAGCGCTATGGCCTGGAGCCGTCATGGCTGGAGCTGGAAATCACGGAAAGCACCCTGATGCACAACATCGACCGCGTGATCGGCATCATGGACCGCATCACAGCGCTGGGCGTGACCCTGTCGCTGGACGATTTCGGCACCGGTTATTCCAGCCTGTCCTACCTGAAGCGCTTCCCGATCGACACCCTGAAGATCGACCGCTCGTTCACCATGGGCATCCCGTCCGACACCAATGACTGCGCGATCGCCAGCACCATTATCTCCATCGCCCAGCAGTTGAAGCACAAGGTGATTGCCGAAGGGGTGGAAACCGTCGAGCAGCTCGCGTTTTTGAAGACGTCGGGGTGCGATGAGGTGCAGGGCTACCTGTTCTCGAAACCGCTGCCGGCGGCGGAATTTGAGAAAGCACTGCGGGAGAACTGGACGCCGGTGCAAGTCCCTGTATAATGCTGCGGTCTTAACGACATATGGAAACGTGGCCGAGTGGTTGAAGGCAACAGTCTTGAAAACTGTCGACGGGTGATACCGTTCGTGAGTTCGAATCTCACCGTTTCCGCCAAGAAATAAAACAAGCCGCCTGAAGCGGCTTTTTTTATTTCTTGGCAGAAACTCGCAAGGCGCCTGCGCGCCTTGCGAGTGAGATTCGAAGGTCTCGCGCGTATTAGCGCGTACCTCTTCGAATCCTCTGACTGATCTGCAGTAGTCTGTGGCGAGCGGGAGCGAAGCGACCCGCAAACAGCCAAGTCGCCAGTGAAATTCTCAATTTTCCCCAATGCACTCATTTGATGTGTAACTAGCATATTTATATTTATAAATTCAAAAAACAATTATTAACAAAAAATAAATTGATTTATTGAAAATTTCACCATAAAATTTTCTGCGCAAATATCCGCACCAGACGGATTCTGGTAGAAAAACTAGGGAATGGAAATGGTGAAAGAAACATCTTTAATTACAATTTTTAAAAATGCAGCACTGGCGGCTAGTTTTCTTGTTGCAGCAAATGCATCGCACGCCGCTGATTATGTATCAAGTACAGGAAAGCAGGCTGGCGATTTATTAAGGCTGACAACCGATGTCTATGGCTTTGTACCGACGTCAACAGCACCAGGTGTCGACCAATCAGTGCGCTGTGCTGGAAAAGGCTCCAGGTTCACGGTTGTGAGCATTGTTGGTGCGGATACAATCGTTAAATTCTTTGACGTTATGGAACCGCTTAGCCAAGATACATGTGGAGGCAATGTACTACGCACACATGAAGGATCTGTCTACAAGATTCCCAATGATTCATACGCTGCGATACAGTCCAAAACGACAGGAATTGCATATGGCGCACTTTTGGTGCCCTTTAAATTCCGGCTTGGCAGCGATAAGAAGCTTGTAAGCTCAGTGTCCGCGGCACCGTATATGGGCGTCCGCCATAGCATGCTCCAATTCCTGGGATTTGAAATTATGCCGATAGTTTCAGCTGGACTCGGTATGGTGCCAATCACAGATCCGGTCAGTAAAGCGACAGAAACCAAAGCTGCATTTTCCAGCGCGGTTGGCGTAACAATTACCACCATTAAGGATAGCCAGTTCAGCGCCGGGATGGTGTACGGTAAAGATTTTTTAAGTAAGACCGATAAAGCCGCTGACCCAACTGCTTCAAAGCCTTGGGTGTCGCTGTGGGTGGGGATGAGCTTGTAAGTATTGGCGAGATTTCGGCATGAAAAAAGGGCAGCCAAGCTGCCCTCATCACCGGCCAACCACGCCAGCCTCAATGCTCCGTCATCCCCCGCAAATTCTCAATATCCGCCACCGCCATCTTCCAGCTGGCTTCGCCTCCGCAGGCAGCCAGCATCTCCAGCGGCAGCTCGACTTGCTTGAGCTGTTTGCCCTCCAGCGAGATGGTGTAACGCATGCTGGTGAAATCCACGTCGTAGGTTTTCCGCAGGCCTTGCCGGCGGGTATAAGTGTCGTGTGCTGCAGCCATCAGATCCTCCCATGCAAAGAGTGGTTATGCCAGTCTAGCACGCCGCGCGCCGTACACGCGCGCTTGTATTTGGCTGTATGGGCACCCAGTGTTAAACTGTCAGTCAACCCACACCGGAAAACACGCCATGTTGCACAGTCCCAAAGCCATTGCGAATTACTTCCTCGATCTGGCCCAGGCCAGCGGGCAGGCCATGACGCCCATGAAGCTGCAAAAGCTGGTGTACTACGCGAACGGCTGGTACGCCGGCTATACCGGGCAGCCGCTGATCGATGAAGCGGTGGAAGCGTGGCCGTATGGTCCCGTGATCCCGTCGCTGTACCATGAATTCAAGCGCTACGGCAGCGCGGAAATCGACAGCAAGGCCAGCGAAGAGGGCCGGGAAGTGCCGGCGCCGGCGGACACGGAATTGCGCCAGTTCCTCGACAATGTCTGGAAACAATACGGCCAGTTCACCGGCATCCGCCTGTCGGAAATGACGCACGCGCTGGGCAGCCCGTGGGACCTGACCTGGAAAGCCGCGGCCGGCGTGCGCAATGCCGGGATACCGTTCGAGACCATCGCGCGCCATTTCAAACAGGCTGCCGACACCGCCCAGCAAAGGACCCACCAGTCTTGACGATCCCGACCCAGCAAGCACCGGCCGAAGCGCCGGGCGCGGCGCCTTCGATTGCGTCCGCGACCATCGATGCCAGCGCCGAGCCGATGCAGCCGTCGTCGGCCAACGTCACGGCCCAGGAAGAAGCGGATTTCTATCGGCGCTCGAGCGCCACTTTCCAGCTGGAGCAAAACCGCCAGAACCTGGGCGTATTGGGCCGTTTCTTTGGTTCCAACAGCGCGGCCTCGACCAATATCGCGGGCGCCGTGGTGGGCGTATCGCTGATTGGCGTGTTCGTGACCTTGTTTTTCCCGGGGAATGCGGAACTGGCGGAAACCCGCAAAGGGTTGATTGGCTTGATTACCGCCGCGCTGAGTTTTATTTTTGGCGCGGCCAGCAAGAAATAAGCAAGCGTTGAATCAGTAGTCGAAGCGGCCTTCGCCGCGCTTGCGCAGCGCGCCACCGGCCAGCACCGGCACATTGGCTTTCGCCTCACGCTCCGCCTGTTCCTGTTCCCGCTGGCGGCGGCGTTCCTGCGCCGCCTCTGCTCTGGCGCGGTGCTGGTCGACCACGCGCTGCTGGACTTGCCGCTTGCGCACGCAATCCTGGTACAGGCTGAGTTTTTGCAGCATGGCGGCCACCCACACGAAAGCAATCAGGATCGTCACGAAGCCAAAACCGTTTTGCCACATGCCGTAATTCTGGTCGATCACGGAAAACAATGGGCGCGCGCGTTCCAGGCTGTGTTCGCCAAATACCACCAGGCATCCTGCGAGAATGCCAATGATGATGGTGCCAACAATGTGACGTAGGCTGGTCTGGACTTGCCAGTCCAGCAATTCCAGCAATTCGGCGGGGTCGTAACTGTGAGACATGAAATTCCTGCTGCGGGGTGATGCTGAGTATATAGACGTGATTATGTCACAAATTTCATTGCCATCAGGCACTTATTAATAGGGAATGACTTCGGGCAATTGTTGGGATGGCGGTTGACCGCTATTTTGTTTTTAGATACCTTCAGGTGTCTATATGTATGAAGATTCATTTAAATTAGATACCTATAGGTGCTAAATTGGAATGTCACCTGGAGATTTACACGGGACTGCGAGCGGACCATGGATAAACGCCGCAACCCGCCAGACCGGGAAGCGCTGCGCGCTCAGCGGGTGGCCCTGTATGACGCGATTCAACGCGGGGAAGTCACCTTGCGCGATGCCGTCCGGCGCATGCGCGCGCTGTCCGGGCTGACGCAGGCCGAGTTTGCCGAGCACCGGGGCGTCAGCATCAAAGTGATCAAGGAAATCGAACGGGGTATAGCCAACCCGACCATCAATACGCTGAACCAGATTGGCGCCGTGTTCGGCCTGGAAGTGTCGTTCGTGCGCAAGGAAGGGTTGAAGAACGAATTGTAGCGGGAGCCGCAGGCGGGCCCCCGCTTCGTGCTCTTACTGCACGTTCACCGTCACATCATCAATCACGAACGACGTCTGCACCGTTGAACCCTCAATCCCTTCAAAGTAAATCCGCACCGTCTGGCCCTTGTACGCATCAAGGTTGAAGGTGCGCTGCACGTAGCTGCTGCCCTTGTTCAGGTTTGAATAGGTGGCCAGGGTTGCCAGCACCGTGCCGCTGGTATTGCGCACTTGCACTTTCAGGGTGTCGTACGCTTGCGTGGTGGTGGTTTCATCGGACGCTACTTTCAGCCAGAACGACAGGCTGGCGCTGCTGGCGCCGGATGGAATCGCCACTTGCTGGTACAGCGTATCGGTGTGGGCCGAGCCGTAGCCGTTCAGCCAGGCTTTATAGCTGCCGGTGCGCGCCGCCTGGCTGGCGTCGTTGGTGATCACGCCGCTGGTGGCGCTCCACGACGCGCTGCCGGATTCAAAGCCGCCATTGGTGATCAATTGCTGCGCCGTCACGTTGTTGACGCTGAATGCCACGCCGGCCGAGGTCATGCTGTTGCCGGCGGCATCATAGGCTTTGGCGGTCAGCGTGTGGCTGCCGTTGGCCAGGGTGGTGGAATTCAAGGGCAGCGAATAGGGCGCGGTGCTGTCGCTGCCTTTCAGCGCGCCGTCCACGTAGAATTCCACATTGGTCACGCCGACGTTGTCGCTGGCGTTGGCGCCCAAGGTGATCGTGCCGCTCGTGCCGGACGACGACGCGGAAACCTGCGGCGCCACCGTGTCGGACGGGCCGCCACTGGCCTGGGTCACCCAGACCGGCGCCGACCACAGGATGTTGCCATCGTTTTGCGTGATTTTCGCGTAGTAGAAATGCTCGCCATTGGCCGGCGTGATGGTGGCGCTGGCGGTGGAAGCCAGTTGCGTCACGGTGCCATTGCGGCCCGGCACGCCTTCAAAGATTTGCACGGTGGACGCGGTCTTGCCGCTGCTGCTGGCGAAGTTCGCGGTCAGGGTCAGGGCGCCATTATTCGTGAAGCGCTCACCCATCACGTGGCCATTGGCGGTCAGCACCAGCTGCGAGGATTTATCCATGGTGGCGAACACGCGGCGGGCGCGGATCGCATCCATGAAGCTGGCTTGCGTCAGCGCCGTGCCGGTCGGGATCAGCACGCCGGTGCGGTTGGTGTACGACGCGCCCCAGTTCGCGCAGTGGTTATCCTGGTTGGTGGAAAACGCCACGTGGAAGCCCATTTCCAGCGCTTTCTTGCAAGCGCTTTCATAGGTGCTGCGGCCGGTTTCGGTTTCCGTGGTGTTGGTGGAAAACGCCGAGGTATTCAACACTTCGCACAGCGCCATGGCCTGGTCGCCGTCGGCGCTGTAGCCGAGCGCGGTGCCGTTGACGAGGAACTGGCCGCTGGTTTCCGGGTGGTTGAACTGGCCCAGCCAGCCGCGCTGGCGCATCAAGGTGTACAGCGAGGCGTAATCGTTTTTCGCGATCAGCGTGTCGGCCAGCACCTGGCCGCTGCTGTTGAGTTCCCAGCCAACCAGTTCATCGGCGTTCAGGATGTTCAGGTGGCCGCCATTGTTGATGACACCCCACTCCATGCCATAAATGCCGAGGAAGCTGGGATTGGCCGCGTTGTAGTTGGCCGCCGCCGACAGGCCGGACTGGTACAGCGCCTTGGCGGTGGCCGGGTTGGCCGAGGTGTTGGTGCTGTCGGAGCCGTCATACATGTGGTTGTGCTCGGACGTCATCAGGAAGTCCAGGCCACGGCCCTTGGCGTAGGCATACGCATCGGCCGGGCCGAACGCGGCGCTTTGCGGCGCCTGGGCGCCGGTGCAGGAACCCAGTGCGCCGCCGCCATCGCTGTGGTTGGTCTGGCTGTGCATGTTGCCGTAATAAACCGTGTAAGGCAGGGACGCGGTGGCCGCGACGGCGCCCTGGCGCATGCGCTGCTGGGCGCCTTCCGCGCCGGACGCTTCCTTGCCGGACTCCCGGGCTTCCTTGGCTTGCTTGGCGGCTTTGGCCGCGCTGTTGGCGCCGGCCGGCATGGCGTTAAAGGCCGGCATCACGGGCGCCTGGGCCTGGCCGAGCGCCAGTTCCCATTCCTGTTCATGCACTTCCGCGTCAAGACGGGCCAGCGCCTGCGGCACGGCCACGTCCGCCACGCCGGCCGGGCTGCCGGCCGCGTCGAGCGAGACCGCGCGCAGGCGCACCTGGTAAATGCCGTCGGCCAGGCTGGCGCGGCCGCTGCGGCCATCCCAGTCCACTTTCACTTGCACCGTGCCTTTATGCAGGGCTTCGACGCCGTACCACCGTTGCAGCACGTCGCCGTTGGGTGTGATCAATTCGAGTTGCCAGTGCACGGCTTGCGCCTGTTGCACGTGCGGATAGCTGAACGCCAGGGTAAAGCTGCGCGCGTCGCGGTCGGCCGCATTGGCGGGCGCTTGCGTGCGGTAGGGCGCGTGCAGGGTGGCTTCGAATTCGCGGTGGTCTGCTTCGGAGGCAAACGCGGCGGCGGTGGCGGCGCAGGCAAGTGCCAGCAAGGTGAGGCGAGGTAAGGCAGGCATGATTCCCTCTTGTAATAGTGGTAAGTGAATAGTGGCAGCGAGGTCACTATGCACTTGCAAAACAAGAGGGACAAATTCAAATTAGCTTGGAAATTAAGACGAAATGTTTATAAACCGCTTTGATTTGTCTTAAATCAAACAATGCGGAGATTTTGTTTTAAATCGAACAAAATCTCCGGTGGATTATGCAATTCCGCTCATTGAAACAAGAGAAAGCTTTCGAGTGGTTAATTGTGACGGGCTTTCGTAAGAATAACCAGCGTCGCGTTCATGCAACGTAAAGATGGCGACCGCGTCCTGTAATGACGAGGCTTGCTGTTTCAGGCTTTCCGAGGCGGCCGCCGCCTGTTCCACCAACGCGGCGTTTTGCTGTGTCATTTCATCGATTTGCGTGATGGCCTGGTTCACTTGCTGGATGCCGGAACTTTGCTCCTGCGCCGCCAGCATGATGCCCGCCATGATGCCGGTGATACGTTCGACACTGGTCACCACTTCATGCATGGCTTTGCCCGCGTCACTGGCCAGCGCATTGCCCGCTTCAACTTTTTGCACGCTATCGCTGATCAATTCCTTGATTTCCTTGGCGGCGCTGGCCGAGCGCTGCGCCAGCGAACGCACTTCGGACGCCACCACGGCAAAGCCGCGGCCCTGTTCTCCGGCGCGGGCCGCTTCCACGGCGGCATTCAGCGCCAGGATATTGGTCTGGAAGGCAATGCCGTCGATCACACTGATGATGTCGACAATGCGGCGCGAACTGTCATTGATGGCGCCCATGGTGTTGACCACCTGCGCCACCACCTGGCCACCGCGCGCCGCCACTGCCGTGGCGCTGCCGACCAGTTGGTCGGCTTCGCGCGCATTCTCCGCACTGTTGCGGACGGTCGCGGTAATCTGTTCCATCGACGCGGCGGTTTCCTCCAGGTTGGAGGCTTGCGCTTCGGTGCGCGACGACAAGTCCGCATTGCCGCTGGCAATGTCGTTCGAGGCGTGGCCGATCGTATCAATACTGCCGCGCACGCTGCTGACGATGTCAACCAGGCTGTCGTTCATGGCCGCCAGCGAGCGCATCAATTGCGCGGTTTCACTGTTGCCGCGGGTCTCGATGTGCGACGTCAGGTCGCCTTGGGCGATGCGCTCGGAAATCTCCACCGCCTGTTGCAGCGGTACGCTGACCGAGCGCGCGATCATGCGCGCCAGCAGGCCGGCCAGTGCGATCAGGCCCAGCATGGTGCCGATCATGGTCCAGCGGGTTTGGCGCAAGTCGGCGATCTTCGCGGTTAACATGGCGTCTAGTTGTTTGCTGGCAGCCTGGTTGACGGCAAACTGGGCATCGATGGTGGCCGTGGTTTGCGCCACATATTCGGTGCCGGGGAAGTCCAGCGTTTCGGCGCGGACGATCTGGGTGCTGGCCAGTTGCATGACCTTATTGGTCATGTCATAGGCTTGCTGCCATTGCGCTTCGAGCTTCTCGCGCAGGGCCGGATTGGCGCGGAACGCCTTGTTCAAGCCGGCATTGGTTTGGGTCAGGCGATCATTGACGCGGCCGATGATGGCGGCCAGCACTTGCCGGTCTTCCAGCGAGGCTTCATGCTTGGCCAGTAAACCCGCGCCCTTGGCGCGCATCTTGCCCGTTTCTTCCGTCAGGTAGGGCAGCTGATAATACATGGACTGGATCAACTGGTAGCTGTCCACGTCCGGGTCCAGGCTCAGGCCGAACAAGTCAGCGGTGAGATCATTGACCACCAGCAGTTTTGGTACCAGCGCCGTGTGGGCCGCATAGCTTTCCGGCACGGTGATGCTGCGGTTGCTGACGCGGTTGCGTAAATCTTCCCATTCGCGCTTGGGCGTGGCCCACGCTTCGTCGATGGCTTTATTGTTGAAACTTTTCACAAGGGCATCGAATTTTTCGTATGCCTGGTCGGCTTCCTTTTGCTTGGCGTCGCGTTTGTCCTTGACAGCGTCGACGCCGCCCAGCACCAGCGCGGACAGGCCGCGATGCTGCTGGGTCAACTGAATCACTTGCAGGATGGTGGCGGTCGGGGCCAGACCGGCTTCCTCGCCCAGCGCCGCGTCGAGGGTCTTGCCGGCCTCGCGCAAATACAGCGTGGCAGGAATGCCTGCCAGTACCAAAGCGATAACGCTCAGAATAATAAATTTTTGCCAGAGCAATAATCTGTCCAGCACAGCGTTAATGTTCACGTGATCCCCCGTACGGAAATATCTTTATTTTGGGCACAACTTTTAAGTTGATTCTATGCTTTATTGCGGTGGATTACGAGGAACGTGTTGTATGCGCGTGCGGTTGTTAGTTGAAATGAATCAACTTTCTGTACGGAAGGATTGGGAGACAAATGGTCAAATCCGGTCGCTTTCTTTGCGCACGACACGGCCAATCACAATGCAATCGGCGCCACGGCACACTTTGCGGTGGTATTTGCGCTGGTCGGGATTGTCGGAAGTCAGCCACCACTGTCCGGCGTCGCGCGCCAGCCGTTTGACCACCGGTTCGCCTTCATAGTTGAACGCATACACCATGCCGTCCACCAGCCTGGTGTCGGCGGTATTGATGATGACCAGGTCGTCTTCATGCAGCGACGGTTCCATGCTTTCGCCCCGGACCTTGACACCGATCAGGCGCTCCGGGTTGTAGCCATTGCGGTCGGCCCAGTCGCGCGGAATGCTGATGGTGCTGCCGTCATGGGTTTCCGGTTCGACGCCGAAACCACTGATGCCGGCCGACAGGCGCAGCTTGACCTTGTCAATGCGATAAAACCGGTCATCATCTTCCGGTGCGATCACCACGTGCGAATAGCGCTGCGCCTGGGTCGAGGGCGCGCCGTTGCGCTCGCGCTGGCCTGTGCCCTCGTGCAGCCATTCGAACGTGACATTACAGGCGGCCGCCAGCGCCGCAAGCGTATGCGCTTCCGGGCCTTTCTTGCCCACCCCGTTCAGGATGCGGTTGATCGTTGGTTGCGGCACGCCGGAAGCGCGCGCCAGCGCGCTCTGCGATTCGAACCCCGCTGCTTTCATGGCTTCAGTCAGCCGGCTAGAGATATCCATGCTTGCACTATACACAGTTGGATAGTTTGATGCAAATTTTTATTCATTCAAGTATTGTTTGTCTATTCATTCTCGTATATATTGTTCTTTATGGCAATTAATTTCAAGGAGGGCAACACGATGACCATGGCGATTGAACAGGCGAACCAGGATGCGATTTTTACCAGTGCCGGGCAGGCCGTGCATGTTGCATACATGATTACCGGGCAGGCGGCGCCGCAGGATGCGCCGCTGCGCAAGATGTTGATACGGATGCTGGAAAGCGCGCCGAATACGGGCAGCGAACAGCGTGCATGGCTGGAACAGTTGCGCGGTGCGCCGTCGCGCCGCGTGAATTTCGCGGGACTCAGCCCGCTGGAAGTGCGGGCGCAGTGCGCGTTGATCGTGCATGCGGTCAAGACCAGGCTGCCGCGCATGGAAATGTGGGCGCTGCAGGCGCGTTTCGGCCACATGGACATGGAAGATGAGGATGGCAACCGCCGCTTTGCGTTTTCCGCCGAACGCATTGACGCCATCAAGGGCTTGTCGGACTGGCTGGCGCCATCGTTCCCGACGGTCAATCCATTCGCGATTGATTGCATGATCGGCAAGCTGTATGCCAACCACCAAAAGATGGAAATCAGTTTCCGCGACCTGGCGGCCAACTTCGGCGCCAGCCATATGACTTACAAGCGGGCCTATGAAAAGCTGCGCAGCCGCCTGCGTGAACTGGAAGACCTGGCACTGGAGCGCCTCGAACCGTACTTCCGCGAACAGGGTGTGGTGGGTGATTTCACTTAAATAAACAGAAAAGTCAGAAATATCAGAAAAAACTGAAAAAAGTGCTTGACGAGCGTGTTACAGCGCAGATATGATTCAGTCATCATCGCAGTCATTGCAACCAAAGCCCGCTAATGCGGGCTTTTTGCTTTCTGCCCCACCTGTGGACACCCCCGCCCGGCGCCTTGCCTCGCGGGGTTTTTTTATTGGGGAATTCGCCGACATGGCAGACAAATTACAGAACCTCGATCAGTTGCACGACGCGATACGCACGGGCCTGGCCGCCAGGCTGGCGGATGTGCCATCGGTCTTTTGCTATCCGGCCGATGAAGGCGCGTTGGCGTTGCCGGCCATTTTGATCGACCTGGTGCGGCTGGCGCCGGGACGCGATCCCGGCAGTGGCGAAACCGGCTTGCTTGCGCATTTCCAGGCCCGCATCGTGGCCGATGCGGCGGCGCCCGGCGCGGCGTTGCAGGTGCGGGGGCTGGCGGCCCGCATCGCGCTGGCGCTGTCCAATGAACACTGGGGCTTGCCGGTCGGCGCGGCCCGATTGCAGGGCGCCGCGGCGGACGCCATCCAGCCCGCCGGCCGCCTGGCGTGGTTGCTGGAGTGGACGCATGAGATTGAATTGGGCGATCCCGCCTGGCCATATCCCGACAGCACGGGCCTGGCGCTGATGCTGGGCCTCGATCCGGATACGGGGCCGGGCCACACGGCGGATTACTGGCAGGCGGGAGCGTGACATGGATTATGCGTTATCGGAACTGGACCGCCGCCTGGCGCTGCTGCTGCAGCCCGGCGTTATCGAGCAGGTTGATCATGGCGCGGCCCGCTGCCGCGTGCGGGTTGGGCCGTGGGTTTCGGCCTTGCTGCCCTGGCTGAGCCTGGGGGCGGGCGCGGTGCGCCACTGGCGCCCGCCGTCCGTGGGGGAGCAGGCGCTGCTGCTGTCGCCGTCGGGCGACCCGGGCTGCGGCTTTGTCTTGCCCGGCTTTTATACGACGCAGCATGGCCGCGCCGGCGACGAGCGGCGCAAGGCAGTGGCGTGGCGCATGCCGGACGGCTGCGTGCTCGAGTACGACTGGGAGTCAGGCGCGTTGCGCGCGGCGGGCATGCAGACTGCGCACATTGAAGCGGCAGGCGCGGTCACCTTGAAATGCGCGTCGCTGAAAGTGGAGGCGGGCGATGTCGCGTTCACCGGCAACGTCGCCATCGGCGGCAAACTGGACGTCAGCGGCAACGCCAACGTGCAGGGCAATATCGACGCCGCCGGTACCGTCATGGATGCCGGCGGCAACAGCAATCACCACAAGCACTAATCGACATTACGGGGCCTGGCCCCAAATTTCTTTGGAACATGCCCGCCCTGTGCGGGCTTTTTTTTGACCTGAATTTTTACCTGAAGGAAGCACCATGACCAAAAACCGAATCCCCGTCGTCTTCCGCGACACCGCCTTTCGATCCCGCACGCTGGTCTTGCCCAATGGCGCCGTGCACCGCGTGCTGCAAGGCCATATCACGGCCGCCAGTCCGGAATTGATTGCGCACCTGGACCAGCACGCCGAATTCGAGCGCGTGCCGGTGGTCCGCGCGGCGGGCTGACCATGGGGTACGTCGGCATGGACAGGCACACGGGCCAGCCGCTGGCCGGCGTGGCGCACTTGCTGCAAAGCGTGCGCGACATCCTCACCACGCCGCAAGGCAGCCGGCGCGAACGGCCCGACTATGGGTCGGAGTTGCCGCGCATGGTGGATATGCCGCTGACGCCGGGCTGGAAATCGGCGGTGCAGGCTGAAGTGGCGCGTGCGCTGGGGCGCTGGGAACCGCGCCTGGCGCTGCGGGCGGTGACCGTGGAATCGGTCATTGACGGCAAGGTCACGCTCAGGCTGCGCGGCGAATTCCAGGGCACGGCCATGATCATGGAGGTGAACACGTGAGCATTATCGATCTCACTCAATTGCCGCCACCCGATGTGGTGGAGGCGCTCGATTTCGAGCAGATATACCAGGACATGCTGTCCGCCTTCCGCGCCGCCATGGGCGATGGCTGGAACGCGGCGCTGGAATCGGACCCGGTGGTCAAGCTGCTGGAGCTGGCCGCTTACCGTGAATTGCAGGTGCGCGCCCGCATCAACGACGCGGCCCGCGCCAGCCTGCTGGCTTTTGCGGGCAGCACGGACCTCGATCACCTGGCGGCGTTTTACGGCGTGCAGCGCATGCCCGGGCCGGATGGCGCACAAGGGCAGGGCGCCGCCGTGGAAAGCGACGAGCGGCTGCGGCTGCGCGTGCAATTACGGGCGGCCGCGCTGGCCGGCAACGGCACCGCCGAGCAATACCGCCACACCGCGCTGTCGGCCACACCGCTGGTGCGCGATGCGGCGGTGCTGCCGGCGCCGCCCGGCCGCGTGACCCTGGCGGTGTGGCCTGGCCATGCCGCCGATGGCGACGCGGCGCTGGCTGCCGTGCAGCAGGCTTTCATGGCGGACGACGCCAGGCCGCTCGGCGTCCCGCTCGACATCGTGCTGGCCGAAGCGGTGCCGCTCGATGTGACCGCCACCGTGCAGCGCGACGGCGGCGCGCCGCCCGACCTGGTGGCGCTGCTGCGCACGGTGCTGCCGGAACTGATCGCGGCCAACGCGAAGCTGGGCCGCGAATTGCCGGATTCGTGGCTGTCCAGCCGCCTGTATGTGGACGGCGTGGCCAGCGTGGCGTTGACCAGCGGCCGTGGTGATGCACAGGCCCCGGCGACGCCGCTGTTACCGCACCAGTACCTGGCGCCTGGCGCCATCGTCATCCATGACGGAGGCATCGCATGGTAGCGCCGGCGCACAACGCGTCCCGGAACACGCCCCATAACGCCGCGCTGTTGCCGCTGAACCGCACACCGCTCGAATCCGCGCTGGCCAACGCGGCCTCGCGCGCCGCCTGCGATGCGCTGGCGGATTTGCCGGCCGGTGCGCGCCACCAGCCGCCGCCGGCATTGGCGCCGTGGCTGGCGGCGGAATGGCGGCTGGCGCCGTTCGCGCGCTACTTCAGCGATCCGCAAGCGTTGCTGGCGCAAGGCTTGCCGTGGCTGCGGCAGCGTGGCAGCGCGGCGGCGGTGACGCGCGCGCTGTCGTGGATCGGCCTCGATGCCGTGGTCGAGGATGGCGACGCGCGCCTGCAGCTGGATCCGGGGACCGTGCAGGCGCCGTCGCGCCTGGCCGACGTGCGCCAACTGGTGGAAGCGTCGGCGCCGGCCCACGTCCGGCTGTACCGCCTGTACCACGGCTATGACTTGCGGCGCATGGCATTGTCCGGCGCGGCGGCGATGGACGCGGGCATGCTGTCCGATGATTCCGGCGTCTGGTCGGACGGTGTCAAATTGTCGTTTGGCGACGTGCGTGGCTGCGGCATCGATGCCGGCAAGGGACGCAAGCTGGCGCTGGGCCGTTCGGATATCCGGATGGACCGGCTGTATGTGGAGCAGCAGCCGCGCCTGTCCATATCGCCGTATGACGTGCCGCCGGCGCTGAACCACCGGATCCAGGCGGGCCAGCTGATCACCCTCAGCAACAGCCGTGCGCTGGCCAACCCGGATTCGCTTTCACTGCGGCGCAATGTGCGGCGCGCCAACATCGCATTGTCCGACAGCGATGCGGTCGGCGCCATCAATGCCGTGTTCCAGCGCGATTACTGGCACCAGCCGCCGGACTTCATGACGCTGTCCGGCAAGACCCGCCTGTCGGCCTATGACGGCCGCATCGAACGCCGTCCCGTGGATGAAATCCGCACGCTGTTTGCCGCGTCGATGTCGTTTTCCGATGTCGGCGGCGCGGTCGCCTCGTTCGGCATCACGGAACTGCGTTCAATCGGTGCGATTGAAACGAAGCAGCCGGCCTTGCAGCCGAAGGTGGGCGTGGAATTCGTGCGCGGCAAGCATTCGCGCTTCGACCCGGTCTTCCATCCCGCGCCCGCGATGTGGGCTTACACCGGGGGCGGCGCCTGGAACCAGGACGCCGTCACCGACTGGCAGGACGCCACGCCATGGGGCGGCGGCGTGCGCCAGCGCTGACACTTTTTTAATTCATTACAAGGAGATTTTTTATGGCGATATTGACTTCTTCCGGCCGCGCGGCGGTCGCCGCATCGATCAAGGCCATGCCGCTGCACCTGGCATGGGGCGCGGGCTTGCCGTCATGGGACGCGACGCCGGAACCGGAACCGGTGCTGGCCACCGCGCTGCAAAGCGAAATCGGCCGCCGCGAACTGACGCAATCGCTGTTTTGCGTGCCGGACCCGAATGGTGAAGTGATCGTGCCGACCGGCCGTTTTTCGATCAGCAACGAACCCACCAACAACCTGTACCTGCGCTTCAACTTCGATTTCGCCGATGCCGCCGCATCGGACATCCGCGAAGTGGGCGTGTTCGTCGGCACCGTGGTCAAAACCGGCCTGCCGGCGGGCCAGAAGTACTTCACCTTGGCCGAGCTGGCGCAGCGCGGCCAGTTGCTGGCGCTGGAACGCTTGCCGAAGTTTACCCGCAACGCGGCCGTGCGCCAGACGTTTGAATTTGTCATCACCTTCTAAGGGACCACCATGGCTGAAAATCTGCTGCACCACTACGACCGCCACGATCCGGCGCGCAATTATGAAAAACACCTGTTCCGCGCCGGCTACGTGCTGCAATCGGCGGAGCTCAATGAAATCCAGAGCGCCTCGCTGCAGCGCCTGAAGGGCGTGGCCGATGCGCTGTTCAAGGATGGCGACATCATCCGCGACGCCCAGGTCAACGTGAACCAGGCCAGCGGCACCGTCAAATGCGGCGCCGGTGCGGTCTACCTGCGCGGCGCCGTGCGCGGCGTGGCGTCCAGCCAGGTCACGATCCCGGTCGATAAAACCGTCTCCATCGGCATTTACCTGCAAGAACGCGTGGTGACGGAATTGCAGGACCCGGCGCTGCGCGATCCGGCTTCCGAAGTGCGCAATTACCAGGAACCGGGCGCGGGCCGCCTGGAAGTGGCGACGAGCTGGGGCTGGCAGGCGGCCGGCCAGGCCGATGGCCAGGTCGGCGAGTTTTATCCGGTCTACACCGCCGACATGGGCGTGCTGCGCTCGAAGTCCACGCCGCCGCAGCTCGATTCGCTGTCGCAGGCGATTGCCCGCTATGACCGCGACTCCACCGGCGGCGACTACGTTGTCAACGGCATGCGCATCACCATGCTGCCGGACGTGAACGGCGTGCAGCAATACAGCGCCGATGCCGGCACGGCACGCGTCAACGGTTTCCCGATCGAACTTCCCGCTGCGCGCCGCCTGCCTTACAGCGCGGCGCCGGACATCCGGTTCATCGACTCGGAACCGTGGATGTCGACCACCATCGGGGCGCAGCGCATCACGTTCGACCGCACGCCGGTGCAAAACATCACGCAAGTGCGCATCACGGCGGAAAAGACCGCGGAAATCGTGCACGGTTCCTTCCTGGGTTCGCAAGACCCGCTGCAGGTGCCATCGATCGTGGAAATCGTCGAGGTGAAGCAGGGCGGCACCACCTACGTGCAGGGCGTGGACTTCAAATTGACGGGCCAGAAGATCGACTGGAGCCTGGATGGCGCGGAACCTTCGATCGGCTCGACCTATACCGCAAAGTTCCGCCACATCACTTCGGTGACGCCGAGCTCGGTCGATGAGACCGGCTACACCGTGACCGGCGCCGTGGTCGGCACCCTGGTGCAAACATCGTACAACGTCAAACTGCCGCGCATCGACCGCCTGTGCCTGACGCAGGAAGGCACGTTTGAATGGGTGCGGGGCACCTCGACCGATTTCGATCCGGTGCCACCGCCAGTGCCGAACCAGTTCCTGCCGCTGGCCATGGTGCGCCAGACCTGGAGCGCGGAGCGCGCGCTGCAAAACGATGGCTTGCGCGTGGTGCCGATGAAAGACCTGGAGGAAATCAATGAGCGCCTGAACAGCATCACGGACATGATCGCCCAGCAGCGCCTGGCGTCGGACGCCAATGCGCGCAATGCGGCGGCCAAGAAGGGCATGTTCGTCGATCCCTTCCTCAACGATAACCAGCGAGATGCCGGCATTGCGCAAACCGCGGCCATTGTGCGCGGTGAACTGGTGCTGCCGGTCAGCGCCGCGTTCCTGCGTCCCGCCGCCGACATCACCGCGCCGCTGGTGTTGAACGGCACGCCGGCCACCGTGCTGCAGCAGGGCGCCATGACGGGCGCGATGCAGATCAACCCTTACCAGGCGTATGAGCCGATTCCGGCCACCGTGAAACTGGACCCGCCGGCGGACCGTTTTACCGTCACCAACACCACCTGGACCAGCGCCGCGACGGAAGTCATGACGGTGGGCGGCGGCGCGCTGACCCGCACCACCAGCGAGACGGAACGACAGGTGGTGTCGAGCAGCGCGAAGGCGGCGGAATTCCTGCGCCAGATCGACGTGGCGTTCCAGATCGATGGCCTGGCGCCGGGCGAAGTGCTCAATGCACTGACGTTTGACGGCATTGCCGTGACGCCGGTTTCGGTTTGAATTCCGGTTTGAATTCCGGGTTGAATTTATTACATATCAGGAGCAATGATGGCGCTTGTCGCAAATAACCAGGGCCGGATTTCCGGCAAATTCACCATTCCCGCCAACGTGCCGGCCGGCCGCAAGGAATTCGTCGCCAGCGGTTCGCAGGGCAACCGGGGCAGCGCGATCTTCGTCGGTGACGGCACTGTCACCGACCAGGTGGTGCGCTGGCTGACCACGGTCACCATCAACCGCTACGACCCGGTGGCGCAAACGTTCTCGCTGCTCCAGCCGGAGCAAATCAAGGGCGTGGACTTGTTCATCACCGCCAAGGGCGCCAAGCCGGTGCGCGTGCAGTTGCGCGAAACCGCGTTCGGAGTGCCGACCCAAACCGTGCTGGCGGAAGCGGTGCTGGTGGCGGCTGGTATCACGGCCGGCGCATGGAACCGTTTCGAATTCCCGTCGCCGGTCAACCTGTCGGCCAATGTCGAATACGCCGCCGTGGTGCTGAGCGAGGAAGCGGCGCCCGCGGTGGGCATTGCGGAGCTGGGCAAGTATGACGCGGCCAGCGCGAAATGGGTGACCAGCCAGCCGTACCAGGTGGGCGTGCTGCTGTCGTCGTCGAACGCCTCGACCTGGACGCCGCACCAGGACCGCGACTTGGCGTTCCGCATTGTCGGCCAGCGCTACACGGAAAACAGCCGCCTGGTGGACCTGGGCGCGATTTCCGTGGTGAACGTGACGGAATTCCGCCTGCAAGGCTTGATCGAAGCGCCGATGCAAGGCGCCACCGGCGACTACCAGCTGGAGTTTCCCGACGGCCGCGTGGTCCGTGTCGGCAATGGCCAGGTGGTATCGCTGCCGGCGCCGGTGACGGGCGCCGTGAAAGTGCGCGCGGCGGTGTCGGCCACCGCCACCCATTCGGCCGTGCTGCATCCCGGCACCTTTGTCGCGGCGGGCAGCCTGGCCACGTCGGCCGATTACGTGACCCGCGCGATCGAAGCCGATGCGCTGGGCGCGGACGTGCGCGTGGTGTTCGACGCCGTGATTCCTTCCGGCTCCACCGTCAAGGCGTATTACAAGGGCCTGGACGCCGGCGACAACTGGGTGGAAATGCCGTTGACGGGCACCCCGAAACCGCTGGACGACAAGCTGTATGAATTTTCGTTTGCCAGCAACGACGTGATGGAAGCGCGCCTGCGCATCAAGCTGGCGCTGACCGGCTCCCCGACGGCGCGCCCGCGTGTCCGCAACCTGCGCGTGACTGTACTGTAACCATGGACTGACACATGATCGATCAAAAAACTTCCCACCAGGCTTATCCGCTGCCGCACGCGGATAATGCCCTGGGCTTTGACGTGGCCCGTGTGCGGGATGCGCTCACGGCCATCGATGGCGACATGTTCCAGGCGAGCGCGGTTGCGACGGCTGCGAAACAGCTGGTCGATGGCGTGATTGCCAACACGGTCGCCACCGCGCAGGCCGGCAAGGTGCTCAAGCTCGATGCGAATGCCGCGCTGCCGGCCAGCGTGACGGGCAACGCCGCCACCGCCGACACGCTGAAATCCGCGCGCACCGTGTCGCTGTCGGGCGCGGCCAGCGGCTCGGTGGTGTTCGACGGCAGCGCCAATGTCACCATTCCCGTGACGGTGGCCAATGACAGCCATGCGCATGCGTTTTCCAACCTGACCGGGATTCCGGCCACATTGGCTGAGCACAAGATCACCGATGCCTATACCAAGGCGGAAGTGGACAGCATGGTGACGGGGCTGGATATGAAAGCCTCCGTGCGGCTGGCCACCACGGCTGACCTGGGCGTGCTGACCGGCAGCAAAACCGTGGACGGCGTGACGGTGGCCACTGGCAACCGGGTACTGGTAAAAGACCAGGCGACCGCATCGCAGAACGGCATTTACATTGCCGACACCGGCGCCGCCTGGAGCCGTGCCGGCGATGCCAACAACGGCGCCAAGGTGACGCCGGGCATGTATGTGTTCGTTGAAGAAGGCGCCGTCAACGACAACTCCGGCTGGGTGCTGGCCACCAATGGCGCCATTACGGTCGGCTCGACGGCGCTGAGCTTCGTGCAATTCAATGGCCTGGGCCAGGTGACTGCCGGTACCGGACTGCAAAAGAATGGCAATACGATCGCCCTGGCCAATACCACCGTTGTCACCGGCACCTATGGCTCGGCCACGCAGGCGGCGAGCTTCACGGTGAACGCGCAGGGGCAACTGACCAATGTGACGCCGATGACCATCACGCCGGACTGGAGCAGCATCACCAACCGCGACGCGGCGCCGGCCAACCATACGCACACGCTGGCCATTGGTGACGGCACCGTGCAGAAGATGACGGTGGCCACCAATGAACGCCTCAACATCAAGGCCGGCGCCAACGTGGCGCTGGCGTTTGATGATGCGGGCAACACGGTGACCATTTCCACCAGCGGCCAGTTGTCCGGCAACGTCGATACCGCGACGCGCCTGCAGGCATCGCGCACCATTGCGCTGTCCGGCGACGCCACCGGCTTTATCGATTTCGACGGCAGCGCCAATGTGACGTTGCCGGTCACTGTGCTCGACGACAGCCACCAGCACACGTTCGCCAATTTGAAGTCCATCCCGACCACCTTGGCCGAGCACAACATCACCAACGCCTATACCAAGGCGGAAGTGGACAGCATGGTGTCGGGGCTGGACATGAAGGCGTCCGTGCGGCTGGCCACCACGGCGGACCTGGGGACGCTGAACGGTGTCAAAACCGTGGATGGTGTGACGGTGGCAAATGGCGACCGCGTGCTGGTCAAGGATCAGTCCTCCGCAGCGCAGAACGGCATCTATCTTGCCAACACCACCGGCAACTGGAGCCGCGCCGGAGATGCGGACCAGAGCGCCAAGGTGACACCGGGCATGTATGTGTTCGTTGAAGAAGGCGCTGTCAATGACAATTCGGGCTGGGTGCTGGCGACCAATGCGCCCATCTCACTGAATACGACGTCGTTGGCATTTACCCAGTTCAATGGCCTGGGCCAGGTGACGGCGGGTGCCGGTTTGCAGAAAACCGGCAATACGCTGTCGCTGCCCAATACCGGCGTGGCGGCGCGCTCCTGGGGGGCCGGGACGTTGATTCCCACTTTCGAAGTCGATGCGCAGGGCCGTGTGAAGTCGGTGGTGGAAGTGGCGCCAGTGGGTAACTGGAGCACGCTGCAAAACAAGCCGACCACCCGCGACACCTTCGGCCTTAGCGACGTCTACACCAAGACGGAAGTCGACAACATGGTGTCGGGGCTGGACATGAAGGCATCCGTACGGCTTGCCACCACGGGCGACCTGGGCGCATTGACCGGCGTCAAAACCGTGGACGGCGTGACGGTGGTCACTGGCGACCGGGTACTGGTAAAAGACCAGACCAGCGCATCGCAGAACGGCATTTACATTGCCAACACCGGCACCACGTGGAGCCGTGCCGGCGATGCCGATCACAGCACCAAGGTGACGTCCGGCATGTACGTGTTTGTCGAAGAAGGCGCCGTCAACGACAACTCCGGCTGGGTGCTGGCAACCAACGGTGCGGTTACGCTGGGTTCGACGGCGCTGACGTTCGTGCAGTTCAATGGATTGGGGCAGGTGACGGCTGGCACGGGGCTGCAAAAGTCGGGCAATACCATCGGTTTGCAGAACATCGTTACGGCTGTTGGGCCGGTCGGCAATGGCACGACGGTGCCGGTCGTGACGATTGATGCGACCGGGCGCGTGACGGCGTTGTCCAGCGCTGCGGTAACGCCGCCGTCCTGGACTGCGATCACGGGCAAGCCGACGCTGCTCAATGACTACGGGATCACGGACGCGCAGCCGAAATCGGCCGAGTTGACGGCTGAGTCGAACTTGACCGGCACCGGCATGATTGCCCGCAATGGCACGGGGGCTCGCGTCTTACGCACGCTGATGCCGGGTAACGGCGTCACCGTTACAAACGGCAACGGCGTTAACGGTGACCCTGTGATCAGCCTGGCCAATATCGGCGCGGCCAGCGGCGTGACCGGAAGTGGAACCATGATTCCGACGGTCCGTATCGATGAAACCGGCCGCGTGACATCGTTGAGCAGCACGCCGGTGACGCCGGGCTGGGCATCGATTCCGGATAAACCGACCACGCTGCTAGGCTACGCCATTAGCGATGCGCAGCCGAAGTCGGTCGAATTGCTGGCGGAAGCAGGTTTGAATACCACCGGCTTGATTGCACGTAGCGGACCGGGTAGCCGTGTGACACGGGCGGTGGCCCAGGGGACGGGCATCGTCGTGACCAATGGCGATGGCGTCAATGGCAATCCGACAGTGGCGCTGGCCAATACCACCGTCACCGCACAGTCATACGGTTCCGGGACGGCAGTGGCGGCGTTTACCGTGGATGCGCAGGGGCGGTTGACCCAGGCGTCGTCGGTTGCCATTGCACCCGGATGGACTGCCGTGACCGGTAAGCCGACGTCGCTGTCCAGTTCCGGCTGGACGGCGGTCAAGGGGGATGTGGGGTTAGGGAATGTCGACAATACATCGGATATGAATAAGCCGGTGTCGACTGCCCAGGCGGCGGCGATCAGCAACGCGCTGACAGGGCTCCTCACCAACAGTCGAGCTAAACGTCAGTTCTTCTCGGGTTTTTAATATCTTTTGACGGAGATGCTATGGCATCAGGTAAGTTTGGAAATGCGGTATTAACTGCCGCAACATGGTCGGTTTTATACACGGTGCCGGCCGGAATGGTTAGCACAGCCAGTATTAATGTTTGCAACAGGAGCGAGTCGATTGCTCGTGTGCGCATTGCCGTTGCGGCCAGCTCTGTACCCGGTAATGCGGAATGTATTGAATATGATGCGTTGTTGACTGCCCACGATGTATTGGAGCGCACCGGCATCGTCTGTTCTGCAGGCGAGAAAATTGTTGTTTGGGCGGACGCGGCGAATGTGTCGGTACGAGTTCATGGATTTGAGGAGATTGCATAATGGGGCGCTTTTTGAGTGAGAAATTCTCTGCACGGGTTGCTGCGCCCGGTTATTTAAGCGAATTTGGAACTGGTGCGTGGCAGCAGTTTAATGCTAACGGGAGCTTTATTGTCCCGGCAGGAGTTTTCAGCGTCCGTATCAGGGTGGTCGGAGCGGGCGGCGGCGGCGCTGTTAATGGGAACGGTTCAGCTGGCGGAGCCAGCAGCGCGGGGGCATTGATTTCCGCGACAGGTGGTGGTGGCGGTACCTGGGCTGGCCTTGGTGGTGTTGGCGGTAATGGCGTCGGTGGCGATATTCAGGCAAGCGGCGGCGCAGGAGGCTATGGAAGCACATCCAATAACCACTCCGGTGGCGGTGGCGCTGCGGGTTCCCAATTAGGCAAGGGTGGTGCTGGCGGCTCCTATGGTGGCGGCGGAGGCGGATTGGCGGGCAACAATGGAGGCACTATGCCTTCCGTGGGAGGCGCTTCCGCATTTGGCATACCCAGTAATTTAGGTGGCCCTGATGTGGTTGGAAACGTCACAACGAGTGTGGGTACTGCCAATCCAATTAACGCCATTATGCGCTTTCCATTCGATATCTTTACAGGTGGTGGTGGTGCCGGGGGTACCGGAAATGGCGCAAATGGGTATAACGGTGGCCCCGGAGCTGGTGGTGGCGCTGGTTATGGCACTTCTAGCGTGGGCAATGGTGGGGTGGGCGGCGGGGGCGGTGGCGGAATAAATACCGGTACTGGCGGCAAAGGCGGCATTGGTGGAGGCGGAGGTGGTGGGAACGGCGGGAGTGGGGGAGGCGGTGGCGGTTATGCACATGGTGTTTTTTCTGTTCAACCAGGTGATTCATTGTCAATTACGGTCGGCGTCGGAGGTAATGCCACCCAATCTCAAGCTGGCGGAAATGGAATTTGCATTGTCGAATATTGAAAGCAGTAATAACGAAATATTGTAATTGAGGAAGTACTAATAATTAACTATTCCCCGCCCCGAGCGGGTTTTTTTATTTCTAAAAGGAGCAACACATGCCAGCAACCTCTTTCTTCCACGGCGTCACCGTCACCCTGGTCGACACCGGCCCGCGCGCCATTGCCACCCCATCGAGCTCGGTGATCGGCCTGGTCGATACCTACACGCCGGGCGCTGGCCTGGCCGCGCCGAATACGCCGGTGAAGATCACTTCGCTGCGCGAAGCGGCCGCCGCGTTCGGCGCCGACAGCGCGATCTATAAATCGCTGCGCGCCATCTATGCCCGCACCAGCGCCGTGGTGGCCGCTGTCGGTGTGGCCAAGGTGGCCGATGCGGCGGCGCAGGCCACCGCCATCATTGGCGGCGTGACCGCGCAGGGCGCTCGCACCGGCCTGCAGGCGCTGCTCGACGCCAAGTCCGTGCTGGGCCTGCATCCGCGCCTGCTGGCGGCGCCGGGCCATTCGGCCACCCAGGCGGTGGCGACCGACATGGATGGTCTGGCGGGCAAGCTGCGCGCCATTGCCATCATCGACGGTCCCAACACCACCGACGATGCCGCCGTCGCCCATGCCCAGCTCTTCGGCAGCAAGCGCCTGTACATGGTCGATCCCGGCTTGCGCCTGTGGGACGCCACGGCCAATGCGGAAATCGATGCGCCGGCATCGGCCGCCACGGCCGGCCTGTTCGCCTGGACCGATGCGGAATATGGTTTCTGGGTGTCGCCATCGAACAAGGAAATGACCGGCATCACCGGCACCAAGCGCCCGGTCGAGTTCCTGGACGGCGATGCAACCTGCCGCGCCAACCTGCTGAACCAGGCCAAGGTCGCCACCGTCATCCGAGACGGCGGCTTCCGCCTGTGGGGCAACCGCACCTTGTCGGCCGATCCGAAGTGGGCCTTCGTGACCCGCGTGCGCACCACCGACATGGTGATGGACGCGATCCTGTATGCGCACAAATGGGCGGTGGACCGGGGCATTACGCGCACCTATGTGAAAGATGTGACGGAAGGCCTGAACGCCTTCATGCGCGACCTGCGCAATGCCGGCTGCGTCATCAATTTCGAAGTGTATGCCGACCCGGACCTGAACTCGGCCAGCCAGCTGGAGCAGGGCAAGGTGTACTGGAATATCCGCTTCACCGATGTGCCGCCGGCTGAAAACCCGAACTTCCGCGTCGAAGTGACCAACCAGTGGGTCGCCGAAGTGCTGGACACCGCCAACTGATCACCGAACCATTCTGACCATTCAAGCATTAGGAGAAACCATATGATTCCGCAAACCCTGTACAACTTCAACCTGTTCGTCGACGGCACCAGCTACGCCGGTGTCGCCACCCAACTGACCCTGCCGAAGCTCAAAGTCAAGACCGAGGATTACCGCGCCGGCGGCATGGACGCGCCCATCAAGATGGACATGGGCATGGAAGCGATGGATGCCGCGTTCTCGATGTCCGGCGTGGCCAAGGACGTGCTGAAGCACTTCGGCCTGTCCGATGCGTCCGCCTTCAAGGGCACGTTCCGCGGCGCCTTCCGCGACCAGAAGGGCGCGGTGGTGGCGGCCGTCGCCACCTTTAACGGCACGCTGTATGACGTCGATATGGGCGACTGGAAAACCGGTGAAAAAAGCGAAACCAAATACACCGTCAACTGCAGCTATTACAAGTTGGAAGTCGATGGCGCCACCGTGTTTGAAATCGAACCGGCCGCGGGCATCCGCGTGATCAACGGCAAAGACCAGCTGGCCGAAGTGCGCGCCGCACTGGGCGCCTGACAGTTCCCCGATCCTGCCTGAGTGATTAACCCATGCCCGGCCCCGAGCCGGGTTTTTTTTTGAAAGACTGATATGGAAAAAATGGTTCCGCAATGGCTGCGTCCCGGTACGGACGCGGTGACGGTCACCTTGTCGCGCCCTGAATCGTTCAACGGCGTCAAATCCAACCAGGTGGTGCTGCGCGCGCCGACCGTGCGCGACATGCGCGCCGCGCAGCGCCTGCACCCGAGCGACGTGGAAGAGCGCGAGCTGGCGCTGTTCGCCAGCCTGATGCAGGTGGCGCCCGCCGACCTGGAACAGCTCAAGCTGACCGACTACAACCGCATCCAGGAGGCGTACTTTCGGCTGGTTTCCGATGCTGAGCCTGCAGCCGGAGCAGGTGCGGCGGCTGGCGCGGCGGCTGGCGAGTGAATACACGTTCCAGCCATCGGAGATTGACCGCATGACGCTGGAAGACATGGTGTGGTGGCTGGATGGGAACGGAGGAGGACGCGATGACGGATGACGCGACTGGCGGCGACGAGCAGTTTTTGACGGGAATGGAAGTAGGGGATGCGTTGCGCGGCAAGGCGGGCGGCATCGGCCGTGCGCTGGCCACAACGGCAAAGCAGGCCGCCGATTACCAATCCATTGTGGACGATATCGCCCTGATTGCCATGACGACCCAGCCGCAGGCGTGGGAGGGCGGCAACCGGCAGGAAATCAGGGAGAAAAACACGCAGGCCATTGCGGCCGGCATTGCCGTAACGGCGCGCGAGCAGGGTATTGGACGCAATGCGCTCGGCAAGGCGGTCGGGCAACTGGTCGGGAAAGACACGAGCTATGGCGAGGCGCTGGCAATGGCGCCGAAGATTGCGCAGTTCTCGGTCGGCCAGAAGGTTGGCGTGGAGAGCGCGGCGACACTGGCTGCTTCGCTCAAGGAGCATGGTGGCGCGACCGCGGCCAACCTGGACGTATCGCTGGCCCGGGTCGCCAAATTTGGCTACATGAACGGCGTCGAGCGCGAACAGCTTGCCGTGATCTTGCCGCAACTGATGCGCGACCTGGCCAACCTGGGCGTGGAAAAGGACGAGACCCTGCTGTACGCGCAGGCCATGCTTGAAAAGGCGATGGAAAAGGAGGCCGATCCGAAAAAGGCCGCCCAACTGGTGCATACCGCGCTGCTCGGCAAGCGTGGCAATGGCAGCGAGGCGCACAAGGAGGCGGCGCGCAAAGCGCTGGCCGCCACGGTCCTGATCGAAGAACAGAAGGCCGCGCCGGTGGACACCGGTTTGCTCGAACGCGATCACAAGGCGGTGCGCGCCAGGTCGGAGTCGACATGGGCGGAGACCGGGCGGGCTGCGGAAAACTCCGGGCGCCAGATTGGCGACGTATTGCGTCCTGTCACGGACTGGACCGCCGAAGCCTTGACCGGCGTGGCCACCGGCGCGGGCGAACTGGCCCAGGCCTGGCCCGCGCTGACCCGGAGCGCGGCGGTGGTGGCGGGCACGCTGGCGGCGGCAGCGGCGGCGTTCGGCACGTGGAAGGCCGCCAGCGGGATGTTCTCGCTTGGTAAGGGAATGCTGGGGCGGGGCGGCGTGCCAGCGGCGGGCGGCAACAGCGCCGGTGTGCAAGATGTCCGTGTGCTCAATTGGCCCGCCGCCATGGGCGGCAGCGGTGCGGGATTGCCAGATCTGCCGGATCGCAATGGGCGGCCGGGCGGCGGCAGGCCGCCGGGACCGGGGCGGGGCGGATGGCTGGCGCGCGCCTGGCAGGGAGTGAAGAACGGCCGGAGCATGGTCCACGGCGCGCTCAATAGCCAGGCCGGAAGATTTATCACGCGCCGGTTCGGTCTGCTGGCGGCAGGCGTCACCGGGCTGGAGTTGGTGCAGGCGTACCGCAGCGGCAATCAGACCGGGAAGGACAATGCCCATGGCGCAATGGTCGCCATGGGGGTGGGCGCGGCGCTGGGTGGATTGGCAGGCGGTCCCGGCGGCGCCATGCTTGGCGCATCGCTGGGGCGGGCCGCATTTGATGTCTTCCTGCGCAAAACCGGCGAAAAAACCGGTGAGAAGAGCGGCGAGAAGAATGGCGAGAAGCACGGTGAGACGAAGCCGGGCACGGTGGCAACCGGTCTGGCGCCCGCGCCATTTGCCATGCCGGTGGCGCCACCCTTTGGCGCAGCCGGACTCGGGCAGCATGACAGGATCTGGACACAATCGGTGTTACAGCCCACGCCATTGCTGGCGATGGGCGTGGCGGTTGCCTGGCCGCTGCATCGGGGAGCGGGGTTGACGGCGCCAGGGGGGGCGCCGTTATCGGCGGCCCCGGCCGGCGCCATCACCCAGGCCGCATCAGACGGCACTGCACCGGCTGCCGTGGGCGCCCGGTCACGCAATGCGCCGGATCCGATGGATAAGTTTCTGGCGCCTCCCCAGCCTGCGTTGCCGGGCGGCGGCAAGCGCGCGGCGGCCGGCGTTGGCGCGGCGCCGCAGATCAACTTCAATCCTGCGATCACCGTCACCGTCCAGGGCGACGTGCGCGAACCGCGCCGCATCGCCGAAGAACTGATGCCGTACTTGCGGCAATTATTCGATCAATTCCAGGGCCAGCAACAGCGTTCCTCGCTGTTTGACTCGCATCTGACTGCGGGAGGAATCGCAACATGAGCATAGACAGCTTGATCCGGCAAGCCACCGGCGAGGCGGCCAGGGCTGCCGAGCGGGTGCGCAAGGCCGAGGCAATGCTGAAACAACGGGTGGACGGGCTGGAACAGCACGTCAACGGACAGGCGCACAAGGCGGCGCAATGGATCGAGGCGGCGGCAAGCCATATCGACCGGGCCGGCAAGCTGGCCGCGTCCGCATCGGCGGCATTGAACCGCATGTTGCCTGTGGCGGAAGCGGCTGCGGTCAGGCGGGGGACGGGGGTGCTGGCCGCCGCCGCCGACCGCTTTGCCGCCAGCGGCATCACCGCCATCAAGGAAGCGGGCGGCCGGCTGCAGGCATCGGCGGCGGGACTGGGCAAGAAGCTGGGCATTTTCATCGTGGCGGAACAGCCGGGCAAGCCGGCCGCCACGCCGGAAGTCAAGTCGTCGGCGGAACTGAAACCGGCCGCCCCGCGCATGGCGCAGGCGACATCGGCCGCCCCGCATTTACTGACGTTGATGCCGCCGCAAGGGCAGGGCGATGGTTTTCACTTTGCCTTGTCCGCCACGGCGTTCGACACGTTGCGGCGGCAAACCGCGTTCGGCATCGACAGCGTGCCCCGGCTGGGACGGCCGGATGCGGCGCAGGCGGTTGGCCAGGGTTCGGAAACGCTGACCTTGGGCGGCGCGGTCTATCTGGCGCGCCGCATTACCGCCGGCAAGGGGACGGCCGGTTCCGATGAGCTGGAGCAGTTGCGCAGGCTGGGCCTGGCCCTGAAGCCGCTGGCGCTGACCATGGGTTCCGGCGACGTGCTGGGCCGCTGGTACATGACCAGCCTGACCGAAGAGCGCAGCTACCTGATCGCGGGCGGCCACGCGCGCAAACAAACCTACACACTGGAGTTCAAACGCTATGGCGACGATTATCAGAAGCTGTGACGGCGACGTGCTCGACACGCTGTGCCACGCGCATTACGGCCACTTGCCGGGCGTGGTCGAAGCCGTCTATGGCGCCAACCCGGGCCTGGCGGCATTGCGGCAACCGTTGGCGGCGGGCGTGCTGATCACCATGCCGGACCTGCCGCCACGGCGGGCCGACACCATCCAGCTGTGGACGTGAGGTGGCGCCATGCAAGCACGATTCCATATCGAGGCCGATGGCGTCGACATCACGCCCCTGCTGAACGACCGGCTGATGTTCCTGCGGCTGACCGACAAACCCGGGCTGGCCGCCGATACCTGTGAACTGAAAATCGATGACCGCGACGGCAGGGTGGCGCTGCCGCCCAAAGGTGCGATGTTGAGGGTGTCGCTGGGACGCATGGGCGGGGATTTGCATTTCCTCGGCCTGTACCGGATCGACGAAGTCGTCATGGAAAGTTCACCCATGACGATGACCCTGCGCGGCAAAAGCGCGGACTTGCGCAAGGATGCGAAAAGCCAGCGCAGCCAGGCGTTTGAAAACACCACGCTCGACGTCATTACCGACCGCATTGCCCGGCGCCACGGCTGGCTGCCCGTGTGCCGCGTGGCGGCGCGGGTGGCCCGGGCCGACCAGTTGCGCGAAAGCGATTTGCACTTCATGACGCGCCTGGCCCAGGCCTATGGCGCGACCGCCACCGTCAAGAACAACAAGTTGCTGGTGTTGCCGCGCGGCGCAGGCGAGTCCGCCAGTGGCGAATCGTTGCCGGCGGTGGAAATTACCCCCGGCATGCTGTCGCGCTACAGCTTTACGTTTGCCGACCGCGCGCTGGTGGCGGCGGTGACGGCCCGCAGCCACGACCAGGCCACCGGACGCCAAACCGAAGTGCGCGCCGCCAACGGCGGGGCCATCGCGCAGGGCGGCGCCGAACTGGCCGGGCGTCATCCCCATACGGATGGGGCGGCGGCGCAGGCGGCGGCCGATGCGGGCCTGGCGGCGCTGAACCGGGACACTGCCAGCGGCCAGCTGGAGATGCCGGGCAATCCCGCCATCGGCGCGGAACGGCGCCTGGTCTTGAAAGACTTCAAGGATGGCTTGAATGGCGATTACCTGGTCGGCGCGGTCGAACACACCTTTGCCGGCAAGTCATGGCAAATGCAGGTGACCGTCAATGCCGGCAACCAGGGCAAGACCGGCCCTGTGCGCGGCAACAAGTCCGGCCCGGCGCTGGCGGCCGCGCCACCTTCCCGTTGACACTCTTATGAAAGGAGAATGTATGGCAGAACCCGCAAGTTCCACCGCATCGATCGCCATCGCCGCAGGCACCATCACGCTCAGTGGTTCCGTCTTCGGCGTGCAATACGACGCGTTGCTGGCCGGCTTTTTCGGCGGCCTGGTGTCGCTGTCCTACCTGCCGCCGATGCCGGCGTTGAAGATCGCCGGCACCGTGGCGGGCTCCGCGCTGCTGGCCGGTTTTTTTGCGCCGGTGATCGCGGCGGCGGCGCTGCATTATTTCCCGTGGCTGCAATCGCTGGGCGACTTCCTGCGCCTGGCCGGCGGCGCGGCGCTGGGCATCGCATCCCAGGCGCTGATTCCCGCCGGATTGAAACGTTTGCGTTCGCTGGTGGGAGGTGCGTGATGTTGCTGGCTGTTTATTTCGCGGCGGCGTTGCTGATCCTGTGCCGTGGCCTGTTTGTCGCCATCAACCGCATGGGACGGCATACGGCGCCCGCCACGCGCGCCGCCTGGCTGCTGTTGACGACGGGGGCGGTGGACATTCTGCTCGGCCCCCTGTTCGGGCGCATTCCCGCGCCCACCTATGGCGAGGCGCTGCTGCTGGCGGCGCTGGCCTGGTATGTGCTGTGGCGCGACAGCGCCATGGCGGAAGATAAAGGAGAATCATCGTGATGTTGTCATTGTTATCGATGCTCGGTGGCGGCCTGCTGCGGCTGCTGCCCGAACTGTTTGGCTACTTGAACAAGAAAACCGACCATGCGCATGAACTGGCCATGCTGGACCGGCAATGCCAGCTTGAGCAGACCCGGGCGGCGAGCCGCCAGGCGCTGGTGGAATACCAGGGCAGCGTGGACCAGGTGCTGGCCTTGCTCGATGCGCAAAAGAGCGCGTTGCAGGGACAGATGCGGCCGCTCGGGCTGCGCCGGGTTGACGCCTTGAACTTCCTGGTGCGCCCGCTGGCGACGTACTACGTGCTGTTGCTGTATGGCGCGGCGAAGGCCGCCATGTATGCGGTGGCGGCCGATGCGGGGCTCACCGGCTGGGACGCGGTGTCGCGCCTGTATGACAATGAAGACCGCGCCATCTTGTCCGGCATCCTCGCCTTCTGGTTCGTGGGCCGTGTATTCGACAAGGTGAAATGATGGATGCGCTCGAATTATCGGTGACCACCATTGCCGGCTTCGAAGGTTGCCGGCTGCAAGCATACCGGGACGTGGCCGGCATCTGGACCATCGGCTGGGGCGAGACGGCCGGCGTGCGGGAAGGACAGGTGTGGACGCAGGAGCAGGCCGACGCCGCGCTGCGTTTGCGCGTGGCGCAGTTCCTGCTGGCGGTGCTGCAGCGCTGTCCGGCGCTGCGTGGCGCGCCGCCGCAACGGGTCGCCGCTTGCGTGTCGCTGGCTTACAACATCGGCGCCGGCGCATTTGGCGCCAGTTCGATTTGCCGCAATATCTTGGCGGGCAACCTGGCCGGCGCGGCTGACAGCTTCCTGTTGTGGGACAAGGCTGGCGGCCGCAAAGTGGCGGGGCTGGCGCGCCGCCGCGCGGCGGAAAGGACTTTATTCCTGGCTGTGGGCCGCGCATAAATGCCGGGTGGCGGGCGGGTGGTGGCAATTCTTCCACGGGCAAGCGGACTGTGCGCCGGAACGACACGCGGCAGCTATACTGGTAGCGTCGTACCTGTGGAGAAACCCATGCGCCCGCATCCCGTCAACCTGACGATTTGGGACCGGCTGCTGAAATTGCGGCGGCTGGAGCAGCGCCTTGCCGCCGCAGGGTTGCCTGCCGTTCTGGCGCGCCTGCCGTTCTGGATTTTTTCACTGCAGTATTGCCGGGAGATGGAATCGAAAATCATGCGTATCCGCCGGATCGGCGCCCGCATCCAGGTATGGCACGATTCCATGCTGCGCCTGTGCACGCGCGATGGCGCGGAAACCGAACTGGTCGACGTCGGCATGGGCATGCGCGACGATATCGAAGCCACCAAACGCACGCTGGCGGATTTGCGTGAGATCTGTGTCGATGTCACGCGCCTATTTCACGGTGTAGGGTACAGTTCGCGCCGGCTGATGTCACTGCAAGAGGACTTCGTCTCCTTGCTGAATCATTCGTATGACACGGCCAGCGCCTTGCAGCACTTGCTGCATGAACATGACACGCGGGCGCTGGCCCTGTTGCGCGAACAGCATCGGGGGCCGGGTTAGAACCCTTCCAGCACGATCTTGCCCTTGGCGCGGTTGCTTTCAATTAGCGCATGCGCGCGCTTCAGGTTGGCGGCATTGATGGCGCCAAAGCGTTCACCCAGGGTGGTTTTCAGCACGCCGCTGTCGACCAGCGCCGCCACATCATTCAACAGCGCATGTTGCTGCGCCATGTCGTCGGTCTGGAACATCGAGCGGGTAAACATCATTTCCCAGTGCAGCGACACGCTCTTGAGTTTCAGCGCGCGCACGTCCAGCACTTCGGGATCGTCGATCAGCGCCAGTTTGCCCTGCGGCGCGATCAGGTCGGCAATCGCGGCAAAGTGTTGGTCGGTGTGCGTCAACGCCGCCACGTATTTCACCGGCGGCAAACCCAGGCGCTTGATTTCCTCGTTCAGTGGCTTGCCGTGGTCGATCACATGGTGCGCGCCCAGTTCTTCCACCCATGCCGCCGTATCGGCGCGCGACGCGGTGCCGATCACGGTCAGGCCGGTCAGTTTGCGCGCCAGTTGCACCAGGATCGAGCCCACGCCGCCGGCGGCGCCGATCACCAGGATGGCTTCGTTGCGCTGTTCCGGCGACCGCGGCACTTGCAGGCGGTCGAACAGCATTTCCCAGGCCGTGATGGCGGTCAGCGGCAACGCGGCGGCTTTGCCAAAGTCCAGGCTTGCGGGTTTGCGGCCGACGATGCGCTCATCGACCAGGTGTAATTCGCTGTTGGTGCCGGGACGCGTCAAGTCGCCCGCGTACCACACTGCGTCGCCCACCTTGAACAGCGTCACGTCCGGGCCGACGGCCTTGACGATGCCGGCCGCATCCCAGCCCAGCACCTTGGCCTGGCCGTCGTTCGGTGCGACATTGCGGCGGATTTTCGTATCGACCGGGTTGACCGATACGGCTTTGACTTCGACCAGCAAATCGCGGCCTGACACCTGTGGCGCCGGCAATTCGATATCGACCAGGGCGTCGGCGTGATCGATCGGCAGGCTGGCGTGGTAGGCGATGGCTTTCATGGGGAACTCCTGAATAAGTGGTTGCGATGGGAGTATCATCATTTATTTCAAAGCGAAGAAAAAGACTGCCTTCAATGAAACACTTTCAAAGGATTTTTGAAAATTGCTGCGGCTCGATGATTTAACGGTATTTGTGCGAACGGCCGATGAGGGGAGTTTGTCGGCGGCGGCGCGCACCCTGGAAATGTCGCCGGCGCTGGCGTCGGCGGCGCTCAAGCGCCTGGAAGGCACGCTGGGATTGCGCCTGTTCGTGCGCACCACGCGCTCGCTGCGCCTGACCGACGAGGGCGAGCAATACCTGCTGCATGCGCGCGAAGCGCTGCGGCAATTGAAGGAAGGGCATGACAAGCTGGTGCAGCGCAAGGAAACCCCGGGCGGCCTGCTGCGGATCGCCATGCCGTCCGACCTGGGGCGCAATACCTTGCTGTACTGGCTCGACAAATTCCAGGCCCGCTATCCGGACGTGCACTACCAGCTCAGCGCCAGCGACCGCCAGGCGGACATGTTCCGCCAGCCGGTCGACCTGGCGCTGCGCTATGGCCGCCAGGATGATTCCAGCATGGTGGCGATGCCGATTGCACCGGATAACCGGCGCGCCCTGGCGGCGTCGCCGGATTACCTGCGCAAGCATGGCAAACCCGCGTCGCTGGCAGACCTGACGCGCCACAACTGCCTGTGCTATGTGCTGGACGAAATCGTCCATAACCGCTGGACGTTTTATCCACCCGAGGGCGGCGGGGCGCCCGTGATGGTGCAGGTGAACGGCAACCGCTGTGCCGACGATGCCGACCTGGTGCGGCGCTGGGCCGTGGCCGGGCAGGGCATCGTGTACAAATCCCGCATGGACCTGGCGGAAGATATCCGCCATGGCCGCTTGCAAATTGTGCTGCCGGAGTGGCTGGGAGAGCCTACGCCACTGCACCTGGTGTGCATGCACCGGGCGCAAGTGACGCCGACCGTGTTATTGCTGCGCGATTTCCTGCGCGAGCAATACCAAAACCTGTAATCAATGCATCGACGCCTTCGACAAGATCAGCAGCCAGCGGCGCAGCAGCAGGATTTCAACGTGGCCTGGCTGGACACCGGTGTCGCATTCGATCAGCGGGTTGACGGCATAAAAGCGTTTGCGGAAGTCACGGGTGACCAGCACTTCGCGGCGGCCAAAGCGCGCCAGGAAAGACGTCGGGGCATATTCCAGGCCAAAACGGGAGCCGAAGCTGCTATTCAGGTAAGTCATCGCTGTTCCTTCGTGAGTGAGGTTGTGTGCTGCAAAGGTTGTGTGCTGCAATGGATATCACTGTATCACAAGTACTGTATGAAAACACAGGACTGTATGAAAAATCAGTGAAAATTGTTGCATTGTCCACACTTCTTATGTGCGCTGCCAAACCGACGGGCACGGCGGATCAGACGGAAAATCGCGCATGAAAAGGAATCCAACATGAGCGATACATCACAACATCACGTCGAGGAATGCGCCAGCCACGGCTTGCTGCATGCCGAGTTCCGCGTCCTCGATAGCTTGCCGCGCGCGCTGGCGCAGGGCATTTTCACTACCGCCGCGTGTTATCCGGCAGTCGTGCGGCTGTCGTCCGCGCCGCAATTGCGCGGCATGGCCGTCAAGGTCATGGTGCCGGACGGCGGCCGCATGGCACAGCAGGATTTCGTCATGGGCGGCGCGCCCGACCGGCGCTTGCTGGGCGAAACGTATTTCAGCCAGGCGCGCATCCATTACGGCGAACACGTGGCGCAACTGTGCGTCGTGTCGGTTTCGCGCGGCCAGGCGCCGCGCCGGCTTGCGGGGCCGCAGGGCTTGCGTGACGCCTTCATTGAACATTTCGCGCGCCATGGCGCCGAATGGGAGTTGCGCGTGTGCCTGGAAGACGGCGGCTTTGGCTGGCTGGAAGACCCCGACCGCTATGTGGCGGTGGCCCGCATCGTGGCCCGTCCGCAGCCCGCCTGGAGCAATGCGCTGGCGCGCGCGGCCGGCCAGGCCGTGACGTTCAGCCCATGGCAATGCGTCGACAGCCACCGGCCGATGGGCACCATCGCGCGTGCCTTGCGCGACGGCTATGGCGCATCGGCCCGCTTCCGTGGCGAACATGGGGCGGGTAACATGGCGGAACCATACAACTCCGGGGCGGCTGCCGCGCCCAACTGACCGCCTTGACTGCCCATGCCACCCGCCGCTTCCTGCGCTTCATCGAAGCCCGCCTGACGCCGGACACGGAATTCGGCCTGCATTTGACGGCCGGTGCGCTGTTGCTGGCGGCCGCGACGTTCTTGTTTGCCGAACTGGCGGGCGACGTGATGCAGTTGCGTGGCCTGGCCTCGTTCGATGCGCACGTATCGCTGTGGCTGCATGGGCTGGCGCGCGATCCCGCCTGGTACCCGTTGACGGCGCTGATGCTGGGGGTGACCCATGTGCACAGTGTGCCCGGCATGGTGCTGCTGACCGCCGCGCTGGCATGGCTGCTGTGGCGCCAGGGGCAGCGCTACTGGCTGCTGGCGCTGTTGCTGGCGGTGCCGGGCGGGATGCTGCTGAACGTCTTGCTGAAGCACGTTTACCAGCGCGCGCGGCCGGTGTTTGAGGAGCCGCTCGTGAGCTTGCCGACCTATAGTTTTCCCAGTGGCCATACCTCATCGGCAACGCTGTTCTATGGCTTGCTGGCGTCGTACCTGGTGATGACGGCGGTGCGGCGGCGCACCGGCGTGCTGGCCGTGGCGGGCGCGCTGCTGATGGTCGTGCTGGTGGCCGCCAGCCGCATGTATCTGGGCGCGCATTATCCGACCGATATCCTGGGCGCGATGCTGGAAGGGGCGGGCTGGCTGGCCTTTTGCATCACCGGCGTGTCGACCTGGCGCCGCCGGCGTGAAGGGCGGCCGCTATGACGACGCCGGTCGCGGTCATCATCAATGCCGGCGCAGGGCTCGGCTATTGCGCGCAATTCCAGCAGCAATTGCATGACAAGTTTGCCGCCCACGGCTTGCTGGCCGATATCACGCTGGCGCACAGCGGCGTGGAATTGATTGCCGCCGCCCGCGCCGCGCTGGCGCGCGGGGTCACGATGGTGGCGGCCGGCGGCGGCGATGGCACCATCAATGCCGTGGCGTCGGTGCTGGTGGACACGGACATCCGCTATGGCGTGCTGCCGCTGGGCACCCTGAACCATTTTGCAAAAGACTTGAAGATCCCGCTCGACCTCGATGGCGCGATCGCCAACCTGGCGCAGGGCTGGCCGGTACGGGTCGATGTCGGCGACGTCAATGGCCGCATCTTTTTGAACAATTCCAGCCTGGGACTGTATCCGGACATCGTGCGCGACCGTGAGCGCCAGCAGCGCCGCCTGGGGCGGGGCAAGTGGCTGGCGTTTGGCTGGGCCGCGCTGGCTGTGCTGAAGCGCTTTCCCTTTCTCAGCGTGCGGCTCGAGGTCGATGGCGTGGCCCATGCGCGCCGCACACCGTTTGTTTTTATCGGCAACAATGCCTACCAGATGCAAGGCTTGAATATCGGGGAGCGTGAACGCCTGAACGGCGGCCATTTGAGCCTGTATGTGGCGCAGCGGCCCACGCGGCTGGGCCTGGTCCGGCTGGCCTGGCATGCGCTGATGGGACGGCTGGCGGAACAGCGCGATTTCGATGTCGCCGCCGCGCGTGAACTGACGATCGATACCCGCAAGACGCGCCTGCGGGTGGCCACCGACGGCGAAGTCACCCTCATGCAGCCGCCGCTGGCTTACCGCATCCGGCCCGGCGCGCTGACCGTGATCGTGCCGCGCTGAACCACGGAGAACATCATGCGTACCCTCGTGCATTTATCGGATTTGCATTTCGGACGGATCGACGAGGTCTTGCTGGCGCCATTGCGCGCCTGCATCGAGCGGCTTTCGCCCAACCTTGTCGTGGTGTCGGGCGACTTGACGCAGCGCGCCCGCAGCCAGCAATTCCAGCAAGCCCGGGCATGGCTCGATACCTTGCCCGGCCCGCAAATCATTGTGCCGGGCAACCATGACATTCCCCTGTTTAATGTCGTGGCGCGGTTTCTGACGCCCTTGAACAAGTACCGGCGGCATGTGACCGATGACCTGGCGCCGGTCTACATCGATGATGAAATTGCCGTGCTGGGCTTGAATACCGCCCGCTCGCTGACCATCAAGGATGGCCGCATCAACCACGAACAGGTGGCTTTGCTGCAGCAGCGCTTTGGCCAGTTGCAGGGCGACCGGGTCCGCATCGTGGTCACCCACCACCCGTTTGACTTGCCGGACCATTTTGACCCGGATGACCTGGTGGACCGCGCGCCGATGGCCATGCAAGCGTTTGCCGGGTGCGGCGTCGACGTGCTGCTGGCCGGCCATGTGCATACCAGCCACGCGGGCAGCAGCGATGAGCGCTATCCGATCACCGGCTATGCCGCGCTGGCGGTGCAGGCGGGCACGGCCACGTCGACCCGCACCCGGGGCGAAGAAAATTCCTTCAATGTGCTGCGCGTGGAAAAGGACCGGGTCCAGGTGGAGCGCTACCGCTGGGATGGCGCGGACTTTGTGACGGCGGCAAAGGAGACGTTTTGCCGGCGCGGCGATGCGTGGAAAGAAGAAAACTGCGCGCTTGGGACAGCGCCATAATTAAAGCCAGTAATCCCAGAGCCGCGCCGACCATTCCTTGAAACGCATGCTCCAGGGCCGCGCGCGCCATGCGTCGAGCGTGATTTCCGTGGAATTCTTGACGTCTTCCTGGAAAGCCCGTTCCATTTCTTCCCCAAAGCCCGCGCCCATGACAATGACGCTGACTTCGCTGTTGTGCAGGAAGCTGCGGGTATCGAGGTTGGTGGAGCCGACCGTGGACCAGACGCCATCGATGACGGCGGTTTTCGCGTGCAGCACGGACAGTTTCATTTCATGGATTTTCACGCCGGCCGACAGCAAGTCGTCATAAAACGCCCGGCCCGCATGGAACACCATGCCGCTGTCCGACACGCTGGGCAGCACGATGTGCACATCGACACCGCGTTGCGCCGCAAGCTTCAACGCATCGAGCGTCTGCTGGTCCGGCACAAAATACGCCATCGTGATGTGGATCGATTTTTTGGCCTCCTGCATGGCCAGCAGATAAGCCTTGTAGATCTCGAACCGGCCGCCCGGCTTGCTGCCCAGCACCCGCACGATGCGGTCGCCTGCCACGGCCAGGGCCGGGAAGTATTGCGCGTCGCGCAAATCGTCGGCATCCTGGTTGGTCCAGGTCTGGATGAACAGCCATTGGAAGGCCGCCACGGCCGGCCCTTCGATGCGCACGTGGGTATCGCGCCAGCCGACTTGCGATTCATCGGTGGCGCGCTGCTTGGAGCGGAATGGCGAACTCTTGGCGTAGGTGTCGCTGATATTGATACCGCCGGTGAAGGCGACCTTGCCATCGACAATCAGGATCTTGCGGTGGTCGCGGTTGTTGACTTGCCAGCCATTGCCGCGCACTTTGGCGGGGTTGACGGGGTTGAACGCCACCAGCCGGATGCCGCCGGCGCGCATGCGCTCGAAAAACGCTTGTGGCACGCCGATCGTGCCGACGCTGTCGTAAATGATGTTGACGGTGATGCCCTGGCGCTGCTTGTCCAGCAACAGGTTGGCGAACTGCTCCCCTAATGCATCCTGGTCGAAGATATACGTTTCGAAATTGATGTGGTTTTTTGCCTGCGCAATGGCCGCCATCATGGCTTTCATGGTTTGCGGGCCATCGAACAGCAAGTCCACCTTGTTGCCCGCGATGAGCGGCACGCCGGTCGCGGCTTCTTCCAGCGCGGCTTGCTGCGGCAAGTCCAGCGCGCCCCTGGCCCAGCGTTTTTTCAACAGCGAGATGGCGGCCGGCGCCGGCACGTTGCCGGTGGCGGTTTCAATTTTCGGCGCGGCGGCGGGCGCGACCGTATCCGGCGCCACCGTGGGCAGCGAAGCACAGGCGAGCAGCGACCAGCATGCGGTAAATACAGCGAGCCAGTAGCGGAAGCGCCTGATGTCCATCGTCATTCTCCATTCCATTCCAGTGCCGGCATTCATCGCGGGCCATGGTGCCATTGTGTTGTAACCCAGCTATTGCAGGCGCATGGTTGGTGCGCGGCGCCGCTTGCCGTCCAGTGTGTGTGCGCGCACAGAATGCGGTCCTGCGGCAGAGGTAAGCTGGGACATCATGAAGACCTCGCGCTGGATCATCGTATTGCTGATGCCGCTGCCGGCCATGGCGCAAGACCAGCCGGCCGCCACCGTGTATGGCACGCTCGATGCCGGTGTGGTGGCGGAACGCGGTTGCGTCACACCTTGTCCTGCAACGCGGATCGCCAGCGGCGTGGCCACGGAATCCCATGTCGGCGTTGCCGGGCGCGAGCAACTGACCCGCGACGTGGTCGCCGTGTACCGGGTGGAAGCCGGCGTCAATCTGGATACCGGGGCGGGCGACGCCGACAAACTCTTCGGACGCCAGGCCTTTATCGGCCTGGACAGCCGCTGGGGTGTGCTGACCCTGGGCCGCCAGTACAGCCTGCAATATGAAGCGCTGAGCGGCGTGGCCGATCCCTTCCACGGCGGCATGGCCGGCGCGGCCAGCAACATTGCCGGTTCCGCCGCGCGGCGTTTCGATAATACCGTCAAGTATGTGACGCCCAAGGTCCGTGGCTGGAGCGCGGGGGCGATTTACAGCTTTGGCGAATCCCCCTTCAGCAGTAAATTCAACCGCGCCTTTGGCGCCGTGATCGGCTTTGAACAGGCGCCGTTTACGCTGCGCATTGCCCACCAGCGCCGCTACAACCTGTCCGACGCGACCGGTGTGGTGCCGATGGTCGATTATTCCTCGCGCAACACCCTGATTGCGGCCAACATAACGCTGAAATACGCCACCGTGTATGCGGGCTACGGCATTAACCGGGGCTTCGGCAGCGCCCCTTATGACCCGGTGGCGCCGTATGGCACGATGGTGGTGCCGGCCTTCACCGACCGCAGCCGCGACTTGCTGGCCGGCATTTCCATCCCTTATGGCAATGCCACGTTCATGCTGTCGTACATCCGCAAGGATGACCGCTCACTTGCCAACCGCGATGCGACCCAGCTCGCCGCCGGGGTGGTCTATGCGCTGTCGAAGCGCACCAGCGTCTATACGGCGTTCGGCAAGATCGACAACCGCAACGGCGCCCGCTTTACCGTTGGCAATGCCTCCGAGCGGGGCAGCGGCAACCGCGCACTGAGCATCGGCTTGCGCCATTCGTTCTGATCGGCCCAGGCTAGTTGGTGGACGGTTTGGCCGGCGCCCTGGCGCCACAATCGGCCGCCAGCCAGCGTCCCGACGCGTCGACCGTCATGGTTTCCGGCTTGCCGCGCGCGCTGCTGGTGACGTTCATCGTAGTGGCGTAGGCGGAGTCGCCCACCAGCGTGACCACGCCGTTGCCGCTCGACGGCGGATTGGCGCACGTGAAGCTGACGTTCATGCCGGTGGCGGTCGGGGTGGACGTGCTGGTGCACTGGCCTTGCTGGCCGGTCGGCAGTTCGCGCCGGGCCGCCATTTCTTTCGTGACGCAATACGTGATTTTCACGCTGCCATCGCCGCCCATGGACATGCCGACACCCTGCTTGGCCATCATGGCTTCGATCATCTTGCGCTGTTCCGGATTCATGGCCGCCATTTGCTTTTGCGCTTCGGCCATGGCGGCCATGGTCTGGCCGCTGCCGGATTTGACGGTATTGGTGATTTCCCACAGGCCGGGACGCATGGTGTCGGCAGCCAGGGCCGTGTGGGAAAGGAAGACGGTGGCGGCCGCAGCGGTTGCGGCCAGGAGTGGGAGGCGGGTGGTCATAGCAACTCCTTGTGGTCTGGAGTTGCCAGCATACACTTGTGCGGGACGGGGCACTATATGCCGCGTCCGCTGATCAGGCGCAGCAACACCATGATGATGGCGACCACCAGCAGCACGTGGATGAAGCCGCCGATCGTGTACGACGTGACGATCCCCAGCAGCCACAGGATAAGCAATACAACGGCGATGGTATAGAGCATGATAATGTCCTCTCGAGTCGAAGGTTTCTGGAGATTTCATTATCTGTGCCCCCGCCGCAGGCATCTGTACGTTGCCGTACAGTGTGCGGAGAGGGCCAGCGGGTCAGTCGCCGCCTTGTTCGGCCGTGCGCGGCAGCACCCACGCCAGCAAGCCGCACAGTCCGGTTGCGCCGACCAGTCCGGCCAGCAGGCCACCCGTCAGCAGCAGGGTGGCCGTGATTTCCGGCGACGCGGTTTCCGGCATCGCCAGTTCGTTATACCCCAGCCGCGCCAGCATCAAGCCGGCCAGGATGGTCCATGCCCACAACAGCTTGCCCATGATGTTCTCCACTGATGAGGTTGATGCCTTGATTGTCCGGGCCCGGCACGGCATGGTTCTGTTCGATATCACACACTGATGCTTGAGTGTGCAAAAACGCAACATTTCTAGTGAGAAAAGACATAAAAAAAGGCTATGTCACCATGAATCGTGGAAAGTGCCCGATCGCTGCTTTAAGCATGCCTTCGGGCGTGTCGATACGACGCGCATCAAGCACGCAACGCCAGCCGAGGTAGTTCGGCAGGTAGCGCGTGGCCACGCCGTGAAAGCGGTGCAGCCAGTTTCGGAAACGGCTGTGATAAGCATTGACGTTTTGCACATGCAGCGCGCCACGGGTGCGCACCCCGGCGCGCAGGTTGACCGGTGCATGGCTGATGCCGGCCTCGCGGGCAAAGGCGCGATACGCGGCGTTGGCGTCCGTGACCAGCAGGATGTCGGGGTCCAGCGCGGGCAACAGGCACTGGTGCAGGCAGGCTTTGGTCAGTGGCCCGCGCCCGGTGACGTAGTCCAGCGTGCGGCCATTGCGGTCGCGCGCCACCAGGATGCACACCTGCTCATGTGAAATGCCGCGCCAGTGCGCCTTGCCGCCCCGGCGGCGCGCCGGCCGGGACAGGTGGCGCGCTCCCTTCTGCGATTCCAGCAAGAACATTTCATCGGCCTCGGCAATGCCATGCAGCAGCGGCGCGCGGTCGGTCCGGGGCAGCGCCAGGAAGCGGTGGCGCCAGCGGAAGCTGGTGTTGCGGTGCACGCCAAGGCGCGCCGCCGCCTGACGCACGGTGTGCGAGGCCAGCATGCTGTCGAGGTAGGCCAGCCAGCGCTCCTTATGGTGCAGGCGCGCCAGCGGGGTGCCGGTCAGGGAGTTGAACGTCTTGCCGCAGGCGCGGCAGCGGTAACGCTGCAGGCCGCTTTCGCGGCCATGGCGGTACCAGTGGTCGGCGTGGCAGCGCGGACAGCACAACTGCGGCTGCGCCGCCTCGTCCAGCAAGCGCCCAACCTGTTGCCGGGCATCGCCTTGCCCCAGTTGCGCCTGCAGCAGCGCACACTGGCGCGCCGTCAGTTGCGGCAATTGCGCCAGCAGCAATCCGAAACTTTGCATTTCCATGATGCGCCTCCAATCCCGGGATCCGATTCCTTGGACCGGGGGCGCCTGAAGAAGTTCCACGATTGTTGCAGACAGCGCCTAAAAAAACCCCGGCCGCGGCCGGGGCGATGCGAATGCGATGGGGTTAGTCCGCGCGCAGCGCACCGTTGACCACCCGGACCTGATCGCCTGGGCGCCAGCCCGGTTGCGCGCTCTGGTGGAAGGTCCGCGTCTTGCCGTTATCCATGCGCACGGTAATCACGTAGGAATGCGTGGCCCGGGCATTGCCTTCGACCTGGTTGCCAATCACGGCGCCGCCCACGGAACCGGCCACGGTGGCCAGCTGGCGGCCGGTGCCGCCGCCGATCTGGTGGCCCAGCAAGCCGCCCACCACGGCGCCAACGCCGGCGCCGACACCGCTGCCCTGGGCGCGCTGGGTTTGCTGGCGGATGCTTTCCACGACGCCGCAATTGCCGCACACAGCGGGTGCGGCAGGAGCTTGGGCGGTACGGTACGCCGGTTCGGCTTCACGGGTTGGCGTATAGTTGCGCGCCGGTGCGGGACCGGTGGCATAGCCCGCCGGCGGCGTGGCCGACAAGGGCGCCGCGCCGGCGCCGGTGGCGCCATAGGACGACACCCCCGAGGACACGCCTGACGGTGCGCCAGGCGCATGGCCGGCGCCGTAGGCGCCAAGTGCTGCGCTATTGGCAGGAGCTTCCCCTGCGCCATAAGCGGCGCTCGCGCCGGAATCGCCGACGGCATAAGCCGGCGCCACGGCCTCGGTGGTGTGATCGCTGCTGCGGGAGGGCAGCCAGCCGAGGATGGCGGCAATGCCGAAGGTGCAGAACAGCACCACGGCCACGGCGGCCGCGAGCAGCAGCGGGTGGGTGTGTCGAGTGTTATTGGTATTCATGGTTGCATCCTCATCTTTGACGGTATGCCGGCATTGTCCCGCAGCGGGCCGCGCGGTTCCGTGCGTCACCGTACATACATGGGTAGGGGCTCCCTTTACCCTCTGGAGCCATGAACCTCACTCATGTCCATCCTCCCGCCAGTCCGTTGCCGCCCCATGTGGCAGGCAACCGCTTGCTGGGCAGCCTGCCGGAAGAAGATTGGCTGCACCTGGAAACCATGTGCGAAAGTGTGCACATGGAGATGGGCGACGTGCTGTATGAGCCGGGCCAGGCCATTGAATACATTTATTTCCCCACCGACAGCCTGATTTCCCTGCTGGCCGTGGCGGAGGGACGCATGACCCTGGAAGTCGGGGCGATCGGGCGCGAAGGCATGATCGGTTCTTCGGTGGCGCTGGGCCATCAACTGGCGCAAGTGCGCGCCGTGGTGCAGCGCGCCGGCGGCGCCACGCGGATCCACGCGGCCGACTTTTGCCAGGAATTCGCGCACATGGAATCGCTGCGGCAATTGTTGTACCGCTACACCGATACCTTGCTGGCGCAGGCGATCCAGATCGCCGTGTGCAGCCGCTTCCACGTGCTGGAAGCACGGCTGGCGCGCTCGCTGCTGATCACGCGCGACCGCTTGCAATCCGGAAAATTCCATCTGACCCATGAATTCCTGGCGCATGCGCTGGGCGTGCGCCGCGTCGGTGTCACCAAGGCGGCCAGCGCCTTGCAGCAGCAGGGCTTGATCACCTATAGCCGCGGCAACATTGAAATCCTGGATTCGGCGGGGCTGGAAGCCGTGTCGTGCCGCTGCTATGAAATGGTGAAGGATAGCGGCAGCATCGGCATGGGCAACGTGTTCCTGTAAGCGCCTTGCCAGGGTTTGCCCAGCCAATGAAAAAGCCCGCCGGAAACGGCGGGCTTTGCTTTGCAGCGTGCGTGATTAACGTGGTGGCTTGTTGACCTGGTTACCGATCACGCCGCCGACTGCCGCGCCGCCGACCGTACCGGCCGTGCTGCCGCCGGTCAGGACCGAGCCGGCCACGCCGCCCACGGCGGCGCCGATGGCGGTGTTTTTATCTTGCTGGGTCATGTTCGAGCAGGCGCCCAGCGACAGGAAGGCGGCGATGGCCGCGAGGGTTTTGATGGATTGCATGGTGTTCTCCTGGATAGGTTCAATCGAGGTTACTTCAATCGCATGTCATTCGTGACGCTCTTTACCCCGGTGATGCTGCGCGCGGCGGCCAGCGCCGTGTCAATTTCTTGCTGGCTCGATACGAAACCGCCCAGCTGCACTTTGCCCTGGTACGTTTCCACGTAAATTTCCGAGGGATTCAGTCCCGACTGGCTGGCAAGCGCCGACTTCACGTTGGCAGTGACGACGTTGTCGGCCACATAGACATCGGTTGGCTCGACCGTGGTGCGCGATGCGCACCCCGCCAGCGCCAGCGCTGCCGCCAGGATGGAAGTGGACAGTAAAGATTTCATTGCATGCTCCTGTTGTTATAACTGACAGGAACACTGTAGCGGCAGAGGTGAATGCGTTCTGTTCGCCAGCTAACGCGCGGGCATTATTTGGCTTTCTTGCCGGGCGGCGGCGCCTTGGGTTTCGTGCGTGCCTGCGCCAGCAACGCCGCGCAGGCACTGTCCTGGTCCGGTCCCGCGTTAATCAGCGGCAACAATGCCGCGGCCGGCGCCGCCACCACCGCCAGCGCCACCGCGCCGCCGGCTTTCAGTGCCAGCACTTTCTTGTCGATGCTGACGTCCGGGTCCTTGAACGTGCCGGTCAGGTAAATCGGCGAACGCAGGGTAATGATGCGCAAGCCCTTGCTGTCGGGCTTCATGGTGAAGTCGAGTTTTTCCGTCGCCAGGTCGACGCTGCCTGTCACGTGCACCGTCGCGTCGTCGGTATCGACGATGAACTGGCGCGCCTGCGCTTTGCCATCGGTGACCTTGAAGTCGGCCGCCATGCAATGCAGTTTGACTTGCTTGTCGCCGGTCAGCTTGGTCAACACCACGTTGCCCAGATTCAGGCCCATTTGTTCCAGCAACAGCTTGCTGATACTGCCCTGGTTGATCAGCGCCTTGACTTCGCCATTGGATTTGGCCAGCAGGGCGGCCACGGAATTGCCGGTGGCCGACAGCGACGCATCGCCATTGATTTCCCCCACGCTGGCTTTTAAATCCGGCAGCGTCGGGAACAGGTCGCGCAACTTCAGGTGGCGCGCGCTGGCCTTCAGCTCGGCGGCAATCGCATCCTTGACCCTGGTATTGCTGCCATCGAGTTTAACGGTGGAATGCAGGGTGCCGCCGGCCCAGTCGAACTTCAGCGGCGTCAGCGCCAGCACGCCATCCTTCAAATGGAATTCGGTGTACAGGTTGGCGATCGGAAGCTGTTTTTCGCGCACGATGCGGTCGGCCTTGAAGCTGACGTCGGCGTCGATGCTGGTCCAGCGCTCGGTCTTGAAGGTTTCCACCGGCAGTACTTTATTGGCCGGCTGCACGGCCGGCAAGCCGCGCGCCTGCTTGCTGGCATTGGAATCGGCGCCGACCAGCGGTCCCAGGTCGGCAAATTGCAGCAAGCTGGACGACATCGTGCCGCTCAGGTAGCCGCGCGGTTTTTTCTGCTGGTATTCAAGGTGGCCTTTGACATCGCTGGAACCGACTTTCCCCGCGAATTGATCGTACACGTAGTGCCCGCCATCCTTGCCCAGGGTGGCGGTCAGGTGGCCGGACGTGGAAAAGGGCGGGGTTTCCGGCAGCACGATGCCGGTCAGCGCATACAGCCGCGCCATGCTGGGCGCGGACAACCGCAGCTTCATGTCCAGCGCGGCCAGCGACGTGGGTTTGGTCAGCGAGCCTTCGATGGCAATGCGCGTGCCGCCCAGGTTGACATCGGCCATCAGCGGGTAGGGCGTGGTTTGCTGCTGCAAAGACAGCACGGCGCCGGCCTTGCCGTGGCCCGACACGGGCGCGCCTTTCCACGAGCCTTTCAAACGCCACGAGACGCCATAAGCGGGATCGGCGTTGATGGTGTCGATGTCGGCGGTGGCGTCGGCTTTCGCGACGTCATCAAGGTAATGCACGACGCCCTTGTTGAACACCACGCGCTGCAAATCCAGTTGCCACGGCGACGGTTTGTCTTTCTTGTCGAAGGTCCAGTTGTTGGCGCCGTCGGCAGTCTTGCGCAGCAATACCGTGGGCGCTTCAAAACGCAAGACGGGAATCGAGATGCGCTGCTCCAGCAAGGCGAACGGGTTCAGTGAAAACGAAAACTCGCTGACCTTGCCCATGTCCGGCGGCAAGTCGGCATGGGCCGCTTGCATGGCGGCGGGGTTGCCGATGTGAACGTCATGCGCCACCAAGTGTGGCCATGGCATCCAGTCGCGCCAGCTGCGGTCGCGCTCCGGCACGATCTGCTTTTCCCAGCTCAGCGACAGGTTGCCGCGGATGGCAAACGGGCGGCCGATCGCTTCACTGGTCTTGTCGTTGAGCCAGGGCCGGGCGCGGTTCCAGTCGTAGTAATGCAGCACGATCAGCGCGGCGACCGGTATGGCGATGAGGACGCCGCCCACGGCCAGGGCAATCTTGCTGCGACGTGGCAATGTCATGGTGAAGCCTTTCGTGGTGTTTCCGACACAGCATAAACCGTTCGTGTGCGTGGTCTCTGTGCGCATCCGCACCGACCTATGGCAGAGGCTTGCCACGGCGGCGGAGGCGGGATTTTGGCGGGCAATGCCGTGGCCGTCAACCGCCGTGGCCGGATTCTATGTGCGTCAGCGTACTGAATGGCTTGCTTATCGGGCTTATAACGTCCTTACCCATCAACCGAAGGAGAACAACAATGAGCTCACGTATGCATACCGTGCCTGCCCTGTGCGGCCTGGCCGCGGTGCTGCTGGCCGGCTGCGCCAGCCAGAAAGCGCCCGCCACGGCCGATGTGGCGGTGTCGCGCGCGGCCGTGGAAAGCGCGTCGTCCGCCGGTGGCGCCGATGCGGCGCCCGCGGAAATGCTGGCGGCCCGCGCCAAGGTGCAGGAAGCCAACCAGGCACTGGCCGCCAAGGATTATCCACGGGCGCGCGACCTGGCCATGCAAGCCCAGGCCGACGCCAAGCTGGCGCAAAGCAAGGCCGGTTCGGCCAAGGCCACCGCGGCGGCCGATGCGCTGCAGGAAAACATCCGCGTGCTGCGCGAAGAACTGGACCGCGCCAACAGCACCACAGTGAAATAAGGAGATGATGATGAACCGTTCCTTCCTCAAACCGGCCGCGCTGGCGCTGGCCATCGCCTTGTCTGCCTGCAGCTCGGCACCGACCACCACCACCATGCTGGACCAGGCGCGCGGCGATTACATGGCGGCGCAGGGTAATCCGGCCGTGGCGCAATATGCGGCAGTCGAACTGCGCCAGGCCACGGCCGCGCTGGACCGCGCCAATGAAGCGGCGGCGCGCAAGGAAAGCATTGCCGAAGTGGACAAGCTGGCCTATGTCGCCAAGCAGCGCGTGGCCACCGCACAGGAAGTCGCCAAGCAGAAGTCCGCTGAAGCGTCGGTAGCCGATGCGGCGCGCCAGCGCGACCAGGTCCGCCTGGAAGCCCGCACCATCGAAGCGGACAACGCCAAACGCAGCGCCGAGCAGGCCAAGGCGGACGCCGATGCCGCCCGCATGGCGGCGGAAAGCCAGGCCGCGGCGACCCGCGATGCGCAAGCCCAGGCCGATGCGCTGGCGGCGCAGCTGGCCGACCTCAAAGCCAAGCAGACCGAGCGGGGCATCGTGATGACGATGGGCGATGTGCTGTTCAATGTCGACCAGTCCCAGCTGACCGCGGGCGGCATGCAGATCCTGCAAAAGCTGGCCGATGTGATGCGTGAACACCCGGACCGCAATGTGATGGTGGAAGGCTTCACCGACAGCACCGGGACCGAAGATCATAACCTGGTGCTGTCGCAGCGCCGTGCCGAATCCGTGCGTGGCGCACTGATGAATATGGGCATTGAAGGCACCCGCATCAGTACCCGGGGCTACGGCGAAGCGTATCCGGTCGCCAGCAATGGCAATTCGGCCGACCGCCAGTTGAACCGCCGCGTTGAAATCGTGCTGTCCGATGCGGGCCGCGCCATCAATGCACGACGTTGATTTGAAAGGAGAGAATGATGGCAGCATCGACGATATCCACGCTGGCCGGCCTTGATACGAGTGCGATCAGGCAAGCCGCGCAAAACCTGGCCGATGGCCCGGTGACGGCCGGCTACAAAGGCAACCGCGAAGAAGTCATCCAGTTGCTGAACGGCGCGCTGGCGACCGAACTGGTCTGCATCATGCGCTACAAGCGGCACTATTACACGGTGACTGGCTTGCAGAATGCTGCCATCAAGGCGGAATTCCTCGAACATGCACAGCAGGAACAGGAACATGCGGATTGGCTGGCAGGGCGTATCATTCAACTGAATGGCGAACCAGATTTCAATCCAGCAACATTGCTCGAGCGTAGCCATGCCGAGTATGATGACTCCAGGGAGGTGCAATCCATGGTGCGCGCCAACCTGATCGCTGAGCGGGTCGCCATTGAATCGTACCGTCAGATGATCGAGCAGATCGGCGAATCCGATCCGACCACGCGCCAGTTGTTGATCAAGATCATGGCCGTGGAGGAAGAACACGCCGACGACATGCGTGATCTGCTTGAATAGCTGATTCGCCGGACTGCGTAGCACTGTTTTCGAAACCCCCAACTGAGGAGCCCATCATGCTGGAAAATAACATCAGTACCGTGAACAACGACGTCAAAACCCTGGTCAAGGATGCGCAAGCGCTGTTCACGGCCGCCACGGCGCTGACGGGCGAAAAAGCCGAGGAATTGCGTGGCCGCGGCATGCGCGCGTTGGACACGGCACTGGCCAAGGCGCACGAAGCACAGCAAAGTGCAGTTGCCGCCGGTAAACAAGTAGCGCAATCGACCGACGCCTATGTCAAGGAAAATCCTTGGCGTTCGATCGCCATGGCAGCTGGCGTCGGCCTGCTGGTGGGCGTGATCCTGGGCCGCCGCTGATCCGGTGGCGCCACCTGATATGGAACAACCGGCGCCGCCACCCCCGGGCCTGATCGGTTCGCTGGCGGCGGTGGCCCGCAACTCGGCGCGGCTGATGCTGTCGCGGCTCGAACTGGCATCCCTCGAGCTGTCCGAAGTGCGCAACCACCTGGTCGAACTGACCGTGGTGTTTGCGTTGGCGTTGCTGGCCGGCTGGTTCGCCATTGCCTTCACCACGGCCACCATCATCTTCCTGTGCTGGGAAGCCATGGGGTGGAAAATCCTGCTGCTGCTGGCGGTGGTGTTCGTCTTGATCACCATCGGATTCATCATGGGCGCACGGTCCATGCTGCGGCAGGGCAAACTGGCGCTGCCGGCCACCATGGCCGAGTTGAAAGCTGACCGCGAAATGCTGCTGTAAGGAGACATATGAGCAAACACCTGGACAGCGCGGCCCTGGCCGTGGCGAAAGAACGGCTGGTGCGCGAAGGTGAGTTGTACCGCGTCAGCGTGGCCCATGCCAAGGGCCGGCTGGCGTATGCATTACATCCGGATGCGCTGATGCACAGCGCGGTGGATCATGCGGTGGGGGCGTTGCACCACCGCTTTGGCAGCCTGTTCAGCGGGCAGCACGGCGGTGGCTTGGCCGGCGTCGCCGGCCTGGCCAGCGGGTTGAGCTTGCCGAAGATCTTACCGTTTGCGATCAAGGCGGGGTCATTCATTGTCCGCAGGCGGCTGGTAAAGCCAGTCTTGCTGGCGGGCGTGGCCGCCGCCATCGCCGGCATCTGGATCAGCCGGAAACACCGTCAGTAAAGCGCTTTCCCCCATAAAAAACGCCGCATCAAAAATGCGGCGTTTTTTTATGGGCGGTGGTGCGGCTTAGCGGCCCGTGGTTTCGTACACGCTGGTATCCATGTGATTGGCAGCGTAATGCAGTTCACGGATATTGCCCATGTCGGCCGCATAGATCTCGCGCGCTTCCTTCATGCAGTCGCCGCGCGTCTCGGACGCCATGTGCTTGCAGCCGGTTTTGGCTTCGGCATAGGCGGCATGGATTTCCTTGCGCAAGGTGCGCAATTGCGCCGCCGTGCTGCGGTCCGCCTTGTACCAGCGGGCGGGGTCGCCCCGTTTCAACTCTTGCCGTTGATTGGCCGCCACTTCCGGCGGCGTGGTTTGCGCCTGTGCGGCGCAGCAGGCGGCCAGCAAAACCGCTGCAACGAATTTGTTCATGTCATTCTCCTATAGCCGCCCGGTCAGCAGCATGACGAGTAACACCAGCACAATGATGCCGGCGATGCCGCTCGGGGCATAGCCCCAACCGCGGCTGTACGGCCAGGCCGGCAGTGCTCCCAATAAAATCAGTACCAGCAAGATCAGCAAGATGGTGCCCATGACGTCTCCTTGGTGGCGGCTTAATAACGGTAGACGCGGCCATCAACCACGCGCACGCGGTTGCCGGTGCGCAGGTCATACACGCTGTCCTGGTTGATGGTGCGGTAATCGCCGTTGTCCATGCGGACCGTGATCTGGTACGCGTCATGCGGCTGGTTGCGGTTGCGTTCCACGCTGTTACCCACCACGGCGCCACCGATCGCGCCGGCCGCCGTTGCCGCGGCGCGGCCGCTGCCGGAACCGACCTGGTTACCCACCAGCGCGCCCACCAGGCCGCCGGTCACGGCGCCCACGCCGCTGGTGGCGGGATCGATGCGCACCATCTGGATGGATTCGATGGTGCCGTAGGTGGCGGCATTGCCCATGGACGAGTAGTTGGTCGATTGGACCGGGGTGTTCGAACAGCCGGTGATCAAGGCGGAGGTTGCGATCATCAACGCCGCCAGAGTCTGCGTTGTCTTCATGTTGTTCTCCTGTTTCCTGGGTGAGGATGGAACAAGGTTAGTCAGCAAGCGGATGAGGGTCTGTGCGGTGACGCACGCTGTTGCCGGGGCGCGTACTGTGTACGTTAGCGTACAGATGAAGGGGCGCAACTGCCCGACACTGCGGATTAACGGCCCGCTGCTGGCCCCTCAGTTCCGGCACTGCCTGCGTGCCGGCAGATTGCTCAGACGAGCACCAACCAAGGAGTCTTATCATGAACTTTGCCAAAAAATTTGCTGCTGCCGTCTTCACCGCCACCACCGCACTGGCTGTCGTGGGTTGCGCTTCCACTCCGACCCAGGAAAGCGCCGGTGAATATGTCGATGATTCCATGCTGACCACCAAGGTCAAGGCGAGCATCTTCAATGAACCGACCTTGAAAGCCACGGAAATCAACGTGGAAACCTTCAAGGGCACCGTGCAACTGAGCGGCTTCGTGGCACAGCCCGCCGACATCACGCGCGCCGGCGAAATCGCCCGCGGCGTCAAAGGCGTGAAGGAAGTCAAGAACGATATCCGCGTGAAGTAAGCACCGCAACGCGGGACCGCCCGGTCCCGCCTTGTCACCATGATCCCCGCCGCACCCCCTCCTGAATCTGCGCCAGAGTCCGCTCCCGGATTCTCCGCGGAAACCGATAGCGACAGCAATCCCGCCTTACTGGAACGTCTTCCAATCCATGTCCATGCCCGTGGTCTCGCACTGGGTGTGATTGCCATCGTGGCCTTCCTGTATGCGCTGCAATGGTCGCGCGCTTTCCTGGTGCCACTGCTGCTGGGCATCCTGATTACCTATACGCTCAATCCCGTGGTGTGCTGGCTCGAGCGGCTGCACATTGCACGTCCGCTGGGCGCCACCCTGGTGACCGCCGCCATCCTGTGCGGATCGGCGTTTGGCGCGGCGCGGCTGCACGGTGAATTCCAGAACATCATGGAAGAATTGCCGACCGTCACCCACAAAGTATCGACCTTGTTGCGGGCCAAGCTGGGCACCGGCCCCAGCACGCTGGAGCGCATCCAGGCCGTGGCCAATGAAATCGAACAGGCCGCTTCCGGCAGCGCCGCGCGCAAGCCTGCCGCACGCAAAACCCCATCGGAAACCGGCGGCATCAAGGTCATCGACTGGGTGTGGGCGGGTTCCATGGGCCTGGCCGGCCTGGTGTCGCAGGCCACGATGGTGATCTTCCTGGTGTTTTTCCTGTTGCTGGCGGGCGATACCTTCAAGCGCAAGCTGGTCAAGCTGACCGGCCCTTCGCTGACCAAGAAGAAAGTCACGGTGCACATCCTGGAAGACATCAACAGCTCGATCCAGAGTTACATGTTCATGCTGCTGGTGACCAATGCCTTGCTGGCGCTGCTGACGTGGCTGGCCCTGCAAGCCATCGGGCTGGAAAACGCGGGAGCGTGGGCCATCGTGGCCGGCTTGCTGCATATCATGCCGTACTTCGGTCCGTTACTGATCACCAGCGCGACCGGGCTGGTGGCCTTCCTGCAATTTGAATCGCTGCAAATGGTGTTGCTGGTGGCGGGCGCATCGCTTGGCATTGCGACCCTGGTCGGTACCTTTGTGACGACCTGGATGACGGGCAAGATCGCGCGCATGAATCCCGCCGCCGTGTTTGTCAGCCTGCTGTTCTGGGGTTGGTTGTGGGGCATCTGGGGCTTGCTGCTGGGCGTGCCGGTGATCGTGATTGTCAAGGTGGTGGCGGAACGTATCGAGGGCATGGAAATCGTTGCCGAATTGCTGGGCGAGTAAGTCGTACGCGGCGTTAGCCGATCTTCAAGTCCCCCTGCGCATCGCGCGGATGGTGTTTCAGGCTGCCGAGCTGCAGCGCATACTGGCGGGCGAATTCCGCGCCCAGGAAAAAAATCTGCGCCGAGTAATAGACCCACAGCAGCAACGCAATCAGCGAGCCCGCCGCGCCGAAGCTGTCGGCCACGCCGCTGTTGCCGATATAGGCGCCAATGGCGAATTTGCCGAGCGTGAACAGGGCTGCCGTGCCAAGCGCGCCAATCACGACGTCATGCCATGACAGTTTTATGCGGGGCAGCATTTTGTAAATCACGCCAAACATGGCGGCAATCACGGTAAAACTGATGACCCAGTTAATGCCGGTGAGCAGCAGGGTGGTGCCGCCCCAGTGGCCTTGCCAGAATTTTTCCAGCACCGCCAGCACGGCGCTGACCACCAGCGACACCAGCAACAAGAAGCCCAGCACCAGCACCATGCCGAACGACAGCAGGCGGGTGCGCAAGGTGTCCCACAGCGAGCCTTGCTTCAATGGCGGCAATTGCCAGATTTCATCGAGGCTGGCTTTTAATTCCGCAAACACGGTGGTGGCGCCAAACAGGAGCAGCACCCCGGCAATCAGCGTGGCCAGCATGCCGTCTTCGTGGTCGCGCGCGCCAGCCAGGATCACTTGCAGCGCTTCCGCGCCACGCGCCCCCATCAAGCCCTCCAACTGGCCGAACAACTCGCCCTGGGCCGCCTGCTGGCCGTAAAACAGGCCGGCAATGGCGATCACCAGCACCAGGATGGGGGCAATGGAAAACGCGGTATAGAAGGCGAGGGCGGCGCCCTTGCTGCTGTCGCGGTGCTCGAACCATTCCGTGATGGTGCACAGGGCAACCGTGCGCAAGGTGCGGGCGTGGTGACGCAATGGTTTCATCGGCGGCTCCAGAAAAAGCAAAGGGGCCGTGTGGCCCCTTTGCGCGATTGCTGCGGAAGATTAATTCACGCGGCGTTCGATCGTTACTTGCTCGACTTCAACGCGGCGGTTCGGCTCCAGGCACTTGATCAAGTCTGCACGTTTTTGCTTCTTGCCGTCGCATGCCACGAGCGGGTTCGACTTGCCTTTACCCACGGCGTTCAGACGTTCCGCGGCCACGCCTTTGCCCACCAGGTATTGCTTGACCGAGTTGGCGCGCTGTTCCGACAGCTTCTGGTTGTACTTGTCGGAGCCCAGGCGGTCGGTGTAGCCGGTGATGGTCACGTTGCCCACCGATGGGTTGTTGGCCAGCAGGGCCGCCAGTTCGTCCAGCTTCGGCTGGTTCGGGTTCAGTTTGGCGCTGTCGAAGGCGAACAGTTCGGTTGCCGACATGCTGATTTTTTCAAACTTTGGCGCTGGTGGCGGTGGTGGCGGCGGAGCCACTGGCGCCGGTGCCGGTTCCGGCGCCGGTGCGGCTTTAGGCACGGGCGCCGGTGGCACTGGCTTCGCGCCCAACGCGTAGTTCAGGCCCACGGTCAGGTACAGGTTGTTGGCCTTGTCGCCGGCTGCCGGGAACGCGGAACCGCGCAGGAAACCGTGCACATTGCGCAGGTCGGCTTGCAGTGCCAGGCGGTCCGACAGGTCAGCCTGGAAGCCCAGGCCGGCGCTGACGTATGGCGAGCTCTTCTGGGTCTTGCCATTGATGCGCAGGTTGGTCTTGTCGCGCTCGGCGCCTGCGCCGATCAGCACGAATGGACGGAACGATTTGCGCGAGAACAGGTACAGGCCGTCGAGGCCCAGGGTTTCTTGCTGGTAGCGCTGGCCGGCTTCTTTCGAACGGGCATAGGTGTAACCCATTTGCACGTCCCAGTTGTCGGTAACCGGCTTACCGAATTTCAGGCCGGCGCCGTAGCCGGTTTTGTCGACGCCGAAGTCCGAATCCGGTTTCAGGGCGCTGATCGAAGGCTGGATATACCAGGAAGGGTTGATGGCTGCGTCTTGCGCCATAGCGGCGGTCGAGGTCAGCAAAGCCGTGGCGATTGCGATTTTCTTAATTTTTTTCACAAGTTACTCCCGATGTTAGTAGGGTGATGCTGCAGCATCACAAATGTTTCCAGCCCTTGGCTGTTGGACCGAACTTTATGGACATTCGTGCAATACCACTGTGCGCCAGCGCACATGCGAGAAGACAACGTGGTGGAATTGCTACAGTTCAGCCCCAGGGGATGCCGCCACGGTGGCGCTCCCCAAACGAAACCGCGCCACACCAAATGGTGCAGCGCGGCAAGCATTGTAGCAGAGTAACTATCTGCTACATAAAAAAGTCTTATCGTGCGGGCTCCGGTGCGCGGTCCGGAACGATGACGGTGGTGTCGCCAGGTTTGCCGGGTTCGCCCTGGGGACCAGGCGCCCCTTGCGGGCCCGCAGGTCCCGGCACAGGCACTGGAACAGGAACCGGCACGGCGGCGGGCGCCGGCGTTTCAACCACAGGCGGATTATTGACCGTGGTGCGTTCGCACGCGGTGAGGGCGAGGGTGGCCGCAGCGGCGGCCAGCAACATAGTTAATTTCATGATGTGGTCCTTCAAGTGGGGAAAGGTGAGGCCAGCATAAAGCGCCGCTCCCGCCCGTTCTGTTCGCAAACGCACCCAACCCGCACGGCCCCGTCGCCGGCGCGGCGGCCCGAAGCATGACAATTTGCCTACGTATTTCCAGTATTGCTCACTTATGTTCGTTGCCGCACAGACCGGATTTTGCCATCCCGGCATCCTGACTCCCAGATGTAGACGACGCACGCCGCCCCAGTTTCCCGCTGAGTTCCCCGGCGCGTGCCGCGATCGACGCGATCGCGCCTCTGGCTATCGATAAGGAGTATTCAAATGCATGCATTCAGAGAAAACCAAGAGTCCAGTCTTGCTGACCAGCAGGAAGCGGCAAAGATGATGGATAAGCCGAGACTGGCACTGGTGGAGCGTCCCGGCCCCATCCCTGATCGCAAGCCTTTGTCCCTGGCTTCGATCGAGCGCGTGCGCTCGACCTCGGCCACCCTGCGCCGCATTGAAAATATGCAAAAGCTGATTGCTGAGTTGCAACAGCACGAAATGCTGGCGGATGAAATCGCCTGGTTCCTGAAGTTTTCGCCGTCCGGCGCCCGCAAATATATCCGCGACTTGCGCGAGGCGGGTGTGATCGAACTGGCGCGTTATATCGAAGGCACCGCGACTTACCTGGGCAAGGCTGTGTATCAACTGACGCCGGATGTTGAGCGCGTCAAGCAATTCCTGGGAGCGATTTCCCAGCCAAAACGTGAAGGCGCGCCGCCCCGCAAGGAACGCCCCAGCCTGCGCGATCAAGCCATGGCCGGCGCCGGCCGCCACTTCCACATCCTGGCCGATGACACCCATTACGCAATCCGCGTGAACCGCGCGCCCGTGACGCGCGATCCGCTGGTGGCCGCCTTGTTTGGCGCCGCGCCGTCGATGCAGAAAGCGCAGACCTGAAGCCAGTCGAAACAGCACGCCCAAAACGCGGCGGCAGTGCTACAGTAAAAACAGCCGGACGCAGTTCCGGCTGTTTGCATTGCATCGTTGCATAGAATTGTTGCATTGAATTGTCATGTTGGACCCCCATGTTGGTGACTGACCTTTAATTTCGGACGGCACTATGGAAGCATTGTGGTGGATTCCCCTGCTGGCGCTGGCGTGCGCCTTGCCCCTGCTGGTACCGCGCTGGCGCTTGCAGCGCGCGCTGGCGCAGCCGTTGCCGGCCGATGCGCTGGCGGTGTTTGAGCGCAATATCGCACCATACCGCCGCATGGATGCCGCCACGCAGGTGCAGTTGCAGCAACTGGTCAAGCACTTCCTGCACACGAAAAAAATCGTTGGCTGCGAAGGCCTCGCTATCACGGATGAGATGCGCTACACGATTGCCGGCCAGGCCAGCCTGTTGGTGCTGAACCGTCCGAATAAAGTGTACCGGACGCTGCATACGGTCCTGGTGTATCCGGGCGCCTTCCTGGTACCGCGGCGCGAAGTGGGCGCGGGCGGCGTCGTCACGGATACCCGGCAAACCTTGCTGGGCGAATCGTGGGAAGACGGCCGCGTCGTGCTGTCGTGGGATGATGTCCTGCAGGCGTCGCAGCACTGGGGCGACAGCCATCATGTGGTGTTGCACGAATTCGCGCATCAGCTCGACAGCGAATCGGGCCACACCAATGGCGCCCCATACCTGGGTAGCCCGGACAGCTACCGCAGCTGGTCCACGGTGCTGTCACGCGACTTCGCCAACCTGCAATACGACGCGTATTACGGCCGCACCGACAGCGTGCTGGACCATTACGGCGCCACCAGCCCGGCGGAATTCTTTGCCGTGGCCACGGAAACGTTCTTTGGCAAGCCTTGGCAAATGCGTGAGCGGCATCCGGCGCTGTATGACGAATTGCAAAAATATTACCGCGTCGACCCACGCGACTGGGCCGACGCGCCGCCGCCGGTGTGGAGTCCGGACGTGGTGTGGACGGCGCCGCCCGCAGCGGGCCGGTCCTTTGCCGTCGCCAGTTGGTAAGGGAATTCACCCCCCGCGTGTGGGAGCGCACGGAACGCGCTCCCGGACGCGGGCAAGCTGGTGCGCCATGACCATCCATACAGGAGCGCACCATGAGTACCATCATTGCAGGCCATTTCCAGTTGCAGGAAGACACCGACCGCGCGCGCGACGCGTTGCTGGCCGCGGGGTTCCCGGCGCACCAGATTTCAGCGTTCTTTGTCAATCCGCCAGGCCAGCATGCCGCGCTGGAGCTGGGCGGCGACCGTGACAAATCCCCGGGCGCCAAGGAAACCGGCGCCGGCATCGCCAAGGGCGTGGCGACCGGCAGCGCTGTCGGTGCGGTGATCGGCGCGGTCAGCGCCCCGGTGACGGGGCCGCTGGGGGCGGTGGTGGGCGCGCTGGTCGGCGGCCACGTGGGTTCGCTGTACAGTTTTTCCCATATGAAGGAAGCGGGGGAGCCGGAGCAGGGCAGTATCGCCAACCAGGTGGAACAGCGGCCCAGCGGCATGCTGATCGCCGTCGCGCTGGGTGATACCGATGACTTGCTGGGGCAGGAACAGCGCGCCATTGACGTGCTGCGCCAACTGGGCGCCCACCATATCGAGGAAGCCGAAGGCACCATCGTGGACGGCGACTGGCAAGACTTCAACCCGCTGTCGCTGCCGGTGTTGATTACCCATTAAGCCCACCTGCCGCGTGTTGCAGCGCTGCACACATTTCCCCAACAAATGCTTGAATCGCGGCGTTAGTTGCTACAATAAAAATACTAATACTGCGATCCTCAAACATAAGGGGAGTAGCGATGACACACGCATGGGTGGAGCTGACCCGTCCCGATGGCCGCAACGTCGCCGCGCCAACGGAGTCTCAACTGGCCGCGGCCCTGGCTGAAGTGTATAGCGGCAAGGTGCAGGCCGCCGATGGCGGGCCCGGCACGGCAGTATTACGGTTCGGCTATGACGATGGCTTGATGTATGAAGTCGAAGTCGCGGCAGGCGGCGATATCTGTTACGCGGAGTGGTCGGACCGCGATTGTGAAATCGCCCTGGCCAGCCCCCGTAAAATGGCGGGCGCCGCGCAGGAAGCGGCCCTGCAGTTGTGGCTCTGGCTGGCACAGCGCCAGGTGGCGAAAATCCGCAGCCAGGCGTGGCAGTCCGACGAGTAATGTCCTCAGTGCGCCATCAATACCGGCAAGGTCATGGATTCCAATACCGTGCGCGTGACGCCGCCCAGCAGGGTTTCGCGGAAGCGCGAATGGCCGTAGGCGCCGAGCACCAGTAAATCGCATTCCTGGTCGCTGGCCAGCGACAGCAAGGCTTCTCCGGTGCCGGATGGCCGTTTCAGCATGCCGCCGCGCTGGGTCTGGCGCACCAGGATTTCCGCATCGATTCCATGCCGCATCAGGAATTTCAACAGGTCGCAGCCAGGCGATTCGCCGTGCAGCGCTTTTTGATAATCCGGATCGAACACGGCAATGAAGACGTGGTCGGCACGCTTCAACAGCGGCAGCGCTTCACGTACGGCGCGCGCCGCTTCCTTGCTGCCATTCCACGCCACCAGGATGTGCCGCGCCGGCGCAAAGGCAGCGCCGGCCGGACGCGGCAATCCCGCATAGGGCACCACCAGCACCGGGCGGCCGGAATTGGTCAGGACTTGCGCCGGGAATTCAGTCCCGGCCATGGTCGCCACATGTTCCGGATCGGCCTGGCCAATCACCACCAGATCGGCGTGGCGTGCCAGCAAGCTCAGGCCCGCGCCCGGATCGTCATCGACCACGCGCTGTTCAAACGCTTGCAGACCAAGGCGCTGCACCAGCGGTGCGAATTGTTCCAGGGCACGGTTGGCGCGTTCACGCAGGAAATTCAAGTGCAGGGCAAGATTGGGGTCTTGCTCGTCGAGGATGGCATTCTGGTACAGCACGCGTGAAATGCCGGTCAGCGCGACGCCCAGCAAGTGGCCGTCATCTTGCAGCGCCAGTTCGACGGCGTAGCGGATCCGTTCCGCCACGCGCGGCGTTTCATCCACGTGCACCAGGATCGATCGGTAAGCCATGTTGACCTCCCGCAGGGACATGGCTTGATTATAGGCTTGCCTCGCGCGGGATGGACACACGGGTGGCGCCCCGTGGCGAAAGCGTGGCGGTGGCAGGACGGCGGGGGACGGCAGAGCGGCGCTTCAGCGCTGGCGGCGTTCGCTTTGGGTCTGGCACGCGATACACAGGGTGGCTTCGGGGCGCGCCTGCAGGCGCGAGTAGCCGATGTCGTTGCCGCAGTTTTCGCAACTGCCATAACTGCCGTCTGAAAACTTGGCCAGTGCGTGCTTAATGGCATGCAATTGCGTGAGCTGGTGGCCCGCGGTTTCCTGCTGTAACTGGTTCATCGTGCGGTTGCTGGCGCTGTCGGCTGGCGACGTTTCCACTTCTTCCACGGCAGGTCCCGCAGTGGCCAGCGCGACCTGGTCCAGCAGCATGTGGCGGCGCTGTTCCAGCGCCGCGTGCAGCATGTCCAGCTGCGTGTGGGTCAATCCGTCCATGCCAGCCTCCTCCTGGTTTCTATAGTAGAGGGGGCAGGCAGGACGGCGCGCACAATAGGGACTACGCTTTGCCGTTGTGGCGCAATGTGGCGACGCGGTCGCGTACCTGGCGGATGGCGGCGGGCCATTGCCCCGGCTTTCCAGCGGCCAGCGCGCCAGCCAGGGTGACGAGGTCGGCCGCCAGGCCCACCAGCGCCTGCACCTTCGCCACATGGCGCAACGTGTCGCGCGCGCCGGCCGTCACGTCCATCAATTCCTGGCGCACGCTGTCGAGCCCGGCTGTCGCGAGCACGGCCGCTTGCACATACAGCGTGTTGGCGGACTGGCGCAGCAGCACTTCGTGGTCGAACAACGCTTGCGCGGCTTCTTGCGTGATGCCGTGGGCGAGGTCGCCGTTGCCGTCGCCGGTGACAGCGCTGGACTGGCGCTGGCGGATGGCGTACATGATGCGTTCATGCAGGGCATCGGCGCAGGCGGACAGGCTGTCCGCAACGGCGGCGATGTCGGCTTCGATGCCGGTTGAGTTGGCCGGTACGGCGGGTGTGGCCGTGGCCGTGACCGGCGTCGGGACGGGCGGCAGCGAGGGGGCGCCGCCGTACGCTGCCGTTTCGGCGGCGGCGGGCGTGGTTGTGCCGCCGGGGCTGGCCGTGGTGGCTGTGCCGGCCGGTGCGGGGGCGCCGGCGGTACCGGCGGTATCGGGGGAAGGGGCGGGAGCGGACACGGATGTCGTGCCGGGCGCGGCAGGGGGCTTGGTGGGGCACATGGGGATCTCCGGTGGCAGGAATCAGGGCTGCTCGAGCTGGGTGGCAAGCTGTGTGGCGGGCGGCTGCGCGAGCGCCTCGGTGTGGAGGCGCAGCGCGCCGGACGCTTGCCGCAGCGCGTCCGTGGCGGCCGCGTTATCAGGCTGCTCCAGCCGCTGCAGCAGCGCGGTATGGGCCGCCGCGATGGCGGCCACGTGTTTGATGGCCAGCGTATGGCGCAGGCCGGCCACGCGGTATTCCTGCGCGCGGGCCTGGCGGTGGGCCTTGGCCAGCGCCGCCAGCAGGCGGTCGCGCGGCGTTTCGGCAAACGGGATTTCCACGTCCAGCATGCCCAGCACGATGGCGCGTTCGTTGTCGCTGCTCTTGTCGTAATAGCGCAGCAGGCGCTGCATGGCGTCGAGCAGTAATTGCAGGTGCGGCTCGGCGTCGCGCACCATCTGCCGCAAGGCGTTTTCCTGTTCCCGCGCCGTGGCGGCGCGCGCCATGATGCGCGCCAGTCCGGTAAAAGCCGTGACGTGGCGGTCGTCGAGGCCGGCGTCGGGCCACGCCTTGATGCTGCCGCCCAGCGCCTTGATCGGCGCATCGAGGGAAAACGCATCGGCGCCCGCCAGTTGGCCCAGGGTGCGCAGGTATTGCGCGACGGCGCCGTGGATCGCCATGATATCGGCATAGGCGGCGCGCCGTTGCGCATCGATGGTGCGCTCGCGCGCATCGGCGGCGGCCGTCAGGTAAGGGCGTTCACGGACATAGATATCGCGGAAGCGTTCGCTGAGGTCGGCGTAACCGCCGAGTTTGACGGCGTCGGTGGCGACATCGCGGGCTTCCTGCAAGCGGGGACTGGCGGCACAGCCGGCCAGTGCCGCCAGCAGCAAGGCGCAGCGCAGCGTGTGGAGCATGCGGCGCGAGGGGGGCAGCAAGATCATGTTTCCTCCCGGATAGGAATGAAACTTGATCTTGCCTCCGGTAAATTAGTGCGCTATTGCGCCGGCGCAAATTTCCACCGGGTTAGCGCTGCGTACGCCAGCCCAGTCCTTCCACGGTCCCGCCGCGCGGGTTGTATTCGCAGCCGATCCAGCCCGCATAACCGAGTTCATCGAGCAGCTTGAACAGGAATGGGTAATGAATTTCCCCGGTGCCGGGTTCGTGGCGGCCCGGCGTATCGGCCAGTTGCATGTGGCCGATACGGGGCAGGTGGGCGCGGATGGTATTGGCCAGTTCGCCCTCCATGCGCTGCATGTGGTAAATGTCGTATTGCAGGAACAGGTTGGGGCGTTCGCACGCATCCATGATGGCCAGCGCCTGCCGGCTGTAATTGAGGAAATAGCCCGGTATGTCATAGGTATTGATCGGCTCGATCATGACGTCGATGCCGTGCTGGCCGCACCGGTCGGCGGCATATTGCAGGTTCTGGATAAAGGTTTCGCGGGCCCGTTCGGGCTCGAGGCCGTGCGGCACTTTGCCGGCCATGCAGTGCAGGCGCGGCACATCGAGTTCGGTGGCGAATTCAATCGCCTGTTGCACGCCTTCGCGGAATTCATCGGTGCGGCGCGGATCGCACGCCGTACCGCGGTCGCCGGCATTCCAGTCGCCGCATGGCATGTTGTGCAGCACCAGTTGCAACTGGTGGCGGTGCAAGCGGTCCGCGATCTGGTCGGGATCGAATGCGTAGGGGAACAGGAATTCGACGGCATCGAAGCCGGCCTCGCGGGCAGCGGCAAAGCGGTCCAGGAACGGCAGTTCCGTGAACAGCATCGACAGGTTGGCGGCAAATTTGGGCATGGCTCGTCCTGTTGGGATTAAACAGGGCGTTATCGTAATCCAAATTCGCGGGGGATGCCGGGCGTTCCGGCCGAGGTGATGCAGGCAATGCAGGGCGGCATGGTCCATGCCACCCTTGCAATGACAGCTTAGCGGTCGCGGCCGCCCGTGCGTTGTTGCTGGCCGCCACGCGGGGCGTTGCGCGGGCCGTTGGCGGCGCCCTGGCTGCGGCCGCCTGGTGCGCCATTGCGGCCCTGGCTGCCCGCGCTGCGGTTGCCGTTGGCGGCGCCCGGGGTGCGCGGCTGGGCTGCGGCGGCGCGGTTGCCGTTCGGGGCTGCGGGGGCGCGGCCCTGGCCGCCGGCACTGGCGCGGCCTGCGCCGGCTCCTGCGCCGCCATTGCCGCCATTGCCACGGTTGCCGTTGGCGCCGGCGCCGGCATTGCGGCCGCCACCGTTACCCTGGCGCGGATTGCGGTGCTGGCCGGCGCCGCTGCGCAACTGGATTGGTTGCGGTTTCGCGGTCGGGTCCGGTTCGAAGCCGGCGATGACTTCGCGCGGCAGCGACTGCTTGATGAGCTTTTCAATGTCTTTCAACATCACGTGCTCATCCACGCACACCAGCGACACGGCTTCACCGGTGGCGCCGGCGCGGCCGGTACGGCCGATCCGGTGCACATAATCTTCCGGCACGTTTGGCAAGTCATAGTTGACCACGTGCGGCAACTGGTCGATATCGATGCCGCGCGCCGCGATGTCGGTGGCCACCAGCACTTGCAGGGTGCCATCCTTGAATTCCGCCAGCGCGCGGGTGCGGGCCGACTGGCTCTTGTTGCCGTGGATCGCCATGCCGTTGATGCCGTCACCCGCCAACTGTTCCACCAGTTTATTGGCGCCATGCTTGGTGCGGGTAAACACCAGGACCTGGGTCCATTGGTGGCTGCGGATCAGGTGCGACAGCATCTTGTGTTTCTTGTCGCGGTCGACCGGGTGGATTTTCTGCGAAATGATTTCCACGGTCGAATTGCGGCGCGCCACTTCGATGGTGGCCGGGTTGTTCAGCAAGCCATCGGCCAGGGCCTTGATTTCATCCGAGAACGTGGCAGAGAACAGCAGGTTCTGGCGTTTCGGCGGCAGCGCGGCCAGCACTTTGCGGATATCGCGGATAAAGCCCATGTCGAGCATGCGGTCGGCTTCGTCCAGCACCAGGATTTCAACCCGGGACAGGTCGATCGTGTTTTGCCCCATGTGGTCGAGCAGGCGGCCCGGCGTCGCCACCAGGATGTCGACGCCATGGCGCAATTGCTTGATTTGCGGGTTGATGCTGACGCCGCCGAAGATCACGGCCGAGTTCAGTTTCGTGTATTTGCCATAGACGCGCACGCTTTCCTCGACCTGGGCCGCCAGTTCGCGGGTCGGGGTCAGGATCAGTGCTCGGATCGGGCGGGTTGACGTCGTATTGATCAGCTTGGCGCCGTTCGCGTCAGTGGACAGGCGGTGCAAAAGGGGCAGCGTAAAGCCGGCCGTCTTGCCCGTGCCGGTTTGTGCGCCGGCGAGCAGATCACCACCGTTCAGGACGGCGGGAATCGCTTGCGTCTGGATCGGCGTTGGCGTGGTGTAACCGGTTTCAGTCACCGCGCGAACGATGGATTCAGACAGACCAAGTGTATTAAAGGACATGTTAACTTTTGGTTAAGGTCAAGCAAGCGCCGGATGGGCGCTACGCTATCGGTTTGCTAAAGGGGGATCAGCCGGGCGTATGGCTGGGTCGTACCGCCCGGCGAGTATAACAGCAGTTTTGAAAGTTTCTTGCGACACGGCAACAATAAAAGGGGGCTGGCCCCTTTTATTTTGTAACAGAATTACAGAACATTGTCTGAATGGTACGGTTGACTGGTTTTTCCTTATGAGAATGGTTCAAAATGACCACAGCTAGGCGCAGCACCGCAGACAGTGCACCTGCACGGCGAGGTGCTGCAACAACGCTGTGGACTTTTTGAAACGTTCTCAGGCGAATTCAGCCAGCAGGCCGACCATTTGGCCAAACACCTTCGGGCTGCCGGCAATGATGTGGCCTTTGTGCAGGTAATCGGACTCGCCATTGAATTCGCCCACGATGCCGCCCGCTTCGGTGACCAGCAGGCTGCCCGCGGCGATATCCCACGAGTTCAGGTTTTTCTCGTAGAAGCCGTCCAGGCGGCCGCAAGCCACATAGGCCAGGTCCAGCGCGGCCGAACCGGCGCGGCGCACGCCCTGGCAGCGTTCCGCCATCAGGCCGTACATTTTCAGGTATTCATTGAGCGCGGCAGGGTTGCCGGTTTTGTAACCGGTGGCGATCAGCGCGTTGGCGATACGGTCCAGCTTGCCCACACGGATACGTTTTTCATTCAGGTAAGCACCGGCGCCTTTGGTGGCGGTGAACAGGTCGTTGCGGGCCGGATCGTAAATCACGGCCTGGGTGATGACGCCACGGGTCTGCAGCGCGATGGAAATCGCGTATTGCGGGAAACCGTGCATGAAGTTGGTGGTGCCGTCCAGTGGATCGATGATCCACACGTTCTCGGTGTCGTCGTTCACATTGGCGGAAGCGCCGGACTCTTCACACAGGAAACCGTGGTCAGGGTAGGCTTTGGACAGCACCTCGATGATCGCTTCTTCGGCGGCGCGGTCAACGTCGGTAACGAAATCGTTATGATTTTTTTCGGTGACAATAACGCGCTCGATGTCGAAGGTGGCGCGGTTGATGACGGCGGCGGCGCGGCGGGCGGCTTTGACCGCCGTATTGATCATTGGGTGCATGTGAGCTTCCGTAAAAATACGCATGGCCCGCGCGGTGCATGGATATCCAATGCAGCCTGGCAGGTTGGCGTGTGAACAAGAATGAGAAAGAGCGCGGCGCTTGCGATCGGTGTAAAGTCCCGGGCAAAGTCGTTACAATGCCCGCTTCGCAAACGCGTAATTGCGCTATTCTAAATGAACCTGCCTCAAAACACAGCATCGATCTTCACTCGCCTGCGAATTGTTCTCGTGGAAACTAGCCGTCCTGGCAATATTGGCTCGGTGGCGCGGGCCATGAAAACCATGGGTTTTTCCGACCTGGTGCTGGTCAATCCCCGTTTCGAGGGGGCGCTGCGGCATGACGAGGCGGTGGCGTTTGCCAGCGGCGCGCAAGATATCCTGGCCTCGGCCCGCATCGTCGGCTCCATGGCCGAAGCGCTGGACGGCATCCATTTCGCGGCGGCCGTGTCGGCCCGCCTGCGCGAATATTCGCCGCCGGTGCTGACGCCGCGCGCCGTGGCGGAACAGGTGGCGGCCCAGCCGGAATTGCAGGCCGCGCTGATTTTTGGCAATGAACGCTTTGGCTTGCCCAACGAGATCGTGGAAAAAGCCAATGTGCTGATTAACATTCCCGCCAATCCCGACTATTCCTCCCTGAACCTGGCGCAGGCGGCGCAAGTGCTGGTCTATGAATGCCGCATGGCCGGGCTGGCGGGGCTGCAGGCGCCTGAAGCGCGCGCGCCCGGCAATGGCGGCGTGATCGGGTTCCAGGGCGAAGCCGCGTCGCTGGCGCAAATCGATGGCATGTATGACCACCTGGAGCAGGCGCTGGTGCAAGTCGGCTTCCTCGACGCCCACAACCCGCGCAAGCTGATGCCGCGCTTGAAACGGCTGTTTGCCCGCACCCGGCTGGAAACCGAGGAAGTCAATATCCTGCGCGGGATCGCGCGGCAAATCATGGCCCGGTGTAAATCCTGATTACGCCAGGGCGAACGGATCGGGATCGCGGGCATAGCTGCGCGCGAGGATTTCCCGTTCACGCCGGGTAATGGTGTCGACGAATTCCCGGGGTTTTTTCATTTTGCGGAACGCATTGAAGCCCCGTTCGAGGAAGCGCTGCAGGCTGCCCAGTCCTGCCATTTTCGCTGGTCCCCGCATCAGCACCAGGGTGCCGTACAACATCGGTATGCGCACCAGTTCGCTGAGCGAATCTCCCAGGTTTTGCACCAGGTCCAGCTGGCGCTCGCGGTCGGCGCGCGTCATCGCGTGGCGGTACGCTTCTATATATTGTTGTTCTGTAAATTCCGGACCCAGCAACCGGGCCATGGCGGTGTCGAGCCGTTCGGCCAGCGCATCGAGGCTCATGGCGTCGGTCATGGTTTGCAGCGCATCGGCGGGCAACACCCGCAGCATGGTGGGGGCGATGCGTTCCAGGTCGACGTCGCGCTGGCTCAGGTCGTGCGTGCCATACAGTTCATCGAGGAAAAACAACACGGCGTCATAGGTGTCGCCCCGCATCAGGTCGGCATGGGTGGCGGCCAGGCGCTGGCTTTGGAAGGTTTTCAGGGCCAGCCGGGCCGAATGCAGGGCGGGATCGGTGCCGGCGGCCTGGCGTTCCAGGCGGGCGTCGCGGAGTTGGATTTCCAGGGGGCTGAGCGTATTCTTTTTCTTCATGGCGCAGGTTTTTACCAGAAAGCGGCGAAAAAAGAGGAGGCTATTGGTGGAGGGAGCGCTCTATTTTTGGCTTCCAAAGTCATTAGTGTCCTGTCGTACACTGAAAAATACAAGAATTTTGGAGACAGCATGACCAATCGCAGAACCTTCCTGAAGGCCGGGGTGTTGGGCGCCCTGGTGCTGGCGGCGGGTGGAGCCCTGTACCGCAAGGTACAAGGCCCGCCCCTGCTGGCGCCGTACCAGTTCGATGGCGGCGCCCGCAGCGTGCTGGCCGCCATCGTTCCCGCGATCCTCGGTCCCATGTTGCCCTCGGAGGCGGCCGCCCGCAGCGCCACGGTGACCCGCACCATCGAAGGCGTGCAGGGCGCCGTGGCGACGTTGCCGCTGTCGACGCAAAAGGAAATCCAGGATTTGTTTGGCTTGCTGGCGCTGGCGCCGGCGCGCCGCCTGCTGGCGGGGATCCCGGCCTGGGAAGAAGCCAGCACCGAGCAAGTGGCGGCCTTCCTGCAAGGATGGCGCACGCACCGCTTCGGCATGCTGCGCGGCGCCTATGCCGCTTTACACGACCTGGTGCTGGGCGCCTGGTATGCGCAACCGGATGCCTGGGCCGCGATCGGCTATCCAGGCCCGATCAAGGAATTGAGCTGAGAACCCCATGGCAGATATTGACATCAAACCACAGGCAGGCGGCTCCGCGATTCCCGACCCGATCAAGGCCGGCCTGGCGCGCGGCTGGAAAGTCACGGATTGCTCCACCCTGCGGCAAGACCAGGCCATCGAAGCGGACGTGGCCATTGTCGGCAGCGGCGCGGGCGGTGGCGTCACGGCGGAAATCCTGACCCTGGCCGGCTTCAGCGTCGTGATCATTGAAGAAGGACCGCTGAAATCGTCGAGCGACTTCAAGATGCGCGAAGCGCAAGCTTATCCGGCCCTGTACCAGGAAGGCGCCGCCCGCAAGACGCGCGATAAAACCATCAACATCCTGCAGGGCAGAACCGTGGGCGGTTCCACCACGGTCAACTGGACTTCCAGCTTCCGCACCCCGGACGACACGCTGGGCTACTGGCAATCGACATTCGGCCTGGGCGATTATTCGAAAGAAGCGCTGGCGCCGTGGTTCGAGATGATGGAACAGCGCCTGCACGTGGCGAAGTGGGAAGTGCCGCCCAATGAAAACAACAACCTGCTGGCCAAGGGCGCGGAAAAGCTCGGCATTCCGACCGATACCATCCGCCGCAACGTCAACGGTTGCTGGAACCTCGGTTATTGCGGCATGGGGTGTCCGACCAATGCCAAGCAATCGATGCTGGTGACCACCATCCCGTCCGCCCTGGACCATGGCGCGCGCCTGCTGCACCATGCGCGCGCCTGGCAACTGGCCTTCAACGGCAACAAGGTCGAACAGCTGACCGTGCACGCGATGGCGGCCGACGGCCTGGCGCCGACCGGCAAGATCATTACCGTCAAGGCCAGGCACTTTGTCTTGTCCGGCGGCGCCATCAACAACCCGGGCTTGCTGCTGCGCTCGAAAGCGCCGGACCCGCATGGGCTGGTGGGGCGCCGCACGTTCCTGCACCCGACCGTCGGATCGGCCGCGCTGTTCGAGCAAAAAGTCGAAGGGTGGGCGGGGGCGCCGCAATCGGTGTATTCCGACCACTTCCTGCACCGCGATGCGGTCGATGGCCCGGTCGGCTACAAGCTGGAAGTGCCGCCCCAGCATCCGGTGCTGATGTCGACCACGCTGCAAGGCTTTGGCCAGGTCCATGCGGACTTGATGCGCCAGTTCCCGCACGTGCATACCGGGCTGGCGCTGTTGCGCGACGGCTTTAACGCCGACTCGGTCGGCGGCAGTGTCGGCCTCAATGATTACGGTTTGCCGGTGCTCGATTATCCGATCACCCCGGCGATCTGGGACGGCGTGCTCCGCGCGCTGCTGACGATGGCGGAAATGCAGTTTGCCGCTGGCGCGCAAAGCGTGTTGCCGGTGCATGAGCAGGCGCAGTTGTACACCAGCTGGGAACAGGCCAAGGCTGCGATTAACGCGTTGCCGATGCAAGACCATGTGATGCGCGTGGTGTCGGCGCACGTGATGGGCGGCTGCGGCATGGCGGCCGATCCCGCCAAGGGCGTCACCGATGGCAATGGCCGTTATCACGGCGTGGCCAACCTGTCGGTGCATGACGGCTCGCTGTTCCCGACCTCGATTGGCGCCAATCCGCAACTGTCGATTTACGGCATCACGGCGCGGCTGGCCAGCCGGCTGGCGGAACGCCTGGGCAAACCCGCGCCGAAGCTGAAGGCCACGTAAAGGAGGGCACCCCATGGCGCGATTGCTGCTGGCCACCATCATGTTGCTGCAACTGGCCACGGCCCTGGCCATCGGTTGGGGCGTGCTGCACTGGTGGCCGCAGGGTGGCCCGTGGGGCGCCGCGTTGCTGGCGCTGGCTTGCGTGCTGGCCGTGCGGCTGGCCATCAACCTGAACAACTTTGTGATGGCGGCGCGCGCCGCCAGCGTCACGCCGGAACAGCACCGGCTCGACTGGCGTGGCGCGCTGCTCCTGTTTTATACGGAATTCCGCGCTTCGATGCTGACCACCTCGTGGCATATGTTGCGTCCCAACCGCAACTTGCACCTTGCGAGCGGCGTGCCGGTCTTGCTGGTGCACGGCTATGGCTGCAACAGCGGCTATTGGGTGCATTTGTCGGCGCGCTTGCGGCGCGCCGGCATCAGCCACATGGCGCTGGACCTGGAACCGATCGGCGGCAGTATCGACCAGTACGCCGACCGGATGCACGCCGCGCTGGAGCGGCTGTGCAAGGCGGCCGGCAGCCCGCGCGCCATCATCGTGGCGCACAGCATGGGCGGCCTGGCCAGCCGTGCCTACCTGCGCCGCCATGGCGCGGCGAAAGTGGCGCGCGTCATCACGCTGGGCACCCCGCATCACGGCACCGCGCTGGCGAATTTCGGTCCCGGCGTCAACGCCCGTGAAATGCAGCTGGGCTCGCCATGGCTGGCGGCGTTGGCCGCCGCTGAAACGGCGGAGACCCGCGCTCTGTTCGTGTCACTGTGGTCGCATCACGACAATATTATTGCCCCGCAAGATTCCTCTTTCCTGCCCGGCGCCCGCAACATCGCCTTCAGCGGCATCGGCCATGTGGCGCTGGGCGCGGATGCGCGCATTTTGCGCGTTGTTCTCGATGAGATCGATTCAATTGCCACGGAATTCAATTGCGCGCAATAGAATAGACAGCGTGGTAATGCTTAGGTAGACTGTATTAAAACTTGGCAATACATAGCGTTGAGGAAATTCCCCCGCCCACAGTGAGAATTGGTGAGTTTCTGCGCACCATGTTGCTGTATGGTTATTGTATGTGCCGTATGCGTAACAGCGACCGGGGCGAACCGATGACCACAGATTTCGCTAAGCTGATCCTCGAAGAAACGCCGGACGCCGTCATCGTGACCACGCCGGATGGCGAGGTCGTTTGCTGGACCCGCGGCGCGCAGGCGGTTTTTGGCTACACCGGTGAAGAAGCGCTGGGCCGACCGCTGGCCAGCCTGATCGTTCCCCCTGACATGCTGGAGGCTGAACAGGCCGTGCTGCGCCAGACGGTGGAACAGGGCAGTGCCAATTACGAGTCGCTGCGGCGCGCACGCAACGGCGCGCTGGTGTATATCGACAGTTCCGCCAAGGCCGTGCGCAATGCCGCCGGCCACATTGAATACATCCTTTGGAACAAGAAAGACGTTACGCACTTAAAAGTGTTGCGTGATGCGAAGCTGGTCGAGGCGCATTTCGGCAATGTGCTGGAGTCCACGCCGGACGCCATCGTCATGGCCAATGCCGCGGGCCGGGTGGTGCTGGCGACCCGCCGCGCGCATGCGATGTTCGGCTATGAAGCGGGCCAGTTGCGCGGCCAGCCGCTGGAAAACCTGATGCCGCTGCGCTTCCGCGCGGCGCACGTGCATCACCGCGAGCGCTATTTTTCGCAACCGATGCCGCGCCACATGGGCGCGGGCCGCGCCTTGTTTGGCTTGCGCAAAAACGGCGAGGAATTTCCGGTTGAAATCAGCCTCAGCCCGATCGAAACCGACGAGGGCACCCTGATCATGAGCGCCATCCGGGACATCACGGAGCGCAAGCATATCGAGCAGGCGCTGCATGAGAAAAACCTGGAACTGGCCCAGGCCAACCAGGCCAAGGACCGCTTCTTTGCCAGCATGTCGCATGAATTGCGCACGCCGCTGAACGGCATCCTGGGATTCACCGGCACCTTGCTGATGCGCCTGCCGGGCCCGCTGACCGATGAGCAGGAGCGGCAACTGCGCACCATCCAGTCCAGCGCGCGCCAGTTGCTGGCGCTGATTAACGATTTACTTGACCTGACCAAGATTGTGTCGGGTAAAGTGGAGTTGCAAATGCAGCCGCTGGGTTGCCATGCGCTGCTGTCCGACCTGGTGGCCGAATTCCGTCCGCACGCGCAGGGCAAAGGCCTGGCGCTCGATTATATTGCGCCGGACCGGGACATCACGGTGTGCAGCGACCGCCGCGCGCTGCTGCAAATCCTCGGCCACCTGGTCGGCAATGCCATTAAATTCACCGAACATGGTACTGTGCAAATGATATTGGCGCGCAACGAGATCCGCTCGCGCGCCTGCGCCACCATCAGCGTCAGCGATACTGGCGCCGGGATCAGCCCTGAGAAACAGGCCCGCCTGTTCCAGGCCTTCAGTCAGCTCGACAGCGGGGACCGGCGACTGCAGGAAGGCGCCGGTCTGGGCCTGCACCTGTGCCAGAAGCTGGCCCAGGTGCTGGGCGGTGAAATACAGTTTGAAAGCCGCTATGGCGAAGGCAGCGTGTTTACGCTGGTGGTGCCGCTGCATCAATGACGCAGTTGCGCTGAGTGTGTTAACTGATTAACCGGGAGTTGTACCGTGTCCGCGCGTATCCTAATTATTGAAGACAACCCGACCAACATGGAGTTGATGACGTACCTGTTGAATGCCTTCGGCTATACGGCGCTGATGGCACACGACGGGGAACAGGGTGTCGCCATGGCGCGGCAGGAATTGCCGGACCTGATCATTTGCGATGTGCACTTGCCCAAGCTCGATGGCTATGGCGTGGTGGCGCAACTGAAGAAAGACCCGGCGCTGCGCCCGATCCCGACCCTGGCGGTGACGGCGCTGGCCATGGTGGGCGACCGCGAGCGCTTGCTGGCGGCCGGTTTTGACGGCTATATCGGCAAACCCATCGAACCCGACACCTTTGTCACGCAAATCGAGTCTTTCTTGCCGGGGGAGATGTCGCCCCAGGCTAAAAACGACATCTCGACCATCCTGATCGTGGACGACCATGTGCTGAACCGCGAGTTCCTGATGACCCTGCTGGGGTATGGCGGCCACCGCTTGCTGGAAGCCGCGAACGGGGTGGAAGGCTTGCGCATGGTGAAGCAGGAAAAGCCGGACCTGGTGATTTCCGACATCCTGATGCCGAACATGGATGGCTATGAATTTGTCACGCGCATGCACCGCGACCCGGAAACCGCGAATGTGCCGGTGATTTTCTATACCGCCACCTACCGCGAACGGGAAGCCATGGCGGTGGCCGATGCCTGCGGCGTGCGCTGGGTGTTGCCCAAACCGTCCGATCCGGACGTGATCCTGAAAACCGTGCATGAAGCGCTGGGCGTGGTGCAGGCCGAGACCGATACGGTGCCGGCCTTTGCGCCGGAGCCACCATCGAATGGCCGTTTCATGAACCTGGACCACCAGGTGGCGGAATACCTGGGCGAGGTGGAATCGTCGAGCCAGCTGATTACGCAGATGGCCGGCGAATCGCCGGACCCGGAAGGCGAACATTTGAACCAGATGACGGCGCGGCTGTCGCATTCCCTGTCGAGCTTGCAGGCGGTGAGCTTGCGCCTGACCGCGCTGATTGAACTGGGCATCGAATTGGGCGCCGAGCGCGATCCGCAGGCGCTGATTGAAATCGGTTGCCGCGTCGCGCAAAACATTTGCGTGTCGCGTTACGCGTGCATTGGCGTGCTCGAACCGGGCGCCGAGACGCTGAGTTTTTTTGCCGCGTGCGGCGTGGGCCAGCAAGCGCGCCTGATCGCCACGGCGCCGCGCGCCGGGGTGCTGGAAAACCTGTTGCAGCAGCGCCAGCCGATCCGTATCGATGCCTTGCCGGGCAACCCGGACGCGATCGGCTTGCCCGAATCCCACCCGACAATCCACTCGTTCCTGGGTGTGCCGCTGTCGTCCAGCGAACACGTGCACGGCTGGCTGTACCTGGCCGACAAGCTGGGCGTCGACAGTTTTTCCGAAGTCGATGAGCGGGTGGCGGTGACGGTGGCCGCGCAGGTGGCGGTGGCCTATGAAAACCTGCAGTTGTATGACCAGATCAAGCGCCACCATGCGCAGCTGCAGCAAGACATGAATGCGCGCATCCGCCTGGACGAGGACTTGCGCCGCTTCCGGCTGGCGATGGACGCCACGGCCGATGCGATTTTCCTGGTCGACCGCGCCTCCAACACTTTTGTCGACGTCAATGCCACCGCCTGCCGCATGCTCGGGTATTTGCGCGACGACTTCCTCAAGGTGGGGCCGGAACGTTCGCATGACCCGGACCTGGCGCGGCTGGAAGATTTATATGACAAGCTGCTGGCGGGCGACCAGAGTGGCGCCATGGCGGAAATGCTGGTGCAGCGCAAGGATGGTTCGCCGCTGTCGGTGGAAGTCCAGCGCCGCACCTTGCGTTCGGGCCAGAACTGGATATTAGTGGCGGTGGCGCGCGACATCACGGAGCGCAAGGAAGCGGAGCAGCGCTTGTTGAAGCTGGCGCACTTCGACACGCTGACGGGTTTGCCGAACCGCAGCCAGTTCTATGATTCGCTGAGCCATTCGCTGCACCAGGCGGCCGAGCATAAATGGGCGCTGGCCGTGCTATTCCTCGACATGGACCGCTTCAAGAACATCAACGACACGCTGGGCCATACCATCGGCGATGAATTGCTGCGCCAGTTTTCCAGCCGCCTGGTCGATTGCCTGCGCGTGCGCGACACCATCGGCCGTTTCGGTGGCGATGAATTCGCCGCCATCCTGATGTTGCCGGAAGGGGCGCAAAACGCGATTGCCGTGGTCGATAAAATCCGCGATGCGATGCGCCGCCCGTTTGATTTGAAAGGGCATGAAGTGACGGTCACGGCCAGTATCGGGATTTCCGTGTTCCCGGACGATGGCCAGGATGCGGACACCCTGATCCAGTACGCCGATACCGCCATGTACCGCGCCAAGGAAGCCGGGCGCGACGCGTTCCGTTTCTTCACGGCGGAAATGAACGCGCAATCGCTGGCGCGCCTCGATATGGAAAACGCGCTGCGCCGCGCCATCGACAATGGCGAATTCGTGCTGTATTACCAGCCCAAGGTCGATATCAACACCGGCCGCATCAGCGGTGCGGAAGCGCTGATCCGCTGGAGCCGCCCGGGCCATGGCATGGTATCGCCCGCGCTGTTTGTGCCGCTGCTGGAAGAGACCGGGCTGATCGTCAAGGTCGGCACCTGGGTCATCCACGAAGCGTGCCGCAAGATCGCGCAGTGGAGCCGCTCGCGCATTGGCAACGTGAAAATTTCGGTCAACGTGTCGGGTATCCAGTTCTTTGTCGGCGGGCTGGAGGAAGAAGTGCTGAAGGCGATCAAGGAACACGACATTGCGCCGGAATTGCTGGAACTGGAATTGACGGAATCGTCGCTGATGTCGAATGCGGAAGACACCATCTCCGTGCTGCAAAACCTGAAAGCGCTGGGGATCCAGATTTCCATCGATGACTTTGGCACCGGGTACTCTTCGCTGGCGTACTTAAAACGCTTCCCGATCGACAAGCTGAAAATCGATATCGCCTTTGTGCGCGAAGTGACCAGCAACCCGGACGACGCCGCGATTGTGCTGGCCATCATCAACATGGCGCACAGCCTGAAGCTGCACGTGATCGCGGAAGGCGTGGAAAAGGATGCGCAGCTGGCCTATCTGCGGCGCCATGGCTGCGATGAAATGCAGGGCTATTATTTCAGCCGTCCGTTGCCGGAGCAGGAATTTGAATTGATGCTGCGCGACGGTAAATGCCTGCAGGCGCCGGTCGATGAACAGCAGGTCGCGCAGCAAACTTTGCTGATTGTCGATGACGACCACTTCATGCTGGAAGTGTTGAGCGACTTCCTGGCGCAGGATGGCTACCGCATCCTGACCGCGCAAACCGCGGCCGAAGGTTTTGATTTGCTGGCCCGTAACCGGGTGCAAGTGATCCTGTGCGACCAGTGCATGCCGATGATGAGCGGCACCGAATTCATGGAGCGCGTGAAAAACCTGGCGCCGGACACCTTCCGCATCATGTTGTCGGCCTATGCCGACCTGACGCCGATCATGGCCGCCATCAACCATGGCGCCATCGACCGCTTCTATACGAAGCCGTGGAAAGGCGCGGTGCTGCGGGAAAACATCAAGGAAGGCTTCCGCCTGCATGCGCAACTGTACGGTGCCCCGACCGCCCTGGTGAATTGACGTGACGCTGGCCCGCCGCGCCGTCCTGCTGCTGGCGCTGCTGTGCCAGTGGGCGGGGGCGGCGGGGCTTGATGCGCCGTTGCGCATCTTTGGCATGGATAGCCGGCCGGTCAGCTTCATGGACGATGGCAAACCCGCGGGGCTGGTGGTGGAGCTGGCGCAGGAAGTGCAGCGGCGCCTGGGCCGCAATGATCCGATCGAGATCGTGCCGTGGATCCGGGCGCTGACCATCGCGAAAAACGAGCGCCATGTGCTGTTGCTGTCGATCGTGCCGACACCCGAGCGTTCCAAAACCATGGCGTACGCCGGACCGCTGTTCATGGTCAATGTGACCGTGTTTGCCAGGGTTGAGCGAGCGGACACTCTGCGCGTATCGGGTAAGGAATTGAACGCACTGCGCACCGGCGCGCGGCGCGGCAGCATCTTCGCGCATGCGGCGCAGCGCGATGGCTTGAACCTGACCGATGAAACCAACAGCGCGGACCTGGGCGCGCGCATGTTGATGCAGGGCCGCTTTGACCTGTGGGTGGAGGGCGAGGAAACCGCCGGCATGGCGCTGGAACGCGCCGGCTACCGCCGCAGCGATGTGGCGCAGGTGCGTTCGCTGGGTACGGAAGATGTCTATTTTGCTTTTTCCATCGACACAAGGCCGGAACTGGTGCGAGCCTGGAGCGACGCGCTGCGCGACATGAAGCGCGATGGCACCTTCCTGCGCATTCACCGCAAGTGGCTGCCGGGGCACCAGTTGCCCTCCGATATGCGTCCATCCGTCAAAGAGCCGCGCTGAGCGCCGGGCCAGCCGTGGTGGCCCCTGTGGTATTACCGCGCAGGCTGTCCCAGCGCCGCGAAATGCAGCACCCATTCATCTTGCCGTGCGATCAGCGCGGCCGCTTCATCATCGTAGAACGCGCCCACCGGGCAGGCTGCCAATCCGTGCGCGACGGCGCCTAACAGCCAGCGTTCGCCGATCAGGCCTGCTTCGATCAATGCATGGCGGTAGCCGCGCGCACCTTGCGTCAGCACTTGCTGCTTGTCTGCGGATAGCACCAGCACGGCCGCCGCATCGCCAATGACTTGCTGGTCCAGCGCCGCCTGCTGCGCCTTGTCGGCCATGTCGCCGTTGGCCACTTTGCGTAGCGCATGGCCCGGCCCATAGCGGTAGACGCCGGGCATCAACCCCTCTACGCGGTTGACCACGACATTGATGCGCAGCGCATGCGACAGCAGCGGCGGCTGCGCCATGGCTGCCAGCATGGCGGACACTGCGCCCAGTGGCACGGCGCTGTCGGTATAACGGCGGATGCTGCGGCGGCGGATGATGGTGTCGTGGGTGCCGGCAGGGGGCAGGGTGGCTGTGGGCAGTGCAATGGTTGCGTGGTGATCTGCCGAGCGGTACGACAGTGATGCGGCGACGTGGATGTCACCGGTGGCGGCGAGCGGATGGACGGCATGCGGCGATGCGGAGCTGAATTCGCCAGATGGGGGTTGCAAGACCAATGGTGGACTGCTTGCCGTGATGCTGGCGACGGCAGGCATCGGGTGCGGCGGTGGGCCGGCATCGCGCAACGCCGCCATCGCCATCACCCCTTCTTCAATGCCATCGATGCCCAGTGCGCGCGCCGCCTGCATTTCATCGAACTGCCGCAGCAAGTCGATGCGCTGGCCCGTCTGGTGCGCGGCAAGGCGCAAGTTTTCCAGCAAGTGGCCCAAATCCGCCGCCACGTAACGGTAGGCGCGCTGGTGGTATTTGAATGCGGTGCGGCGGAAGATGGCGCTGGCGATCACCAGGGCGGCGGCGTCTTCCGCCTGCGGCGCGCCCAGCGCGGCGGGCAGGGCGCCCAATACGATCAGGCGGTGCTGGTCTGGATCGTAGTGGTACAGGCCGGGCGCAATGCCGCTTACGCTGCGCACCGCGACATACAGTTCCGAGGCGAACAGGGCGCCGGACGATGGCGCTGCGCGCTTGGCGTAATCACCCCGTTGCGTCACGCCGGCCGCCAGATACAGCACCTGCCCCAGCGCGGCGGCGTCGAGCATCCGCGCCGGCGCCGGCCCGTGCAAGGCGCTGGCAAACGGCTGCGTTGCGGCAGGGCGCAGGTGCGGTTGCACTGGCAGTGCGATATGGGGGCGACCCGGATAGGTTTTAAAGGGAGGCGGCGCATTACCCCAGGCAATGTCCGGGGCACGCAGGAAGACGCCGCTGCGGGATTCGGAAGAAAGTTCGTGGTAGCGCAGCACGGGGCTGGAACTGTTCATTGCGCCGCCGGCATGCAACGCCGATGGTGTCACCGGCGCCTCCCCATGCCGCATGCCGGCCAGGTAGCCCGCCGCCATCGCCACCATGGCAACGGCAGCCGGCAATGCCCGCCGCCGCAGCCTTGAAGCAGTGGCTGGCCGCAGTGTTTTCTGCGCGCCGCGGTGTGGCGCGCCGTCCCGCCCCCGCCGCCGCAACCAGCCGATCACCACCGGCAAATTAAACGACAAATGCACCGCCACCAGCAGCACGGTCGCATAGCCAAACAGGTAATGCCAGTCGAACACCGGCAATTGCTGGTTGGCCACCCAGAACAAGCCCAGCCCCGCCGTGCCCAGCACGTAAAAGATCAGCAGGAGGCTGGTGTGGATATTGATGGCGCGTCGTGTAGGCCGGCGGCCGCGCAGCAAGGCCACTGCCAGGTAGATGGCATACAGCAGCAGGGGCAGCAGGATCCAAAGGAATTTCGGGGCCATGGAGGCATTGTATGCCGCCGATCAAGGATCGCCCCCTGCACGCTAACTAAAATTCCTAGACGCAACTTTCTATTGCTGTGTTCGCTAGGAACCAACCAACATGAAGCGATTGCTGCCGTACTATGAACGCGAATTGGCCGCCCTGCATGATTTGAGCCGTGAATTTGCGGAGCAGTATCCCGCGCTGGCGGGCCACTTGGGTATGACCAACGGCAGCCTTGACGATCCCTCCATCGGCCAGTTGGTGGAAGCGATCGCTTTGCTCAATGCCCGCACCGCCATGCGGCTGGACGATGGCCATGCCGAATTCACGGAAGCGATGCTACAGGTGAATGCCCCCCACAGCCTGCAGCCGTTTCCTTCCAGCGCCATTGCACGTTTCGATATGGCGGGCGGTACGGAGGCGGGGGGCGAATCACCTATCCACCGTGGCGCCATCCTGAACTCGGTGGAGTGCGAGGGTGTGGTTTGCCGCTTCCGCACGGTCTTCGAAGTGGCGCTGGTTCCGGTGGCGGTGACGGATGCCACATTTCATCCCAGCATCCAGATGCCATTGTCGATGGGGCGGCCGGCGGATGTGACATCGTCGATCCGGCTCGAACTGGCCAGCCTGGCTCCGCCGCTTGGCCTGGCTGAACTGGCACAGCGGCAGCAAGGAATGCTACGGCTCTATCTCGACGGTGATCCGGTACTGTGCGCGGCGTTGCGCGATACCTTGTTCCTGCGAGTCCTGCACGCGTATGTGCAAGCCGATGGCGACGAACAATGGCGTTCACTGGCGCGCGTGCCGCTGCACGAGGCGGGATTTGAACCGCGGGAGGCCATGGTGCCGCAGCGCGCCAACATGCAGCCATCCTGGCGCTTGCTGACGGAATACTTCGCCCATCCTGATAAATTCAATTTTATCGACATCGACCTGGGCGCCATTGCGGATGGATTGCCGCCAGGATGCCGCCGCGCGGTGCTGCATCTGGCATTGGGCGGCATCGGCCACGACAACGATCTGGTTCAATTGCTGCGTCCCGTGAGCGCTGTGAATTTTCTCAGCAATTGCACGCCCGTGATCAACTTGTTCCCGCAGGCCGCGATTCCGATCGAATGCGATCATGCCGAGCCGGACTATGCGCTGGTGCCCAGCCCCGACCACGCGCATGCTTATGACATACACAGCATCGATGCGGTGCAAATGCTGCGGCAATCGGAGCGCAAGGAAGCATTGACAGACTTCCACCCCTATTATTCGTTGCGGCATGGTATTGCGGGTGGCAAGCTGGGGCACTATTGGCTGCTGCGCCGCGATGAGGTGAAGTCCTGTACCCATCCGGGGCACGAGTATCGGATTGCGCTGGTCGACCTGGAGAAAAATCCGCTGGTACTGGAGGCGGCAACCGTCTCCGTCACGCTCACCTGCAGCAACCGCTACTTGCCGCATGATTTGCCTTGGGGCAGGCCGGAGGGGGACCTGTTCCCCGATAGCGTCGACCATACCTATCCCATCCGCTTGTTGCGCAAGCCTGCGCTGCCGTGCCGTTATCCCGCCACGGCGCATTGGCGCCTGATCGCGCAATTGTCGCTGAACTTGCGTGCGCTGCTCGATGGCGGTTTGCCTGCCTTGCAGGAAATGCTGCTGTTGCACGATATGCGGGCTTCGCCCGTGGCGCAGCGCATGATCGCTGGCATTCGGAGCTGGTCGCACAAGCGTGCGCGACACTGGCTGGCGGACCCAGAGTGCGGCTGCCATGTGTATGGCGTGGAAATCAGTATCGCACTCGATCAGCAGGCCTACGCCGGCGCCAGCCTGCATGCCTTTGTTCGCGTGCTCGATTGCTTCCTGGGCCAGTTGGCTCCCCTTAACAGCTTTACCCGGCTGGTGGCGCTGGACCATGCCAGCGGAAAGGAGTTGCTGCGATGCCCTTCCCGATCCGGCGATACCGCCCTTGCGTGATGCAATGCCTGTTGGACGCGCCGCAGGGTTTTCATTTTATCCAGGCGGTGCGCCTGCTGGAAATCTGTCTGCTTCAGCGCGGAATCATGCGCCGCGACGTGTTGGCGCGCCATATCCGCTTTCGTAATAGCTTGTCGCTGTCCTTTCCCGCCAGCGATATCGAGGCACTGGCGGTGGAAGGCATGGCGCACCCGGAGGGTGGCATGCCGCTTGCGGGAGAGGTGGTCGGGACGATGCAGCGGGCGTACCTGACGCCCGCCTTCTTCAGTTTGCTGGGCGCGCAAGGCGCATTGCCGCTGCACTACACGGACCGCATTGCCGAACAACCGCATGACGGCGATGGGGCGGGCATGCGGGCTTTTTTTGATTGCCTGTCACACCGTTCCGTGGCGCTGTTTTACCTGGCCTGGATCAAGGGCCGGGTTGAACATCTGGCCGATGCGCGGGGGCGGGATGGTTATTTGCCGCTGCAATTGGCACTGGCCGGGCGTGCGCAACGTGCCGCGCTTGCCGACGAAGAGCCAGGCCAGCAGCAAGGCGTGGCGCCGCAGTTCCTGGCGCATTACGCGGCCCTGCTGCGCGGGCGCGACATGCCGGCCCCCGTCATCGGACAAATTTTGTCCGCCTACTTCGACGTGCCCGTGCGGGTTGAACAGTTTACTGGCCGGTGGGAATGGCTGACGCCGGATGAGCTGTTTCGTCCGGGCGTGGCCAATTGCACGCTGGGCGCCGGGATCATTTTGGGCAGGAAGTATCCTCGCCGCGACCTGTGCGCCGATATTGTCATCGGCCCGCTCGGCATGGCCGACTTCAAGCGGTTTATACCGGACGCGGATCGCGGCCTGGCCCTGCAAGCCCTGTTGACACAGTTTTCCACCGGCCCGGTGCGCTTTCGCGTGCGCGTGATATTGCGCGCGCAGGACGTCCGGCGCATCACGCTGCTCGGCGCGAACCATCCCGACCGCTGTCGCCTGGGGTGGGATACCTTCCTGATCGGGACGTCGTCGGCGATCGACCGCGAAATGGTGTATTGGCTTGCTGGAAATATCGAATCGCAGGTTCCGGGAGGACCGCATGGAAAGTGATAACGCATATCAGCCGCTGGCATCGTTGATGCTGGCGGAAATGCTGGGTGAGCTGCTGAGTACCGCCAATCGCCCACTGCGCTTGCGCTTGGCGCATCCCAATGGCTGGCCGGATGGTTTGCTGCTGCCGCAACGCATCGAAGGAACGGAAGCGCTGTGCGACGGTGTGACTTACCGCGTGCTGTGCGTGTCGCCGGACGCCTGCATTCCGCTCAAGGAATTGATTGCACTGCCCGCCGAATTGCAGATCGTGACCGACCGGGGCGATCTGCGCAGCCTGTGCGGCATTGTGACGGAAGCGGCGGCGGGGGAAAGCGATGGCGGCCTGGCCACCTATCAGTTGGTGATACGCGATGCGCTGGCGCTGTTGGATAATCGGAACAACAGCCGTATCTTTCGGCAGAAACATGAACTGGACATCGTGCGCCTGCTATACGCTGAATGGCTGCAGCGCTGCTCTCCGATGGCGGCGGTCTTCGGGCTGGAAGTCGATGCGGCGTTGTCGCTGCAGGCGTTCCCCAAGCGGGAATTCATCATGCAATGCAACGAGTCCGACGCGGCATTTATACGGCGGCTGCTCAGGCGGCGCGGCATCAACTGGTTTTTCAGGGCGGAGCAGGGCGACTGCGCGGAGGGCGATGTGGAGGGCGGCGCCACGCCGCGTCATACGCTGGTGCTGTTTAGCGATGGCAAACGCCTGAAACGCAATGCCGCCGTATCGCTGCGTTTCCATCGTGATGGCGCCACGGAGGAGCGCGATGCGATCACCGCGTGGAGCGCCGTGCGCACGTTGCAGGCGGGCAGTGTGATGCGCCACAGTTGGGATTACCGCTATCCGCGCGGCAGCCAATTCATGGTCACGGCCAGCACGGGCATGGCGGAGCAGGGCGCGCGCGGTGGCCAACTGGCGGCCAGCCTGGACGATTACCTGATCGAGCCGCCCCACGTCGGCGCGGACAATGAAGACCACCGAGTGCTGGGCCGCTTGCGTATGGGGCGCCACGACTACGACACCAAATGTTTTTACGGCGAGGCCAGCGCGCGGGACCTGTGCGTGGGTGAATGGTTCGACGTGGAAGGCCATCCGGAACTGGAACGGCATGAGCCTGCCGAGCGGGAATTCATCGTTGTCGCACAAGAGTTTGTCACATGGAATAACTTGCCCAAGGCATTGAGTGAGCGGGTGGAACGTTTGTTTGCGCGCAGCCAGTGGCACGGGCTTGGGGGACGGCAGGTATTCGGGCGCCACGCCGTGGGTGCGCCAGCGCTGAAGGATGGTTTCCGCTATCACACCCGTTTCACGGCGGTGCGGCGTGGCGTGGCTATCGTCCCCGCCTTCGATCCGCGTACCGATGTGCCGCAAGCGCCGATGCAAAGTGCGCTGGTGGTGGGGCCCCGCGGCAAGACCGTGCATTGCGATAGTTTAGGGCGGGTCAAATTGCGCTTCCCTGGCATGCGGGCGCAAGATCATACCCATACCCATGCGCATGGCGCCGGGGCATCCGGAGCGGATGCCGATTCCGCCTGGGTGCGTGTGGCGACGCAGTGGGGCAGCGATGGCGCGGGTATGGGCCAGTTGACCTTGCCGCGCGTGGGCGCCGAAGTGCTGGTCGCCTTCATGGGGGGCGATCCGGATAAGCCAGTGATCGTTGGGCAGTTATTCAATGGCCAGGGACTGCCGCCGGCGTTGAGCAGTGGTGGCGGCTTGCCTGGCAACCGACATCTGTCCGGCTTGCAGAGTGCGGAAGTTGGCGGCAGCCGGAGCAACCAGTTGCGTTTTGATGACAGCCGTGGAGAAATCGGCGCGCGCCTGGCCAGTGACCATGCGGGCAGCGCATTGAACCTGGGATGGCTGGGCACGCCGCGTACGAGTGGCGCCAGCGAGCGGCGCGGCGAGGGGGCGGAATTGCGCAGCGATGCGCAGATTGCGCTGCGCGGTGGACAAGGCTTACTGCTGTCGGCGTGGCGTGCGCCGGAAGAGGGTAAGCAGTTGGAGCGCGGCGCCCATTTGGCGTTAATGGAAGATGGCGCCGATTTGTTCCAGCGACTGGGGAGCTATGCGGTGCAACACCAGGGGCTTGCGTTCGATGGCGCAGCACAGCAAGCGTTGCAGTCGTGTTTAGGGCAATGGGATGCTGGTGGCGCTTCGAAAGGCGGTGGCGGTGCGCCAATTGCAGTCAGCGCGCCGGCCGGCATCAGCTATGCCACCCCGGCCGCGATTGTCAGCTATGGCGGCGCCAATGTCGATACGGTGGCGGGGCGCAATTTGCAATTGGCGGCGGGCAGTGCCGTCAATGTCCAGGCGGGCAGGGGTATTTCCCTGTTTGCCCAGGATGGCGGCCTGCGCGCCATCGCCCATCACGGCAAGTTGCTGTTGCAAAGCCAGCATGGCGAGATGGAGGTCAACGCTGCCGGTGCGCTGACTCTGACTTCGAGCGAGGGCAAGCTGACGGCGTCGGCGGATGAGATCTTGCTGGTATCGAAGGGTGGGTCTTTTATCCGGCTCGCGGACGATATTACCTTTGGTTCGAATGGTCACATCCACTTCAAGGCGGCCGATTACCAATATGGGAAACCTGCCACCATGGCCGCCACGTTGCCGGCGTTTGCCGATGCGGCTGTCGTGCCGGAGGAGGATTGCACGCTGGCGAGTACGTTCGCGCTGGATCAGTTGACGCGCTTTGCCAAGGCGTGCAGCCAGGGTGAATTCATTGCCATGATGGTGCCGGTATTTGGCTTTGATATTCCGGCGCCGGTGTACGTCAAGCTGTACGAGGGCTTGCGGGCGGGGGCCGTGGCCAATGCGAAGATCGTGGTGATGTCGGGCGGGCCATACCCAGGTTCATTTGACAACCGCAAGCGGGAAGTCCGTGTGCACCGCGCGGCTGTGCGCCATGCCGTCAAGGACAAGGAGGCCGCGTGGGAATTGTTGGCGGTGCTGTTGCATGAGTTTGGGCATTACATCGACATCGTGCTGCGCGAGGATTTGGCTGATAAGGATCCGGACGGCAGTCCGATGCTGGACGGCGATGCGGAAGGGGAGGAGGGGAGGCGGTTTGCGTATGCGCTGGCGTTGTTTGACTTGAAGTACCGTACGGAGGCGGAATTTGCGCAGGTGAAATCGACGGAATACAGTGGCCCGTTGCGCGTGAATTATGAAGAGGCGAGCCGGGCAGTGCAGATAATGCAGGATGAACGGGTTCCGGGCGGCGGTAGGACGCGCAGTGATCTGGAGCTTTTTTCAGCTGACGGCGAGCATGCAAAGGAACATCCGGACAAGTCATTTGGACATGAACAGATTGAATCGGCACTGATTGAGGTGGACGGTCAATTTTTCAATAAAACGGTCCGAAAGCAAATCTATTTTGGCAACTGGTTGCGTGACTATTCCCAATTGTTGAATCCGACATTCATGCGCAAGCCTGCCGACCCCAAGGATTTAACACGGTTCATCTCACGCGACGCATGGACAAGGTTGGTGGCAATCCTCGCGCAGGCGAAATTTATCGAAGATCCTCAGGAGAAAGAAACTTATTTGGTCACTCGGGAGAAGTTGGGTGTCAGCCGCGCGGTTGACCATATCGACAACCCTCATACCACCAGCGATCCGAAAGATCCACGCATAATTGATCCTGATTTTGAAGCGCCACCAGCACCAGACTATGTGGCGGTCAATCCAGTGACATCGATGAAGCGTTATATCGTGGCATCGCGTGATTACATGTGCGAAGAATTGAAGAAGGCGATCATCGCGGGCAATAACGCGGAAGGGCATCGGCATTTTGGCGCAGCATTACATGTGCTGGAAGATTTTTTTGCACATAGTAATTTTGTGGAACTGAGCTTGCGCAAGCTTGGATGCGGCAAGGTGCTGCCATGGACGTCACCTGCCCAGTGTCGGCATAAGTATCCGCTCGTTACTGGCACGTTTGGCTTCGAGGATCTGGTCGCCAGCATCGCAGGCGTATTTGCTAATGCACTTTTCAAGCCGGAACTGCAATATAAAGCCCGCAAACCGGGCGAGCGGACTATGGCTGAAAAAATAATGCTGGTGCTATTGGAAGAACATAGCGATCCCAAGCCATATGAGGGATTCCAGCTATGGTTGGACATGCGCGATAAGGCTGAAAGCATCCCGGGCGCCAAGTGGGTCTTGGGCGCCAAATTTTATGCGACATGGCCGTGGCGGGTGGCTGATTTCTTTGTCAATTGTCTGCTGCATTGGGTGGGCGACAGCATTGATGACGGGCAGACCTATACCCTGGGGGATCCGAATACCAATGGCTCCACGAATCCATCTCATTCGCAAGTGTCGAAGGATCATGATACCCACCCTTTCCATGTCATCGCGGCGGACTTGGCCCAGGCTGCGATCGCGGAAGTGAGCCGGGCGATGATGGCCAGATGGAAAGGAGATAGAACTGCAGACCCCTGCGCAAAAGCAGCAACTTTTATAGTTCATCCATACGATACCGATTGGCAAAATCCTAAGGTGAAGTTCTGGAAGACTAACCATTCTTCGGAGATTGCACGAGGTGAATCCGCCACGGAAATGGAAGCGTTGCGCAAGGAACATGAGGATGAATTGCGCGACATGATCAAACGGGTCCACAGCACCAGCAAACAGGTAGCGGACTACGTCAAGAAATTCCCGGAAGTTTTTTCCAATGAACCTGCTCAGGGAAAAAAATGAACGCACAGTATTATTTGATGATCTTGGCGCTATCCGGATTGCTGGTTTCGTGCGGCGAAAACGATACGCAGAAGAGTCCTCAGTTGCCATCCGTTGATGATGTATTCATGCAGGAAATAGGGCGATGGCTTAAACAGAAAGCCGGCAAGAAAATCAAGGAAATGATCGATGCCGGCCAGCCACGTATCGTGCCACGTGGAGCGAAGCCGGAAATTATTATTAAGGGCGACCAAATACATATTGATGGGAAACAGGTTGTGATGGGCGAGCCCATTGAACGGTGGAAAGCTGTAATCCCTGGGAAATCTCGCTGCAATGGAGAGAGTGGAAACTTTGCGTGCCGTTGGGATGAACTAGGCATTACGTTGCTGGCGGAGGACGCGAAAGTGGACGAGTTTACGGTCCATTTCAATTTGACCCCATGGATGGAATACGCACGCACGGGTCCGGAAGGTGTATGGGTCCCTCCCTATGCAGATCCCCGACCCAAACATCCATTCCGGGGGTACTTCGAGTGGGACGGGTACGGAATCGACGCCAATACCCAATTCTGGGAAATCCGCGCCAGCGTCGATCCCGCGCGCAATGTGCGATGCGATCTCTTCACCAATAACTGCGGCAATACGACAGCACGATTCGGCCGTGGCTCGAAAATATTCCTCGAACTCTACGAAACAACCAGTGAAAAAGGGAAATTGGCAGATTTCGCCATTGGCCTGATACCACCGCCGACTACAAGTCATTCCTCCGTACCCGCTTCCCTCAACACCAAATGAACGCACAATATTTGATGATCTTGGCGACATCCGGATTGCTGGTCTCTTGCGGCGAAAACGATACGCAGAAGAGTCCGCAGTTGCCGTCCGTTGATGAAGTATCCATGCAGGAAATAGGGCGGCGGCTTAAACAGAAAGCCGGCAAGAAAATCAAGGAAATGATGGATGCCGGCCAGCCACGGATCGTGCCGCGCGGCGCCAAGCCGGAAATCATTCTGAAAAACGACCAGATACGTATTGATGGGACGCCGGTGGTGATGGGAGAGTCCATTGAACGGTGGAAGGCTGTGATCCCTGGTAAGCATCGCTGTGAAGGGGAGCATGGGGACATTGCATGCGATTGGGATGAACTGGGCATTACCCTGCTGGCGAAGCGTGGCATGGTGATGCATTTTACCGTCCATTTCAATTTGATCCCATGGATGGAATACGCACGTACGGGTCCGGATGGCGTATGGGTTCCCCCTACCCTGACACCCGCCCAAAACATCCATTCCGTGGCTACTTCGAACTGGACGGTTACGGCATCGACGCCAACACACAATTCTGGGAAATACGCGCCAGTGCCGATCCGGCACGCAATGTGCGATGCGATTTTCTTACCAATAACTGCGGCACTACAACAGCGCGGTTTGGTGGTGGCGCCATCATATATTTCGAACTTTACGAATCCATCAGTGAACGCGGGAAGTTGGCGGACTTTACCATCGGCTTGGTAGTCCCCCGGTTACCGGTCCTTCCGAGCCCCTCAAGCCGTGAGCTCATTTATCAGGCAGCTCGGCAGTAGTAAACCTTCACTCTGTTGTATCAGCCTTTTGTGGAAGTGCATTTCAGGAACCTCCGCCTGCATCATCGACGATCAACAAGGAGCTCATGCCGTGAAAACCTACCTGCTGAAATTGCTGTTCAAAATTGCACGCTTTGGCTGGACCAGATATGCCGACTCGCACGTGCCCGATTATTCAGGTACTCACCGGCAATGGGCGGCCCTACTTGCGGGAGTCTCTGCCGCAGGGCCGATCATCGTCGCAGTCCTCTTATTCAAGCTGTTCAGCGAAGATTTAGCGGATGTGGGGCATGCGGCCCATACGCCAGTGGGCGCGATATTGGTGTTGCTGATGCTCGCAGTGGGCGTGGTTTTCGTATTGCTTACTTATGGCCCCCCGGTCCTGGCGATCTTCGTCATTGCTTCGCTCGCCTATGACCTATATAAGCTCCAGAATTGGCGCAACAGTAAATTCATTGCCCTGTGCATCGGCACTATGGCGCTTGTCGGAGCCTGGGTCTGGCTCGCCATGCAGACGGAAGAATTTCTTGTTTTTAGTTTGGCTGACGTGGCGCCATTCCTAAGCTCGGCATTGGCGCTCTTGCTGACATTCACCACGCTGATGCTCTTGCCCAAGCCACGTACGAGTGCATGAAGTCTGGAGGAACGCAAAATGGCTTCGACCAATGACACTCCGGCTGCTCATCACCCTTATCCCCGCCCCTGGAAGACCATCGTCAACAGTTTATGCCTGCTCACTTTTCTGGCGGCTGCTTTGTTCTTGCGCGATATCCAACTAGGGGACAGTGCTGCCGCCAGCGGCGCTGGTGTCATCGGCGTCATGCTGTTCTTCCTGCTGGTGGTGGCCGCCACGATGGCCCGCCTTGCTCGCCAGGCTGAAGACAAGGTGCGTGAAGCCGCAAGACATGCGGAACAACAGCAGCGCCAGAAGGAGCAGCAAACGAAAAACGAGAAGAACCACCGCGAATTCACGCTCGAAGTGCTGGGCCTTGGCGCCGTCTTCGATCATTTGCGGCATGACGCCTTGTGGCAAGCATTGCAGCAAGGCGATGCGTATACGACCGTGCGTAACCAGGATCCGAAACACTACCCCTGGTCCGCCATCCAAAAGCTGGAAGCCAGCACCAGGCAGGCTGACGAAGTTTTCGTGCGCGTGGTGCGGGAGACGCCGATTTATTGGGTGGCGCCACTGCTGCAAGTGGTGCCCGGGACTAGCGACGTCAACGTGTTCCAACTGCCGGCAGTGATGGCGCAGCATAGGTTTGCCATCGCCGAATACCAGGACATCGGGCCCGAGCGCGTCCTCGAGCACGCCTTCGCGTTATTCGATCAATATCCGGAGCTGCCCTACGTAGTGGTGTTCGCCGATAACAGCCTGGCCCGGCGCGAACGCGGGCGTGGCAAAGCGGCAGGGGACTTGGCTGCGGACGGCTACCACTTGCCAGCCATCCCCGATGCCGTCGTGGTACTGGTGCTGGGCAGGCGCGACCGTGTTGCCGCGTTGCGGGAACATGTGTGGGACGATCCGAACGACGATTACCTGCGCGTGACGACCACCAGGGCGTTGCAGGCCAGTTTGCCGGCGGATTGTACGGGTGAAGGCAGCATGCCTGTGGCGGCGGACTGGCTGGCTACCGCTGCGTTGTTGGCCCGTGATCCACAGCGCTACGACGGCATAGGGCCGTCCAATATGAAAGCATGGGATAACGACTCTCCGTTTGCCTGGAAACCGGGCCCATGGCTGCCAGTGGCATGGACCCGCACGCAATTGGCGCTTTTTGACCGGTTGCCGACGCTGGCGCTGATCCAGCGTCCAGTGCATATCGCATTCACGGACGAGCAAGGTCACGCCATTACACGTAACGACCACCGTCTGGAACTGCTGATGAATGGATGGCGCGAAGCATTGCAAACGCTGCCGGAATCGGTGCGCAATGCCGGCCCGACGCGTGTCATTGCCGCTACCGGCAACAATGAACGGCAACTGCTGGCGCTGCATGGCATGCTGCACCAGTATGCTGCGCAAGGCGGGCCGGAAATCGATACGTCCGATATCGCCAGTTTTACGGAGATGGGGCGGCGCCTGGGGGATGCTGGCGTCGCAACGTTGCCGCTACAACTGGTGCTCGGTGCGCTGGCTTCGCATAAGACCGGCGGCGTCAGCGCCGTGATTCATATGCGGGCCGATAGCACCGGCGCCACGATCGTATTTGCCAGGCCGGCAGGGGAGGGATAATGCGCAACGTAATCAGGCTGGGTGACACAACCTCCCACGGCGGCAAGGTCATAACCTGCGCAGCGGAACACCTAACAGTACTTGGCCGCCCGGTAGCCTGCATTGGCGATCTGTGCAGTTGTCCAATACCGGGCCACAATGGCTGCACCATCATCAGCGGCGATGCGCGGCACCAGATGGACGGACGCGCCATCGCGTTTGAAAACGACATGACCAGCTGTGGCGCAAAGCTGATCTCCAGCTGTCCCGAGTTCAGCACAGAATAAAAAAACGCCGGCCCAGGACCCCCTGGCGCCGGCGTTGGCAGGCCAACTCTTAAGCTGCGAAGCTTAGAAATGCACCCCGCGCAGCAACTGCTGCATGGCGATCTGTTCCGACGACATTTGTGGCGCTTTCTTGCCGTCGGCGCCTTTGGCGGCTTCCGAGTCCGGGAACATGCGGAACGTGGTGTTCAGCACGATCTGCGCCACACGTGGCATCAGCGCATGCAGCACCTGGCCGAAGATGCCGACGCGGGTGGCGATGCGGACGGGTTTCCACACGATGGCTTCGGCAATCAGGTCGCCTGCTTCTTCCGGCGACAGGGTCGGCACGTTCTGGTAGATCTTGGTCGGCGCGATCATTGGCGTGCGCACCAGCGGCATGTTGATGGTGGTGAACTTGATGCCCAAATCCTGCAGCTCGGACGAGGCGCAGCGGGTCCAGGCGTCCAGTGCGGCTTTCGATGCGACATAGGCCGAGAAGCGTGGTGCGTTGGTCAGCACGCCGATCGACGAAATGTTGATCACGTGGCCGCGTTTCTTGGCCGTCATGGACGGCATCAGCGCCATCGTCAAACGCAGTGCGCCGAAGTAATTGAGCTGCATGGTGCGTTCGAAGTCGTGGAAGCGGTCATACGACGCTTCGATGGCGCGGCGGATCGAACGGCCGGCATTGTTGACCAGCACATCAACGCCGCCATGGTTTTCCAGCAGCACCTTGGCGAAGCGGTCGATGTCGGCCATGTCGGACAGGTCGGCCGGATACGTGATCAGCTCGAAGCCGCGGTCTTCCACTTCCTTCTTGGCTTCGGCCAGCTTGGCTTCGTCGCGCCCGCAAATGATTGTGATCGCGCCGGCTTCCGCCAGTTTATGGGCGGCAGCCAGGCCGATGCCGGACGAACCACCAGTCACCAGCACCACCTTGCCGGCCACCTGGCCGCGCAGCGTGTGGTCGATGAACAGGTCCGGGTCCAGGTTGCGTTCCCAGTAATCCCATACCGGCGCGGCGTAGCTGTCGAGCGAAGGGCAGGTGATGCCGGTGCCTTTCAGCGCCTTGGCCGTGTCGCGGTTGTCGAAACGGGTCGGGTAATTGATGAAGTTCATCAAATCCGGCGGCAAGCCCAGGTCTTTCATGACGGCGTCGCGCACGCGGCGCACCGGCGTCAGGGCCATCACGCCTTTCTTGATGGATTTCGGCACGAAGCCGAACAGCGCCGCGTTGATGCGGATGCTCATGGTCGGCGCGTGCGCCGCGCGGCAGAAGATATTGAGAACTTCGCCCACGCGCAGCGGTTCCGGGTCGGTCAGGTGGAACGCGCGGCCATCGAGGTCCGGCTGGTGCGAAATGTGGTGCATCGCGTTGACCACGTAATCGACCGGCACGATATTGATGCGGCCCCCTTCGATCCCGACGGTCGGCATCCATGGCGGCAGCAACTGGCGGATACGCTGGATCAGCTTGAAGAAGTAATACGGACCGTCGATTTTATCCATCTCGCCGGTTTTCGAATCGCCCACCACCATGCCGGGGCGATACACGCGCCACGCGCCTTTGGTTTCCTGGCGGACGATTTTTTCGGATTCGTGCTTGGTGGCGAAATACGGATGGTCGAGGTTTTCCGCTTCGTCAAACATGTCTTCGCGGAAAATGCCTTCGAACATGCCGGCGGCGGCAATCGAACTCACGTGGTGCAGGATGCCGGCCTGGATCGCATTGGCGAATTCCACCGTATTGCGGGTGCCTTCGACATTGACGGCAATTTGCTCGTCGGCGTCCGCCAGCATGTCATAAATGGCCGCCAGGTGATAAAAATGATCTATATTTTTAGACAACAGCTTGATGTCGTCTTTAGAGACACCCAATTTTGGACTGCGCAAGTCGCCGAATACGGGAATAGCACGCGTTTTGCTGACGCCCCAGTATTCGTAGAGCGCCGGCAGCTTGTCGCTGCTGCTTTCACGCATCAGGAAATAGACGACGCTGCCTTTCTTTTCCAGCAGTTTCCTGACCAGGCGTTTGCCGATAAAACCCGTCGCTCCGGTAACAAAGTATTGCATTAAGTCTCTCCTTTATTCTTTAAGTATCGACAACCCGGCAATCATTACAGGATAGGCAACAATTGGCAAGCACTGTTGCACTGATCATTAGAACGCATACTCTACCCCATTAGAAGCCCATCTCTAGAAATGACCCCTAAAATGTTTTCATCGCAAGGAACGATCCGATTAAACGAAAGACTCTTTAGGAGCTTACTATGGCTAAGAAACTGAAATCCCTGGCAGCAGACGACAAACAACTGGCAAGCGCCGTGCGTAATTCCGCACAACAAATCTGGCAAGCTGGCTTGGGCGCATTCGCTAAAGCTCAGGAAGAAGGCGGCCGCGTGTTCGCCAAGCTGGTCAAGGAAGGCACCGCGTTGCAAAAGCGTACCCGTGATCTGGCCGAAGATAAAGTATCGGAAGTACGCGACACTGTCAGCGGCGTCGGTAAGCAAGCCGCCGGTTCGTGGGACAAACTGGAACAAGTGTTCGAAGACCGCGTTTCCCGCGCGCTGGGCACCATCGGTGTTCCAACCCAGAAAGACGTGCAAGAACTGAACCTGCGCGTTCAAGCTCTGACCAAAGCAGTGGAAGAGCTGACCGGCAAGAAAATCGTGGTTGCCGCCGCTAAACCAGCTGCTAAACCAGCTGCCAAAGCCGCCGCCAAGCCAGCCGCTGCCAAGAAGCCAGCCGCCAAAAAAGCCGCCGCACCAAAAGCTGAAAAAGCCGAAGCCGCGCCAAAGAAAACCGTAGCCCGCAAGCCTGCTGCCAAGAAAGCCGCCGCGCCGAAAGCCGCTGCCGCGCCTAAAGCTGCCGCGATCGCCTTCCCGACCGCCGCTTCCGTGAGCGAAGCCGCCAAGAAAGAAGCCGCTTAATCAGGCCGGTTGACAAGTTCCCTCGGTCCTCCTCCCCCGGCCCGCTTGCGGGCCGGGTCCGAGGGAATTTGCTTCAGGCCTGCCGCGTGCAGGCCTTTCGCTTTTTTGGCCGCTTCTTCATTGGCATTAATGGATTTACATGGCTGCAGAACACAAAGATAACGAGACAAAGCCCCCCGTGAAAGTCGGGCTGGCGCTGGCCGGCGGCGGTCCGCTGGCCGTGGTGTATGAAATCGGTGCGCTGGCCGCGATTGCGGAAGCCGTCGAAGGACTGGATTTGAACAAGGCCGACATTTATGTCGGTGTCAGCGCTGGCGCGGTGATTACGTCGGCGCTGGCCAATGGCGTCACGCCGCACCAGATGTGCCGGCTGTTCGTGGAAAGCGACGTGGAAGCGGCGGAAGGGGCCTTGCTGTTCCGCCCGGAAACGTTGCTGCGCCCGGCGCTGCGCGAACTGGCCAAGCGCGCCCGCACCGTGCCGCGCCTGCTGGCCAGCAGCCTGGTGCACTATGCGCGCAACCGCAAGAGCCTGGCCGGGTCGTTCGAGCGCATGAAAGAAGCGTTGCCAGCCGGGTTTTTATCGGCCGATTCACTGGGCCGCTACCTGGAATCCGTCTACAGCCAGGCCGGCCGCACCAATGATTTCCGCAAGCTGGGCCGCAAACTCGTGATTGTCGCCACCGACCTCGATACCGGTAAAGCCGTGCGTTTTGGCGAAACCGGCTGGGACAGCACGCCGATTTCCACTGCCGTGCAAGCCAGTGCCGCCGTGCCCGGGCTATTCCCGCCAGTGGAAATCAATGGCCACCATTTCGTCGATGGCGCATTGCGCAAAACCATGCACTCGTCGATTGCCCTGGAAGAGGGCGTGGAATTGCTGTTGCTGGTCAATCCCATCGTGCCGTATAACGCCCGCTTCAAGGCCGGCGCCGGCAAGCTGGTCAATGGCGGCCTGATTGACGTGCTGTCGCAAACCATCCGCTCGATCTTGCATTCGCGCCTGGAAACCGGCCTGGCCAGCTATCAGGTCAGCCATCCGAACGTCGATATCCTGTTGTTCCAGCCCAGCGAAACCGATGCCGAACTGTTCTTTACCGCCATGTTCAGCTACAACAACCGGCGGTACACGTGCGAACAGGCCTATCAGCATACCCGGCAAGCTTTGTGGCAACAGCGCCACAACCTGGCCCCGAAACTGGCCCGCCACGGCATGCGTTTGCGGGAATCTGTCTTGCAGGATAAAAGTCTTCGTTTGGTCAGCGATACGCCGCCACGCAAGTCCCTGCTGGAACTCGATGCCGCGCTGGCCGATCTGGAGCGTTACTTGCGGGTGGTGCACGGCGTGGAAGCGCAGCAGTGAGCATTACGGAAAGCGATGCTTCAGTGTTATCCTTGCATGAAGAAAAACACATAACGGCCACCATGCAACAGAAAGCACCACGACGCACACGCGAACGTATTCTTGAATTATCCCTTCGCTTATTTAACGAATTCGGCGAACCCAATATCACGACCACTGTGATTGCGGAAGAAATGAATATCTCGCCGGGCAATCTTTATTATCACTTCCGTAATAAGGACGATATTGTTAATTCGATTTTCACGCAGTTCGAAGGTGAAATTGAACGGATATTGCAAGTGCCGGATGGGCGCCGCTCCAATATTGAAGACGTGTGGCTGTATTTGCACCTGATGTTTGAATTGATCTGGCGCTACCGTTTCTTTTACCGCGACTTGAATGATTTATTGTCGCGTAACCGAAAACTGGAACTCCATTTCAAACAGATCCTCGCGCACAAGATCAAAGTCGCCAAGCAATTGTGCGAAGACTTGCGCAGCGAACAGTCGCTCGATGCATCGGATGCGCAAATCGATGCCATGGCGACCAATATGGTGGTGGTGGCCACGTACTGGCTGTCGTACGAATACGTGCGCAATCCGCGCAAATATACGGAACAGCAATCGATGGCCGATGCACTGGCCCGCGGCTGCTATCAAGTGCTGTCGCAAATCGGTCCGTACCTGCGGGGCGAAACGCAATTGCTGTTCCAAAAGTTGTCTGAAGAATACTTAAAAAAACTCACCTAGGAGAAGCACAATGGCATGGACCAAATTCCCTTACGCGGACGACGCTTATGTTTATACCGCCGCCAGCCTGAAGAAGGCCTGGGCGCGGCTGCACGCCAACGATGCGGAAGCGTTCCCGTCGAATCCGGAACTGGTGCAGGCGTGGATCGCTTACCACGCGGGCGACTTTGAAAAAGCCGCCGAACTGGGCCTGGCGCAAGGGGGGGATGGTTACTCGGTGGCGAACCGCGCCACCTGCATCTATGCCAATTACCTGGAAAAGAGCGACAAGAAAAAACTGGCCCTGTACCTGGAAGTGGCGGAGCGCTGCGAACAGCAACAGGAAGAACAGCCGAAGAACGCGGCCGGTTTTTACTGGCACGCGTATGCGCTGGGCCGCTATGCCCAGGGCATTTCCGTGGTCAAGGCGCTGTCGCAGGGCATCGGCGCGAAAGTCAAAAACAGCCTGGATACCGCCATCAAGCTGGCGCCCAAGCACGCCGACGCGCATATCGCGCTGGGAAGCTACCACGCGGAAATCGTCGACAAGGTCGGTTCGATGATTGCCGGCTTGACGTATGGCGCGAAAAAGGATGAGGGCTACAAGCTGTTCAAGAAGGCGGCGGAGCTGAATCCGGAAAGTGCTATCACGCATATCGAATATGCGAATGCGCTCGTCATGCTGGACGGCAAGAAGAAAATGGACGAAGCTGTCGGTTTGTATGAGAAGGCGGCCGCACACGAAGCGGCGGACGCCAACGAACGGCTGGACGTGGAACTGGCCAAATCCGAGTTAGAGGACGAGTAACTTGCAGCAATTGAAATCGATCTGTGTCTATTGCGGCGCCAACCCTGGCGCGTCTCCCCGCTATGCGGAAGAAGCGCGCCTGCTGGCGCGCGCGCTGGTGGAAGCCAACCTGTCGCTGGTGTATGGCGGCGGCAAGGTGGGGCTGATGGGCGTGATTGCCGATGAAGTCTTGCGCCTGGGGGGCGAAGTCACCGGCGTGATCCCGACCGCGCTGGTTGAGCGTGAACAGGGGCATCCGGGCTTGACGCGCCAGTTTGTCGTCAAGGACATGCACGAGCGCAAAGCCATGATGGCGCAATTGGCCGACGGTTTCATTGCCATGCCGGGAGGCATGGGGACGCTGGAAGAATTGTTTGAAATGCTGACGTGGTCGCAACTGGGCTTCCACGCCAAGCCGGTCGGCGTGCTGAACGTCGACGGCTTTTATGACAGCCTGGTGGCGTTCATCGGCCATGCCAGCGAGCAGGGCTTTATCAAGCCGCAGCATGCGGAATTGATGATGGTGGAAAGCGCGCCGGCGGCGTTGCTGAAGCGCTTCATCAGCCGCTAGGCGCAGTGCAGCGGGGCGCGCCGGCAGGTCAGGCGCCCCACAATTTCTTCCCTTCCGATTCCAGCGCCGTCAGGTACAGCCGCACATCGAATTCATACTGGTGGTAATTCGGTTCCATGTACGTGCACAGCTTGTAAAACGCCTTGTCGTGCTGCTTTTCCTTCACGTGCGCCAGTTCGTGCACGGCGATCATGCGCAGGAATTCCGCCGGGGCATCGCGGAACAGGGTGCCGACGCGGATTTCATGCTTGGCCTTCAGCTTGCCGCCCTGGATGCGGGAAATCGACGTGTGCAAGCCCAGCGCGTGGTTGATCACGTGGATTTTGCTGTCGTACATGACTTTGTCGATTGGCGCCGCGTTGCGCAGGAATTCATCGCGCAAGTCTTGCACATACTGGTACAGCGCCTTGTCATTGCGGACGTCGTGCGCGGCAGGATAGCGTTTCAATAACGTTGTACCCAGGCGCCCCTGGTCCATCAGCAGGCGGACTTGTTGCTGGGTTTGGTCGGAATAGGCGCTCAGGTATTTCAGGGGCTGCATGATGTGTGGTGCCAAGAGATTTCTGCGGGACAAGAGCGGAAATGTACCATATGATGGCGCGATGCGTACCCATGTCAATTCAGTGGGACTGCTTGTCCGCAGTGATCCCGCCTTGTCGTTCAGTTATCCGTCCCACATCGACCGCGCCAGCCTCGACGCGCTGCCGCCGCAGCCGGGCATTTATATGTTCCGCGACGCCGCGGGGGTGGTGATCTATGTTGGCAAAAGCGTCAACATCCGCACCCGCGTCTTGAGCCATTTGCGCACGCCGGATGAAATGTCCATGCTGGCGCGCACCACCCGCATTGATTTCGAGCGCACCGGCGGTGAAATCGGTGCGCTGCTGCGCGAAGCGCAATTGATCAAGCAATTGCAGCCGGTTTTTAATCAAAAGTTGCGCCGCACGCGGGAAATGTGCGGCTACCTGCTACCCTCGGACCACACCGCGCTGCAACTGGTGTTTGGCCGAGAACAGGATTTTGCCGCGACGGACCACCTGTTCGGCTTGTTCGGCAGCCGCCAGGCGGCGCAGGAGGCGCTGCGCGACCTGGTGCAATTGCACGGCCTGTGTCCGGCGCTGCTGGGCCTGGAAAAAAACGCGCGCGGCAGGGCGTGCTTTGCGCACCAGATCGGCCGTTGCCGGGGCGCCTGCGCCGGCGCCGAGAGCCATGAAGCCCATCGCCTGCGCCTGCACGAAGCGTTGGCCGCGTGGCAGGTGGCGCGCTGGCCCTATGACGGCGCGATCGGCATCGTCGAAGAATCGGAAGGGCTGCGCCAGGTGCATCTGGTGGACCGCTGGTGCTACCTCGGTATCAAGCCCAAGGGCCGGCGGCGCAAGGTGCCGCGCGGGGACTTCGATATCGATGTGTACCAGATCTTGCGCAAGCCCTTGCTGGCCGGCGGCCTCGTCATCGAGCCGCAGTAGCGGGCGTTCGATCGCGTTATATACGGTAATAAATAATGCTGCGTGGTACAGAGGCATACCGCTCGCTATATAATTCAGTATATTGCGTACATCGATCACTTGATGAGGGACGTCCGATGCTGAATCAACTGTGCCGCGCCGCGATTGCCGGCATGTTCGCCTGGTGCGCCGCCGTGCCGGCAATGGCTGCTGACATTACCGTGTCCGCCGCCGCCAGCCTGACCAATGCCTTCAAGGAGTTGTCGCAAGCGTTCGAAGCCGCCAACCCGGGCGACAAGGTGTTGCTGAACTTTGCCGCGTCCGATGCGCTGGTGCAGCAAATCGCCAAGGGCGCGCCGGTCGACGTGTTTGCTTCCGCCGACCAGGACGCGATGGATAAAGCCGAAGCGCAGCAATTGCTGGCGCAGGGCAGCCGCAAGAATTTCGTCAGCAACAGCCTGGTGCTGATTGTGCCGGTCAACAGCACGTTGCCCATCAAGAGCCTGGCGGATTTGAAATTGCCGGCCGTGGCAAAAATCACGATGGGTAATCCGGCCGGTGTGCCGATTGGCCGCTATGCGAAGGAAGCGCTGGACAAAGCGGGGCTGTGGGCTGCCGTGGAACCCAAGCTGATCTTTGGCGCCTCGGTGCGCCAGAGCCTCGACTATGTGGCGCGCGGTGAAGTCGATGCGGGCTTTGTCTACGTGACCGATGTCGGCGCGCAAAAGGACAAGGTCAAAGTGGCGTTGCCGGTGCCGAGCGCCACGCCGGTGACGTACCCGATTGCCGCGATCCGCACCGCGCCCAACGCGGCGGGCGCCACGAAATTCCTCGCGTATGTGCATTCCACGGCGGGGCAGGCGACCCTGGCCAAATATGGCTTCGGCAAACCCTGATGCAAACCTTGAAAACCCTGCTGCGCCTTGCACGGCCGGCTTGCGCCGCGCGCGGCTTGGCAGGGTTCATCCATGAATGAAATCTGGCAGCCGGCGTGGATCGCGCTGGCGCTGTCATTGAAGGTGGCCGGATGGGCCACCTTGCTGGACATCGTGTTCGGCGTCGCGCTCGGCTATGTGCTGGCGCGTTTTCGCTTTTGGGGGCGCGATACGCTCGATGCCCTGCTGACCTTGCCGATGGTGATGCCGCCCACCGTGCTGGGCTATTATTTACTCGTGATCATTGGCCGCAACGGCCCGGTTGGCCACTGGCTGCAGCAGCATTTCGGCATCAACCTGATTTTTACGTGGCAAGCCGCCGTACTGGCCGCCGCCGTGGTGGCCTTTCCCCTGGTGTTGAAGGCGGCCCGCTCCGCCTTTGAGACCGTCGATCCGCAACTGGAAGACGCGGCCCGTGTGCTGGGCATTTCACCCGTCGGCGTGTTCCTGCGCGTAACCCTGCCGCTGGCCTGGCGCGGCGTGCTGGCCGGCACCTTGCTGGCGTTTGCCCGTTCCATGGGGGAGTTTGGCGCCACCCTGATGGTGGCCGGCTCGATACCCGGTAAAACCCAGACCCTGTCGATTGCCGTGTACGAAGCCGTGCAGGCCGGTCAGGACGATACCGCGAATCTGCTGGTCATCATCACGTCGGTCACCTGCGTGGTGGTGCTGGTGCTGGCCAACAAACTCACTCCCAACCGCAGCTTGTAAATCATGTTGATAGACGTCGATATTGCGAAAACCCTGCGTGCCGGCGAGCGCACGTTCCGCCTGAAAGCCAGGCTGGTGTCGGCCTGTGACCGCATTGTGATTTATGGCGCATCCGGCGCCGGCAAGAGCATGTTATTGAAAGCCATTGCCGGGTTGGTGGCGCCGGACAGCGGCCATATCGCCCTGAACGGGCGGCGCCTGTACGACCGCGCCGCGCGCATCGACGTCCCGGTGCAGCAGCGCCAGGTCGGCTACCTGTTCCAGGATTACGCGCTGTTCCCCCATTTGAACGTGCGGCAGAATGTTATTTTTGGATTGAAAAAGGGCTGGTTCAATCCGTCCGCGCGGGCGGCCGATGCAAAGCTCGACTATTGGCTTGACGCGTTTGAATTGCGCCCGGTGGCGCACCAGTATCCGGCCCAGCTGTCGGGCGGCCAGCGGCAGCGCGTGGCGCTGGCGCGCGCGCTGATTGAAGAGCCGCAGGCGCTGTTGCTCGATGAGCCATTCGCGGCATTGGACCCGGCGCTGCGCGTGCGCATGCGCGCCGAACTGGACGCGCTGCAGCGCCGCTTGCGGATTCCCATGCTGATGATTACCCATGACCCCGAGGACGCCAATGTATTCGGTGGTCACGTATTGACGATGATGGATGGCGTTATCGCCAGCGAACAGGATGTGGAGGTGTGCCATGGCGGATGACAATAAGGAACTGGCACTGGAAGGCAAGGTCTGGATGACGGTGGGTGGCCAGCAACTGGGTGGCTCCGACCGTGTGGCCTTGCTGGCCGCGATTGCCAGTCATGGCTCGATCACCCAGGCGGCCAAGGCCGTGCACATGAGCTACAAGGGCGCATGGGATGCGATTGAAGGCATGAACAACCTGGCGGGCGAACCGCTGGTGGAGCGCCTGACGGGCGGCAAAGGCGGCGGCGGTACCCGGCTGACCCCGCGCGGTGCGCAACTGGTGGAAAACTTCCGCCTGATCGAGCGCGAACACCGCATGTTTATTCAACACCTGAGCCGCCAGTCGCATGCGCTGGCGGATGATTTCCTGCTGATCCAGACCATGAAAATGAAAACCAGCGCGCGCAATCAGTTTTCCGGCACCGTCTCGTCCATCAAGCGCGGGTCCGTCAATGATGAAGTCACGCTTGATATCGTGGGCGGCCAGCGCCTGGTGGCCATCATCACGCGCGACAGCACGGACGGCTTGGGCTTGCGGGTGGGGGGCGATGCGTTTGCGCTGGTCAAGGCATCGTCCGTCATCATCGCCACCGCGCTTGACGCCGCCAGGGTGTCGGCGCGCAACCAGCTGGACGGCGTGATCACACGGCTGGTGGTGGGCGAAGTCAATGCCGACGTCAGCATCACGCTGCCGGGTGGCGGTGTGCTGGGCGCGTCGTTGAGCCTGGAAGGCAGCGAATCACTGGGCTTGAAAGAAGGAATGGCGGTCACCGCGCTGTTCAAGGCGTCCAGCGTGATTGTCGGCGTGCCCGGCTAAGCATCGGCCCCGCACGCAAGGGCACGGCGCCCCACGCCATTCAGGCCAGCGCCAAACCCTCTTCCGTGGCCCATTTGCGCAGGGCCAGTTCGGTGGCGTCATGCTCATACTGGCGCCACAGTGCCTGCTTGCCTTCTTTTTCCACCAGGTCGTGGAATTTTGCGTGGGCCCCGCGCCGGTGAAAGAATTCTTCGGCAATAGCGAACTGGGCGGGAATGTGTTCCTCCACGAATTTCAATTCCAGGTGGCCGCCCAGGTCGAGGTCTTGCCGGTGCGGCACCGACCAGTAGCGCTCGCTGTCATCGACATCGGGCGGGATCCGCTTATAGGCATCGTAGATTTGCGCGGCATGGAAGACTTCGCCCGTGTCCTTGGCGATGTACGCATTGCGCTCGTAGGGCGCGCCGGCGGAGACAAAGTTGAAAGCGGATTGCAGGTCGTCGTACGGAATCGCTGTGGACATGGCACATCCTTTCCGAAGTGTCGGTTTGGCAATCCAATCCATTATAGACGGCGTTGATATTTGTCAGTAAGAGTCGTTAAAAAATGTCACATCCATGCATCAATGCGTGCATCACAGCGATACAAGATGGCGGCATGCCGTGACTCATGCCGCAACTAAAAAAGTGATGTCGGCGCAGCCGCTCAAGGCTCGTTGTCCTGGTTTGCCATTTGGGTGACCTGGGACATATCGGCCTGTTGCTTGTTCAGGCGGGTGGCGGACTGCCGGCTTTCACCGCCTTTGCGGCCGATGGCCGACATATGGGCGCGGTCGCGGCTGACCGCTTCGCCGCCTTTTTGGCCGGCGCGGCGCGCTTCTTCGGAATTGAATTCATGGGCCGTGCCTTTCTGGTGCGCGGCCTGGCCGCCTCGGCTGGCAATGGCGCGCTGCTGCTCGGCATCCATTGCGGCAAAGCCGCGCTTGCCTGTAGACCTGTCTGCGGACCTGTCGGCAGATTTGCGGGCGGCTTTGGTGGCGGTTTTGGGGGGAGTGCGGTCGTCCATGATGCTGCTCCTTGTGGTCAAGGACCGCCGGAATGGCGGCCCTGTCGATTGGAGGAGCAGCGCGCGGATAAGTTCCGCGCGGTGGCGGCGGATTACGCGACTTGCAGCACCAGCTTGCCGAAGTTCTTGCCTTCAAACAGCATCGTCAATGCTTGCGGGAATTGATCAATGCCTTGCACGATATCTTCACGGCTCTTGATCTTGCCTTCTTTGAGCCAGGTTGCCAGCTGGGCGACGGCGATGTGGTAGCGGTCGGCATAATCAAACACCACCATGCCTTCCATGCGGGCACGGTTGACCAGCAGCGACAGGTAATTGGCGGGACCTTTGACCGACGTCGTGTTGTTGTATTGAGAAATCGCACCGCAGATGACGATACGGGCTTTCATATTGATGCGGGTCAGGACCGTGTCCAGAATGTCGCCGCCGACGTTATCGAAGTAGACGTCGATGCCTTGCGGGCAATGTTCCTTCAGCCCGGCACGGATGTCGCCCGCCTTGTAATCGATGCAGGCGTCAAAGCCCAGCTGGTTGACGACGAAATCGCATTTATCCTTGCCGCCGGCGATACCGACCACGCGGCAGCCCAGCTGTTTGGCGACCTGGCCAACCGTCTGGCCGACGGCGCCGGCCGCGCCCGACACCACCACGGTTTCACCGGCTTTCGGCTGGCCCACTTCCAGCAAACCGAAGTATGCGGTCATGCCCGGCATGCCCAGCGTGTTGGTCCACACGGTGGCCGGCGCCAGGCGGGTATCGATTTTCACCAGTGCCGCGCTGCGGTCATCGGCCGCGCCGGTCCAGTAGGTTTGCACGCCGAGGCCGCCCGTGACGATGTCGCCGACGGCAAATTTCGGCGATTTGGACGCCACCACTTCGCCGATGCCGCCCGCGCGCATGACTTCGCCGATGGCGACCGGGCGGATATACGACTTCGCGTCATTCATCCAGCCGCGCATGGCCGGGTCCAGCGACAGGTACTGGGTCTTGACCAGCACTTCGCCGTCAGCCAGTTCGCGCACCGGCTCCGACACGCGCTGCCAGTTGCTCTCGGTTGGCAGGCCGACCGGGCGGGATGCCAGGCGGAATTGAACGTTGTGCAGGTTTTCCAGGGATGTGGTCATTTTGCCTCCGTAGTTATTGGAATGTGGGGTGTTTTCCTACTATAACTTAAAATGAACGATCGTGCTATTTTTCAAAATACCTGTTGTTGCGTCAAGACATGCGACAATAGCAGGTTAATGCTTGTTCAATCCGTTGCTAAACCGATTTTTATTTCGTTCATGACGCACCCTGAATACATCCTGACCCTGTCTTGCCTGGATCACCGCGGCATCGTGCATCGTGTCTCGGGCTTCCTGGCCGAGCACGGCTGCAACATCATTGACTCCGCCCAGTTTGGCGACAGCGAATCCCATTTGTTCTTCATGCGTGTGCACTTCGCGCAGGAAGACGCCGGCGTGACCGATGAGCGCCTGCGCGCGGCATTCGCGCTGCTGGCCGACGACATGAAGCTGGACTGGGAATTGCGCGACGCGCGCGCCAAGCCGCGCGTGCTGCTGATGGTGTCGAAGATCGGCCACTGCCTGAACGATTTGCTGTTCCGCTACAAGAGCGGCCTGCTGCCGATGGAAATCCCCGCCATCGTGTCGAACCACATGGACTTTTACCAGCTGGCGGCCAGCTACAATATCCCGTTCCACTACCTGCCGCTGGCGGCCGGTGCATCGGAGGAGGCCAAGCTGGCGCAGGAAGCGCGCATCATCGAACTGGTGGAATCGCACGATATCGACCTGGTGGTGCTGGCGCGCTACATGCAGATCCTGTCGCCGCGCCTGTGCGCGCGCCTGAAAGGCAAGGCGATCAATATCCACCACTCGTTCCTGCCGAGCTTCAAGGGCGCCAAGCCGTATGCCCAGGCGCACCAGCGTGGCGTGAAACTGATCGGCGCCACGGCCCACTTCGTGACCAGCGACCTTGATGAAGGTCCGATCATCGAACAGGACGTGGAACGCGTCGACCATTCGATGGATGCAGAGACCCTGTCCGCCATCGGACGCGACGTGGAATGTGTGGTGTTGGCGCGTGCCGTCAAATGGTTCGTCGAACACCGTATCCTGCAAAACGGCGGCAAAACCGTCGTCTTCAAGTAAACCGCATCTTAGACAACATGGGTGCCGGTCCTTCGGGCCGGGCGCCCTCATATCATTAATGGCACTGAAATCCACAATCTATAAGGCGGAACTGTCGATTGCCGACATGGACCGCAATTACTACAACACCCATCAACTGACCCTGGCGCGCCACCCGTCCGAAACCGACGAGCGCCTGATGATCCGCGTGCTGGCCTTCGCCATCCACGCCGATGAAGCGCTGGTCAATGCCAAGGGCCTGTCCGATACCGAAGAGCCGGACCTGTGGCAAAAGGATTTGACCGGCGCGATCCAGCTGTGGATTGAAATCGGACAGCCGGACGACAAGCGCATCCTGAAAGCGGCCGGCCGCTCGGAACAGGTGATGGTGTATTCGTACGCCGCCACCTCGCACGTCTGGTGGAAGCAACTGGCCAACAAGATCGACCGCGCGAAAAACGTCAGCGTGATCAATATCCCGGCCGAAGCGTCGGCCGCGCTGGAAAAGATGGCCCAGCGCTCGATGCAGCTGCAATGCACGATCCAGGATAGCCAGATCTGGCTGACCGACGGCACGGAAACCGTGCTGGTTGAGCGTGAAACGCTGAAGGCGTAAGCGCCATGGCGACGCCGCGCTGCTCCCGATGCACTGTTGTGCGGCATGTCTGGGGCAGGGGCGGCGCAGCCGTTCGCGCGCCGCTGCGCGCAATTTTGCTGGCGGCATTGTTGCCGGCCCTGGCAGTCATGCCGGCGGCAGGGCGCGCAGCGCAGCCTTCGCCGGGCCCGGACCAGCAGCAAGTGATGGCCGGCGCGGCCGTGCTGTACAACGAGCGCATCGCGGACCTGCGCTCCGCGCAATTGCTCGACAACGATGCGGCCTTCCACGCGCGTGTGCAGCGCATCGCGCAACCGTTGTTGGCGCAGGCCGCGCGCGATTTTCCCGAAGCGGCCGCCTGGCCGTGGGAAGTGCACACCACCACCGATCCCGAAGAACACGCCTACGCGTTCGCCGGCGGCAGGCTGCTGGTCAGCAGCGCCCATGCCACGGCATTGCAATTGTCGGACGGCGAACTGGCCATGGTGCTGGCCCATGAGATCGCCCATGCCGTGCTGCGGCATAACCTGCTCGAATACCAGGAAGCGCTGAAGCTGGAGCCGGCATGGCAGGCGCGCCCGTTCGCGGAACTGGAATATGCGGTCGACCATGACAGCGCGCTGATGGCGAAGCTGGCGCCGCTGGGTAAACAGCAGGAACTGGAAGCGGACCGCGAGGGCTTGAAGCTGGCGGCCAGGGCAGGGTGGCCGCCGCACGTGCTGGCGGCTTACTTCCGCAAACTGGTGCAGGCGTCCAGCGCCCCTAACTCGGGCGGCTTTGCGCATCCGTCGCCGGCCAGCCGCTTGCGCGCGGCAAGGGAGGCGGCCAAAGCAGCTGCGGCCACCGGCTCCCGCTAACGTGGGGTGGTTTCCGCAAGGCGGAAGCCGCCATGCCAGCGCCGTGACTGCGCGTGCCGGTGCCAACGCGCTGGAATGGTGGCAAGCCTTGCGGCTTACCACCCTACGGTTTCATATGGCAGCTATAGCGCGTAACCACGGATGTCTCGGGTTATAATCGCCCGTGATGAAAAGGACACCGGCTACCAGGATGCTATGGCTCTGGATCGCATGTTTTGCGATCTTGCTGAATGCGCTTGCGCCATCCGTGTCGCACGCCATTGCCTTCAGCAAGGGCGTGCCGGCCACCTGGGAAATTTGCCGCGCGGACGGTTCCCGAGTCACCGTGTCCGGCCTGATCACGTCCGCCAGCGACAGCGACAAAGCGCCTGGCGAGGTCAAAGCCATGGGCGAGGATTGCGCCTATTGCCAGACGCACGCCGGCTCATTCGGCTTGCCTCCCGCAACTCTTTCCAGCCTGCCCTTGCCGGGCATGCAATCCGTACCGTTCCTGTTCTATCGCGCGCCGCAGCCACTGCCTGTATGGGCCACGGCGCAACCACGCGGGCCCCCCGCGCCGATCTGATTCACCCTTACTGCCGCGCGTCATCGCCGCGATGCCGCGCATACCGTAATCCGATTCAGAGGTAGAAACATGAAGTTGTTGAATAAAACCGCCATTCTCTCCGTCGCAACGCTGCTGGCCTGCAGCGCCCACGCGCAAGTCACCGTCAAGGATCCCTGGGTGCGCGCCACGGTGCCCGCCGCCAAGGCGTCCGGCGCCTTCATGCTGTTGCAGTCCGCGCAGGATGCGCGCCTGGTGGAAGTGCGCTCGCCGGTGGCCGGCATGGTGGAACTCCACCAGATGTCGATGGACAATGGCGTGATGAAAATGGGCGAGGTCGAAGGCATCGACCTGCCCGCCGGAAAGCCGGTGGCGCTGGCGTCGGGCGGCTACCATGTGATGCTGATGGGCCTGAAGCAGCAAATGAAGGAAGGCGATACGATACCGTTGACCCTGGTGGTGCAAAAGAAGGACAAGAAGCTGGAAACCGTTGAAGTCAAAGCGCTGGTCAAGCCGTTGAACTATTCCCCGTCCAAGTGAGGCTCATTGTGAACAACTTCAAAAAAACCTTCGCCGCCGCTGCCATCGGCATGGCGCTGTCCCCGTTCGCTTTTGCCCACGTCACCCTGGACCAGCCGACCGGCCAGGCCGACACCTATCACAAGCTGGCATTCCGCGTCGGCCACGGCTGCGATGGCAGCCCCACCAAATCCATCACTGTGATGCTGCCGGAGTCGGTCACCGGCGCCAAGCCGATGCCCAAAGCCGGCTGGAAAATCAGTACCGTCAAAGGCAAGCTGTCGGTGCCGCAGGAATCGCATGGCAAGGCGGTCACCACCGCCGTGCGGGAAGTCACGTGGACCGGCGGTCCGCTGGCCGACGAGCATTTCGATGAATTCATCGTGCAGGCGAAATTGCCCGTGGAAGCGGGCAAGGTGTACTTCAAAGTGGTTCAACAATGTGTCAAAGGCAGCATGGCCTGGGATGAACTTCCCGGCGATGCCGGCGCCAAATTACTTGCGCCGGCCCCTGTCCTGACCATCGTTCCCGCCACCGGGCCCGCCCACGCACACTGATTTGACATGAACAATTTGAAATGCAAGCCGCTGGCAGTGATGCTGGCGGCGATGGGCGCTGCTGCGTCCATGCTTAGTGCTGCCCGCGCCGATCACGTGGTCCACATCACTGCGGGCCGTCCCACCTCCTTGCCCGCGCAAATCCCCGCCACCATGGAAGGCATCACGGGGGCGCAAGTCGAAGACCGCATCAATGCCAGCGATAGTGAAGATGCGCTGAAGTATCTGCCGAGCCTGAACGTGCGCAAGCGCTATATCGGCGACTATGACCACGCGGTGCTGGCCAGCCGGGCTTCCGGCACTGGCAACAGCGCCCGCTCGCTGGTGTATGCGGACGGCATCTTGCTGTCCAACCTGCTGGGCAATGGCGCCACGTATACGCCGCGCTGGGGCCAGGTGTCGCCGGAAGAAATCGAACGCGTCGACGTGTTGTATGGGCCGTTTTCCGCCGCGTACCCAGGCAACTCGGTGGGCGCCGTGGTGGACTTTCAGACCCGCATGCCGGACCGGCTGGAAGCGCACGTCAAACTGTCCGGCTACACCCAGGGCTTTCAACAATATGGTTCCGACAGCCGCCACGATGGCGGCCAGGCCAGCGCCTCGCTCGGCAACCGCGCCGGCGCGTGGTCGTGGTGGATCGATGTGTCGCGGCTCGACAGCAACGGCCAGCCGATCGCGTTTGCCAACAAGCTGGTGGCCAATGGCACGCCCGGCAAGGCCGGCATTCCCGTCACCGGCGCGATTGCCGACAAAAATCCGGTCAACGCGGACTGGCTGATCCTGGGCGCCACCAGCCAGGTGCATACGGTGCAAGACCATGCCAAGGTCAAGCTGGCGTATGACCTGGCCCCGGCGCTGCGCGCCAGCTATACATTGGGCTGGTGGCGCAATGACGCGGTACGCAGGTCCACCTCTTACCTGCGCAATAACGCCGGCAACCCGGTGTTTGGCGGCGTGGTCAATGTCGATGGCCGCAGCTACAGTTTGCTGGCCTCCGACTTCGCACCGTCGCGCGGCGCGCTGGAACACGTGATGCACGGCCTGTCGCTCAAGCAAAACAGCAAGGGCGTGTTCGACTGGGAAGTGGCGGCCAGCCGCTATGACTATGCGCGCGACCAGGTGCGCACGCCAACCGTGGCGGTGCCCGATCCCGCCACGAACGGGCAGGGCAACCTGACCGACATGGCGGGGAGTGGCTGGCATACGCTGGCGTTGCGCGGCATCTGGCGTCCGCAGGGCGTGGCGCACACGGTGGAATTCGGCGCGCAGCGCGACAGTGCGTACCTGCGCACCCGGGTCACCAGCAGCGCGGACTGGATCCATGGCGACGCGGCCGGCAGCCCGGTGTCGCGCTTTGTCGGCGATACGCGGCTGACCAGCTGGTATGGACAGGATACGTGGCGCGTTTCCGACAGGGTAAAAGCCACGTTCGGCCTGCGCCGCGAACAGTGGCAGGCATTTGGCGGCGGCATCGCCAACAGCGCGGATGTGCTGAAGCGGTTCCAGGACCGCGACGAAGCGTCCTGGTCGCCCAAGCTGGCCGTGTCGTACCGCGCCAGCGATGAGTGGTCGCTGAAAGCGTCGGTCGGGCGCGCCGTGCGCAACCCGACCGCGGCGGAATTGTTCCAGGGCTCCATCGTCAACAATGAGATCGTCAATACCGATCCCACCTTGCGCGCCGAGCGGTCATGGACCAGTGAATGGACGGCGGAACGCCAGCTGGAGCAGGGCAGCCTGCGTCTGACGGCTTTCCACGAAACCACGCGCGACGCGTTGTATTCGCAGCCGCTGCCGGCCGCGCCCACGGTCAATACCGTGCAAAACATTGCAGGCATCCGCACCAACGGACTGGAATTGTCGTACCAGCAAGATGGCGTGTGGCTGCCCGGCTTGTCGCTGACGGGCAGTGCAACCTATGCCGACTCCATCATCACCCGTAACCCCGCGCTGCCGGCCAGCGTCGGCAAACGCCAGCCGCGCGTACCGGACTGGCGCGCCACCTTGCTGGCGTCGTATCACACGGGAGAACACTGGACGTCGACCCTGGGCTTGCGCTATAGCGGCCGCCAGTATGGATCGCTGTTGAACAATGATCCGAACGGGGCGACTTACATGGGCGTGTCGGATTACCTGGTGCTCGATGCGCGGGTGCGCTACCGGTTCAACCGGCAGTGGAGCGGATCATTGGGGATCGATAACCTCAATAACCGCAAGTACTGGGCGTTTCATCCGTACACCCAGCGCACGGTGGTGGCCGAACTGAAGTTCGACCTGTAGGGCGGCGCCTGCCACCGGTTTAGTTCGGCGACCCGCCCAGGCGCTTGACCGAACCGGACCCCATGATGCTCTTGCTCACTTGCGGGTCGCCGTAGTAGCCGATATCGCCGGAACCGGCCACCGACAGGTTCAGCGACTGCTTGGCCCAGACGGTGGCCTGGCCGGAACCGCCGATGCTGACGGAGACATCGCGCGCCGCCAGCTTGTCGGTGTTGACCTTGCCGGAACCGCCGATCGATACTTGCAGGCGCCCGGTGGCGCCGGCGGCTTTCAGGCTGCCGGAACCGCCCAGCGACACCGCCACCGCATCGCTTTCCATGTTGCGCACATTGATGGAGCCGGAACCGCCCACGTCAAAGGTGAGTTTCGGCGCTTTCAAGGTATCCGCATCGATCGAGCCGGAACCGCCGACCGCGATTTTTTCCAGCATTTTCGCGTTGACGGTCACCTTCAGGTTGCGCGTATCGATCCGCACATCGCGCTTGACCGGGCGCAGGTGCAGCACGCCATGTTCCACCACCGCTTCAATCGCGCCCTGCACGTTTTCATCGGTTTCAATCGTGATGTTTTCGGTATTCCCGGTACGGACTTCCACGTCGCCCGGCAAGGACAGCGCCAGGCCGGTGAAGTGGCCGGTGTCGCGCGTTTGCTTGACGATCTTGCCATTGCCTTGTACGGTTTCGCCGCCGCGCAGCCAGCTCAAAGGACCCGCGCCGACGCTGGTGGCGGGGACGATGATGGCCAGGGCGCTGGCGGCCAGCAGGACGGTACGGGCGATGTGGTTGAATGCTGCCATGTTGATTCTCCTCGAAAGACTTGATGTTGTTTGATGAGGCTCATGGTAGGGCAGCAACATTGTGCAGGCACCTGGCATGCGACAGACTGCGGTGTGGGCGGAACAGAATGCATCCGGAGCCGATGGAAGCATGAGGTATCATGCGGCATTGTATTGAGGGAAGTCATATGTTGGTAATAACAATCAAGCAGGGCAAGGAACAGTCGATTTTGGCCGGCGATCCGTGGATTTATCCCGCGTCCGTCGAGCGTGTCGATGGCCGTCCACAAGAAAAAAACAAGCCAGGCGCGACCGCCATCGTGCAAACCTCGTCGCGCCGTTTCCTGGCGCGCGCCGCCTATAACGCCAAGGCGGTGCAAATCTGCGCCCGGGTCTGGACCCTGCGCGAAGATGAGCCGGTGGACCACGCAATGATCAAGCGCCGGGTGCAGGCGGCGATCGCCAAGCGGGCGCAAGTCATGGCGGCGCTGGGGCCTGAACAGCTGATGCAGCTCGTGAACGGCGAAGAAGATGGCTTGCCCGGCCTGTTTGTCGAGTATTACGGCGGCCCGCAGGGCTACCTGCTGTGCGGATTCCAGTCGGGCGCGGCCGAAGCATGGAAAGTACCCATCGTCCAGGCGCTGATTGCTGGCACCGGTTGCCCGAATGTGTTCCAGCGCGCCGATGAATTGCTGCGCAAGGGCGAAGGCTTGCCGGTGTTTGCGCGGGAACTGGCCGGGATTGCGCCACCGCCGAAGTCAATTGTCAATAGGCGTGGCGTCCGTGTCTACATGGACTTGAAAACCGGTTTTGAGTTCCCGAAGGCCCCCGTATAATCCTTGTGGAACTATTAATTTACCGGGGGAAATTGAGTCATGGAATACCACCAGTCGTCGCAGATCCGTACGCTGACCTATGAGGAAAACGAAGACCACCCGGTATTCGGCACCCTGGTCGAGCAAATCCTGCACTTGCTCAATTCCCGCCTGACCTTCAGCGACATCCTGATCCACCAGAACAGCCCCTTGCTGCTGCGCCAGCCGAAAGGGCTGGTGGCGGTGACGGATTCGCCCATTACCCGCGAAGAACTGGAAGAATTCTTTGAAGTGGTGGAGCCGAACTGGCAGGAGCGCATCCAGGACCGCGCCTTCGACCGCTCGATCGATTTGCATACGGCCCGCATCCGCGCCAACTGTTTCACGTTCCAGGGGAAAAAACGGCTCGGTTGCGTGATCCGCCGCTTCCCGAAGGAACCGCTGCCGCTGGCCAACCTGGGTTTGCGGCCCCATGAACAGAAATTCGCGCAACTCACCAGCGGCCTGGTGCTGATCATCGGCGACACCTGCCAGGGCAAGTCCACCACGATTGCCTCGATGCTCGATGAAATCAACAAACACCGCTCGGGCCACATCATCACCATTGAAGACCCGGTGGAAACCCTGATCCCGCAGCGCATGTGCGTCATCACGCAGCGGGAAGTCGGTTTTGATGGCGACGTCGAGAGTTTTTACCTGGGCGCGCTGGACGCCCTGCGCGAACGCCCCGACGTCATCGTCATCGGTGAAATCCGTGATGCGCAAACCGCGCAGGAAGCGCTGGCGCTGGCCGAATCCGGTCCGCTGGTGCTGGCGACGTTGCACGCCCGCTCGACCGAGCTGGGCTTGCAAAAAATGATACGTTTGCTCGGCAATTCCGAGCCGCAGCAGCAGGCGCTGGCGCACGCGCTGCGGGGCATGTTGTGCCAGGCGCTGCTGCCATCCATCGATGGCGACCGCTACCACCTGGCGACGGAATGCCTGACCGTCCATCCGGACGTGGCGCACATGGTCGAAGCGGGCAATATCGCTGGCATCCGCCCATGGATGGAAGCGCAGCAGCGCGAGGGTTGCCACACCATGAACGCGGCGCTGAAAGTGCTGCTGGCCGAGAAAAAGATCGCGCTCGACGATGCGCGCCATGCCACCACCGACCGGGTGGGGCTGGCGGCGCGCACCTGACGCATCTAATCCAGCGGTACCCGGCGGTAGCGGTCGACGTCGCTGCCGTTGACCGGCGGCGCGTTATTGCCCCATTCCGAGCGGATATACGACACCACGGCCGCCACTTCGGTATCGGACAGCGTATGGGCAAACGGCGGCATGCCGTAGGGGCGCGGATTGCCGGCCGTGGCCGGGGCAAAGCCGCCATTGAGCACAAGGCGGATCGGATTGGCCGCTTCATCCATCAGCAAGGCGCGGTTGCCGTTCAGTGGCGGATAGGCGGGCGGTAATCCCTTGCCGGTAAAGCCGTGGCATGTCACGCAATGTTTGACGTAGACGTCCGCGCCCAGGGCCAGGAATGCCCGGGCCTCCTGCGACGCTGAGCGCTCATACGGCACGGCCTTGCCGCCGGTATGCGGCAGGGTTTTCAGGTAGACCGCCATGGCCTGCACATCGTCGTCCGACAGATGCTGCAAACTTTCACGCACCACTTCAGCCATCGGTCCGAACACCGTGGCGCGCGGCGACACGCCGGTTTTCAGCAATTGCGCCAGGTGCCCCGTATCCCAGTCGCCCAGTCCCGCTTCGCCATCGGAGGTCAGCGAGGGCGCATACCAGCCCAGCATGGAAATCAGGCCGCCGGACATGCGGTCGCTCGACGCGCCCAGCGCGTTGCGGGTGCTGTGGCAGGCATTGCAGTGGCCCAGTCCCTGCACCAGGTAAGCGCCACGGTTCCATTGCGCAGTCTGGCCGGTGTCTTCGCGGTAGGCGGCGGGCCGGAAGTAGAGGGAACGCCACACCCACAGGCTCGCTTGCAGGTTGTACGGGAAGCGCACCTGGTGCGGCGGGCTGGCTTGCCGGATGGCCGGCACGGTCTGGAAATACGCATACAGCGCATCGGCGTCGTCGCGCGACACATTGGTGTAGTTCGTGTACGGGAAGGCCGGGTACAGCAGTCGGCCATCGCGCGATTTGCCGTTGTGCAGCGCGCGCCAGAACTCATCGGCGGTCCAGGCGCCGATGCCGGTTTCCTTGTCCGACGTGATGTTCGGGGCGGCCACGTCGCCGAACGGGGTTGGCAACGCCCGGCCTCCGGCATAGGGTTGGCCGCCACGCGTGGTGTGGCACGCCTGGCAATCGCCGGCCCGGGCCAGGTAGGCGCCACGGTCAATCCGCTGTTGCGGCGTCAGCGCGGCGGTGGCGTTGCCGGGCGGCGGCAGCGGATCGTCGCCGGGCGCCGCCAGCCACAGGCCGGCCAGCAGCATGACGCAGACGGCGAGGGCGATGATGAGGCGGCGCTTCATGGCTGGCCTCCGGAGCGCGGTGCGGCGGCCCGCTGCGCGGCGGGTGCTGAACTGGCGGCATGGGTCGGTGCGTTGCTGGCGCCGGCGGCGGGGGTATTAGCGCCGGGCAGGGCGGCCGGGCCGGGCGGCGGATTATCCGGCGCGCTGCCGCAGGCAATCGGCAGTGGCCGCGCAATCGACGCGGCGGGCAGGATGGAGGCATCGGCCGGCTGTTGCGCCAGCCAGCCGGACACCGCGGCGATGTCGTCAATCGACAGCCGGCCCGCGATATCGGCCATGCAATCGGGCGCGTGGGCGCGGCGGCCCTTGTCGCGCCATGCGCCGAACTGCGCATTGATATAGTCGCGCGGCAGGCCGACCAGGCCCGGGATGGCCGGCGCCACACCGGCCAGGTTGTCGCCATGGCAGGCCACGCAGGCCGGCACTTTTTTTTGCGGGTCGCCCTGCAGGGCCAGCACGCGGCCCCGTTCCAGCATGGCGCCGCTGGCGCTGGTTTTGCCGGGCGGCGGGTAGGGCGGATGCTGGGACGCGAAGTATTCCGCGATTTCCATTAAATACGCATCGGACAACTGTTCCGTCATGTAGGTCATCATGGCGTACTGGCGGCGGCCTTCGCGGAAATTGCGTAACTGGTTATACAGGTAGCCGGCCGGCTTGCCGGCAATGCGGGGGAAATACACATCGCCGCGCGCCGCCGCCCGGGCATCGGCTTTGACGTTGGCGCCGGCGGTATGGCAGGCGGTGCACGCGGCCATGCGCTGTGCCATGCTGTCGGGGAGTTCCTTGAGCGCCGTTGGTCTGGCGGGGGCGGCATGCGCCGGCAGGAGGGTGCAAACTGCCAGGCACGCGGCCAGGACCGGTTTCCTCGGTTTCCACATAAGGGGCCTGTTCTTTAAAATGATAGCTTTATTGATCGACAAGAATACGCCTGTGCGGCACGCTTGGACAGGCGCAGAAACGCAACAAAACAGGGGATCAGATTGAAGCTCTACGAAGCGCTGGCGCAGGAAATCGAAGACCTGGTGGCACAGCAGGCCTTGCGTCCCGGCGACCGCCTGCCGTCGGTACGCCAGCAACAGGCGCGCCGCGGCGTCAGCCCCGCCACCGTGTTCCAGGCCTATTACCTGCTCGAAGCGCGCGGCGTGATTGAATCCCGGCCCCGTTCCGGCTATTACGTCACGCGTTTGCGCCTGCCGGAAGGTGAGCCGCCCGAACCGCAGGCGTCCCGGCCGGCGGTGGAGCCCGCGGTGGTCGATGTCAGCGCGCTGGTGTTCGACGTGCTGGAAGCGGCGCGCAACCGGTCCGCCGTGCCGTTTGGCTCCGCCTTTCCCAGTCCGCTGCTGTTTCCGTTGGGCCGGCTGGCGCGCGAAACCGCGTCCGCCATGCGCCGGCTCGACCCGTGGAGCACGGTGGCGGACCTGGCGCCCGGCAACGATGCATTGCGGCGCCAGATCGCGCTGCGCTACCAGCTCGATGGCGCCCCGGTGCCGCCGGACGAGATCGTCATCACCAATGGCGCGATGGAAGCGCTGAACCTGTGCCTGCAGGCGGTGACGCGGCCCGGCGACACGGTGCTGGTGGAGTCGCCGGCTTTTTATGCGGCGCTGCAGGCGCTCGAGCGGTTGGGTCTGCATGCGGTGGAAGTGGCGACCGATCCGCGCGACGGCATGGACCTGGCCGCGCTGGCGGCGGCGCTGGAGCGGCATCGGCCCGCCGCGTGCTGGCTGATGACGAGTTTCCAGAATCCGCTGGGCAGCCTGATGTCGCCGGAAAAGAAGCAGGAACTGGTGGCGTTGCTGGCGCGGCACGCCGTGCCGCTGATCGAAGACGATGTGTATGGCGAACTGTATTTTGGCGCGCGCCGTCCGGCGCTGGCCAAGCGCTATGACGAACACGGGCTGGTCCTGCATTGCGGTTCGTTTTCCAAGTGCCTGGCGCCGGGTTTCCGCATCGGCTGGGCGGCGCCGGGGCGTCATGCGCGGGCGGTGGAGCGGCTAAAACTGTCGACCAGCCTGGCCTGCGCCATGCCGTCCCAGCTGGCGCTGGCCGGTTACCTGGCGCAAGGGGGCTATGATCGCCACCTGCGGCAATTGCGCGTCGCGCTGGAGGCGCAGCGCGACGCCATGCTGATGGCGGTGGCGCGGCATTTTCCGGCCGGGACGCGCGCCACGCGGCCGGAGGGCGGCTACTTCCTGTGGGTGGAGTTGCCGGCCGGCGCCGATACGCTGGCGCTGCAGCGCGCGGCGCTGGAGCAGGGCATCAGCATTGCGCCGGGACCGATGTTTTCCGCGCGGCGCGAGTACCGCAACTGTTTGCGGTTGAATTACGGGCACCCGTGGAATACGGCGCAGGAAGAAGCGATGGCGGTGCTGGGCAGGCTGGCGGCGCGAAATCCGTAGGGCGGCTTGGATTCATCAAGCCGCCATGCGTGCGTGACCGCTGTCGCTGGCGCTGGCGGCGGCGCGGGCATGGCGGCTTCCGCGTTGCGGAAACCGCCCTACGGAGTGCATGACGTGACTGAAAAGGCGGCGTGGCCTGTCAGGCGGTGACCGGGCGTGGCTTGCGCTTCGGTTTGGCCGGCCGCTGTGGCGGCAGCGCGTTGCCGGCCGCGATCCAGTGGCGGTAAATGCGCAGCGCGACTTGCGCGTCGTCGGCCGCATACAGGATCTGCCGTTCCGACAGCCGGGGCGCGGCCCAGTTGGTGGTGGAAATCTTTTTGGATTTTTGCAGTTTCTGGCCAAAGAAGCGCGCCACGGCGCTCTTCGCGCCGAGGTCATTGCGCTGCCCGCCCCGCAGGGCGACCGACAGGTCGGCCACCCGCTGCGGCTCGATGCCGAGCTTGGCGCGCAGCCGCCGCACGTCGTCGGACAGGCCGAAACCGACTTTCAAAATGCGCTCGGACTCCAGCACTTCCTTCAGCAAGGGCAGGGCCGGCAAGGGTTGCATCCCGATCTGGAACAGGTAGCAGACGGCATCCGTCGACAGCTGCACCAGGTGCGGCCCGTCCGACGTTTGCCCTTTGAGGAAGGTGGGTTTGGACTCGGTGTCGAAGCCGATCACGTCCGCCGCCAGCAATGCCGCCTGCGCTTCTTCCAGCTCGGCGGCTGCGCGCACCAGCCGCACGTCGGCCAGTGCAATGCCGATATAGGGCGGTAAATCCGGTGGAGCATCAAGCTCCGTCCCGGATTCGGCCGGCAAGTCGGCGGCGTCGTTCATCAGCCTTTTTTCGAGAACTTGGCAGCCAGCAGGTTCAGTTTTTCCTGGCGCTGCTGGGCGGCTTCCGCTTCGGCCGCGGCTTCGCGCTCGGCTTTCTTGCGGTCCGCTTCCTTCTTCAGGCGCTCTTTCAATACTTCCTTGGCGTGCTTGCGGTGCTCGTCCGTGACTTCGGCGCCGGCCTTGCCGTCGAGGTCATAACGCACCGTGGCTTTTTCCATCACGCGCAGGTAGCGCTGCGAGCCAGTGTGGATGCCCAGTGCCGCGCGCATCAACTTTTTTTCGATACCGGGCAGTTGCGCCAGGATCTGCTTGTCGATACCAATCGACAGCGGCAGGCAATCGCGGAATGGTGGGAATTGTTGCTGCAGTTGCTTCAGCAATGCGCGGGCGGTTTGCGCTGGGGCGGCCGGTTGGTTGGCTGCTTCAGTGGCCGCCGGCTCCGGGGTAAGGCTAGTGTTCATCGACTTCACAGGTTAAGCAAGAGGCCGCCAGCATATCATGCTGTCGGCAACGATGCATTGTAAAATCCGCCATCATGTTGTTTTGCTTAGGCGAATGACTGTTCGCGGCGGCGTGCGCTGGCGGGAAAACACTGTTATAATAATCGACTTGCCAAACAAAATTGGCTGCGGTGGCAGGACTTGCAGCAGTTAGCAAGCCATTCCCGCCTTGCATAGTAGATAAAGCAAGCCCGTACATAGTGAATGCAACGGGCTTTTTTCAATTTCCGACGAGATGTTGCGTGCTGACGGTCTGGAACCGGACCGGTCGGCATGATCTCGCATTGAGAGATATTTGAATGACGAAAACGCCGAAAACCCTCACGTTGTCTGCCAAAGCCCCACGTTCCACGACGGTGCAACTGGCTGTACCTAAGACCACTTTATCTTATGTCATCGACAATGCGCAAGAGGCTGCCGGCAAAGTTACCGTCGTAAAGAAAACCCGTTCGCGCCTGGCGGCTGTGGCCGCTGCTGACGCGGCGCCTGCGGGTGTTGCGCCGGAAGCCATGAACGCGGTGCCGGCCATGGCGGAAGGCGTGGCGACGGTAGCGGAAACGTCTGTCGAAGTCCCTGTTGTGAAACTGGCCCGCAAGTCCGGCGCGGCGACCGCCGTGTCGCTGGCTGCGCCGGGCGGCGATGCCGTCAAGCCTGCGCCGAAAACCCGTGCAGTCCGTGCCAAGGCCGAACCGGCCCCGGTGACCATCATCCCGGCCGGCGCCGCGCCGGCCGTCAGCCAGACCACCGATGCCGCCGTGCTGGCCTCGATCGACACTTCCGGCTACCAGCTGCCGGGCGTGAAAGTGCCGGGCCGCCGTGGCCGCAAGCCAAGCGAATTCACGCCGGAAAACGATGAAGTGGCGGCGCTGAACGCCGTCGAACGCGCCGAACTGAAGGCCGCGTCGAAGGCGCGCGAGCGCAAGGCCAAGGGCCTGGACGCACTGAGCTCGGCCGGCGCATCGGCGGAAGAACTGGAAAAACGCCGCACGCAGTTCAAGAACCTGATCAACCTGGGCAAGGACCGCGGCTACCTGACTTACGCCGAGATCAATGACCACCTGCCGGAAAACATCATTGATCCGGAAGCCATCGAAGGCATCATCGCGACCCTGAACGACATGGGTATCGCGGTCTACGAGCGCGCGCCGGACCAGGAAAGCCTGCTGCTGACGGATGGCGTGGTCGCCGCGGCGTCCGACGATGAAGTGGAGGCCGCCGCCGCCACCGCGCTGTCGACCGTGGATTCCGACTTCGGCCGCACCACCGACCCGGTCCGCATGTATATGCGTGAAATGGGCGCCGTGGCGCTGCTGACGCGCGAAGGCGAAATTGAAATCGCCAAGCGCATCGAAGAAGGCCTGAAGGACATGATCCAGGCGATCTCCGCCTGCCCGACCACCATCGCGGAAATCATCGCGCTGGCCAAGAAGATCGAATCCGATGAAATGAAAGTCGACGACGTGGTGGACGGTTTCGTCGATATGAACGAGTTGAGCAATACTCCAGCCCCTGCGGCGTCAAGCTCGGACGATGACGACGACGAAGAAGAAGTCGAGGAAGAGGAAGAAGGCGAAGGCGCCGCCGGCGGCGCGGCCGGTTATTCGGCCGAACAACTGGCGCAGCTGAAAAAAGGTGCGCTGGAAAAGTTTGAGCTGATCGAGCAGCAATTCGAAAAAATGCGCAAGGCGGCGGGCGGCTATGGTTCGCCGGCCTATGTGAAAGCGCAGGAAACGATTTCCGCTGAATTGCTGGGCATCCGCTTCACGGCCAAAGTCACGGAAAAGCTGTGCGACACCTTGCGTGGCCAGATGGAGCAAGTGCGTTCGATCGAGCGCGCCGTGCTGGAACTGTGCGTCAACCGTTGCGGCATGCCGCGCGCCCACTTCATCAAGGTCTTCCCGGGCAGCGAGTGCGACCTGGACTGGGTCGATGGTGAAGTCAACGCTGGTTACCCGTACAGCGCGGTGCTGGGCCGTAACGTGCCGGCCGTGAAGGAACTGCAATCGAAGATGATCGACCTGCAGGCGCGCGTGGCGCTGCCGCTGGCCGACTTGCGCAAGATTAACAAGCAGATGGCCGCCGGTGAAAAGCGCGCCCGTACCGCCAAGCGTGAAATGACCGTGGCCAACTTGCGCCTGGTGATTTCCATCGCGAAGAAGTACATCAACCGTGGCCTGCAATTCCTGGACCTGATCCAGGAAGGCAATATCGGTCTGCTGAAGGCGGTGGACAAGTTTGAATACCGCCGTGGTTACAAGTTCTCGACCTATGCGACGTGGTGGATCCGCCAGGCGATTACGCGTTCCATCGCCGACATGGCCCGCACCATCCGCGTGCCGGTGCACATGATCGAGACCATCAACAAGATGAACCGCATCTCGCGCCAGATCATGCAGGAAACCGGCAGCGAGCCGGACCTGGCGACCCTGGCCGTCAAGATGGAAATGCCGGAAAACAAAGTCCGCGAAATCATGAAGATCGCCAAAGAGCCGATCTCCATGGAGACGCCGATGGGCGAGGATGGCGATTCCCAGTTGGGCGACTTCATCGAAGACAACACCACCCTGGCCCCGCTGGACGCCGCGATGCACGCATCGATGCGCAACGTGATCAAGGAAGTGCTGGATTCGCTGACGCCGCGCGAAGCGAAGGTGCTGCGCATGCGCTATGGCGTGGAAATGTCGAACGACCACACGCTGGAAGAAGTGGGCAAGCAGTTCGACGTGACCCGCGAACGGATCCGCCAGATCGAAGCGAAGGCCATGAGCAAACTGCGCCAGCCATCGCGTTCGGACAAGCTGAAAACGTTCCTGACGCAGAACTAACGGTTCTGACCCTCATGCGCCGCCAGGCGGCGCATGAGGGCGTTCAGGCATCACAGGATTCATTGAAACGGGAAGCTGCGGCTTCCCGTTTTTGCATGCCGGGCAGGCGGATCGTCAGCGTGGTGCCTTTGCCCGGCATGTTGCTGGCCACGATCACGCCGCCAAACGCGCTGACGCGCTCGCGCAAGGCCAGCATGCCGAACGGTTCGCCGCTGTTGGGCGTCAGGCCGACGCCATTGTCGCCGACCACCACCAGCACGGCATCGGGGCCCAGGTCCAGGGTCACGTCCACCCGCGTGGCATGGGCGTTGGCGTCGATATTGGCCAGCGCCACCTGGATCATGCGGAACACGGCCCAGGTCTCGCGTGGCGGCAGGATGTCCGGCCCGCCATCGTGCAACAGGTGCAACTGGCAGTGGACGGCGCCATGGCGCTCCATTTGCTTGAGCAGCCAGTCCACCGCGGCCGGCAAGCCCAGTTCCAGCGTGCTGGGATGCAGTTCATTGATCAGCGTGCGCACGGCATGGATCGATTCGTCCAGCGCGGTCAGCGCGCTGCCGGCCTGGCTGTGCAGGCGCGGGTGGTTGTGCGCGGTGCGCGTGTGCAGCATGTCCGCGTCCAGTTTCAGCGCCATCAGGTTCTGGCCCAGCGCATCGTGCGCGTAGCGGGCCAGGCGGCGGCGTTCTTCTTCGCGCGTGTTTTCCTTGTGATCGGACAGCTGGCGCAACTGCCGCAGTGAATCCTGCAGCGCCAGGTCGGCGCGCATGCGCTCCGTGACGTCGATGCACATGCCGATCAGTACCGCAGGTTTGCCATCGCTGTCGTAGACGGCACGCTTGTAGGTTTGCACCCGGCGGTCTTCCTGCTTGCCCTCATGCCACACCCATTCTTCTTCCACCCGCAGCTCGCCGGACGCGAACGCGGCGCGGTCGGCCGCCAAAAAGCCTTCCATCTGGTCGGCCGGGTAATGCGCGCTGCCCCGGGTGCCGGACAGTTTGGCGAAATCCACGCCGAAGATGTGTTCGCACGCTTCATTCATCATGATGATGCGCGAATCCGGGTCTTTCTGGAACAGCGCCACCGGCAGCAGCGAGACGACGCGTTGCAGGTGGTCTTCGCTGCGGGTGAGGTCGGCCAGTTTGGCGCGGGATATGTCCAGGTCGCCGCGCAATACCGCCGCTTCGCGGCGGGCTAGTTCCAGTTGACGGGCATTGTTAAATGCCGCTCGGGCGGCACGGCGCCACAGGATCGCGAGCGCCGCGCAAACTGTGACGAAAAGGAGGGTCGGGACATTGGTCATGGGGAGTTGATTGTACCCGGACTTTTATTCTTTTGGCATGCATATGTATAGCACAGATCGTTCCACAAGTGACATATAGAAATATGTAGTGACCACGTATGGAGGGTCCTGTTCATAGCGCTGCGGCAATGAGACAGTGCCGCCCGGACTTTCTTGACAGCGGTAAATGATGGGGGGACGATGGTTAGAGCCCCGCCAGTTGATCGCCCCACTTTGTACATCCCGTGCATCCGGTACCACCAGGGAGTCCGTTTTCGAAAATGGGAGTATTTAACAATGAAGGTCGAACTTTCACGCCGCAATTTCCTGAAGGCGGGAATGGTTGCGGGTGTGGCGGTCTACGTCGCCCCGCTTGGGGGCAAGGCGTTTGCCGCCCTGTTTGAAGAAAAGATACTGACGCCGGTCGCCTGGGATCCCAAGAGCGCCACGGCGAAAGTGCGTATCGATGCCCTGGCCAAGGTCACGGGCGCGAAGGTATTCGCGCGCGACATCCGCGCCAAGGACATGCCGCATTGGCCGCAACAGCAGTCGCACGCCTTTATCCTGCGCACCACGCGTACGGACCGCGCGTATGCGGGGCTGGACCTGTCGCTGCTGGGCGAGGACCTGAAACCGGACCGTCTCGTCACAGCCGCCGACCTGGCGCGTGACGGCGTGGAATTCCCGGGCTTCTATGGCACCGACATGCTGCTGCCGGAAGGAAAAGGCGCGCATTACCTGGGCCACGCGGTGGCGATCCTGATTTACGACGATTTCGCCCGTTACCGCTTTGCCAAAGACAGGCTGCAATTCCAGGAATCCGTCATCCAGTACGGCGACGCCGTGCCGCTGCTCGAGCGTGACCCGTGGGGCACGTTCCGCTTCGTGCGCGTGGGCGGCGCCACCTCCGATGACGACGACAAGTTCTCCAGCCTGAAGAACGCGCCGGTGTTCCCGAGCGCGATGCGCAAGCAGCAGCCGGTCTGGCCGGACGGGATCGAGCACGGCAAACTGGGCGAGCAGGGCATGTATTTCGCCAACCAGATCAAGTCCGAACTGGACAATCCGCCGGCCGACTGGCTGGTGCTGGAGCGCACCTACAACACGCAATCGGTCGATACCGCCGCGCTGGAGCCGGACAACGCCAACTGCTGGTACGACGCCGACAAACAGGCGCTGCACATGGTGGTGGCGACCCAGGGCCCGCAGGAAGTCATCGAGGGCGTGCTGGAAATGTTCAAGAAGGCCACCAAATTCCCGGTCAAGCAGCTGTTCGTCCACCCGTGCTACACGGTGGGCTATGGCTCCAAGGACCACTACAACTTCCCGTTCTATGGCCTGGTGACGGCGCTGTACAGCAACGGCAAGCCGGTGCGCCTGGCGAACGACCGCTACGAGCAATTCCAGACCTCCATTAAACGCCACGCGTTCAAGATGGATTACCGCATCGCGGTCGACCGCAAGACCGGTTTGATGCAATCGTTCGCCGGTTACCTGGAAGCGAACGGCGGCGGCCGCTGCAACTTCTCGCCATCGGTGGCGATGGTGGCGGCGACGGCGGCCCAGTCGATTTACTACCTGCCGAAGAATGACTTCGCCGCCGTGGCCATCGCGTCGCGCGCGGTCGATGCCGGCTCGGCTCGTGGTTATGGCACCTTGCAGGCCATGGCGGCGACGGAAATGATGGTCGACGAATTCGCCGAACAGCTGAAGTTGGACCCGATCGAATTCCGGCTGAAAAATGCGCTGAAGAGCGGCATGAAAAACACCCAGGGCGCGATCCCTGCCGGCGCCGTGCGGGTCGATGAAGTTTTAACGAAGGCCAAGGCGCATCCGCTGTGGCTGGAGCGCGCCAAGAAAAAGGCCGCGTTTGAAGCGGCCAACCCGGGCAAGCGTTATGGCGTCGGCTTTGCCTGCTGCCAGAAAGACTTCGGCACCGGTGCGGAAAGCTCGTTTGCCCGCGTCGAGATCGATGCCGAGGGCAAGATCCGCCTGTGGCACAGCGGCACGGAAATCGGCACCGGCATGTCCACCTCGCAAGCGGTGGCGGTGGCCAAGTGGCTGCATTATCCGGCCGGTGAAATCCTCACGGCGGTCACCGACTGGACTGATTTGCCGGTGGAAACCAGCGGCAACCCGTACATCATGAGCCAGGCCGAGCAGGACAAGCTCAGCGCGAATCCGCGCTGGTCGAATGCCTATTGCTCGCCGGCGTCGGCCACCAACTCGGCCTTCTATTACACCCACACCACGCGCGAAGCGGCCCGCGTGGTCTTCATGCACGGCCTGTGGCCGGCGGCCATGGCGATCTGGAGCGCCGGCTACATGGGCGGCCAGGCGGCGTCGGTCACGATCCGCGTGGAAGATGCGCGCTGGGTCGATGGCAAGCTGACGGCCAATGGCCTGGAAGCGCTGCCGTATGAAACCGTGGTGAAAAAGGCGCATGAACTGGGCCTGGTGACCGGCGCTTCCGTGCACGCGTTCAACCGCTGGGCATGGACCGAAGCGGACTGGGAAATCAATGGCGCGAACACCCGCCTGCCGATCGACGCCTTGTCGGTGCGCTATGGTGATGGCGCTGCCGCCTCGAAAAAGGCGCAGTCCAACACCAAGGGCGGCTACCACGTCTTGAACCGCAAGAAAGTCTACATCCCGCCGGTGCAGCGTAACGGCGCGATGGTCACGTATTACAGTGCTGTCGGCACCCTGGTGGAGCTGGCAATCAGCGAAGGCAGCGGCAAGGTCGAGCTGCTCAGCCACCACTCCATCATGGAGTGCGGCAACATGCTGTCGCCACAACTGGTCTCGAGCCAGTTGCAGGGCGGCCTGGCGATGGGCATAGGCCACGCCCTGCATGAATACCTCCCGTTGTACGAGGACGGACCCGGCAATGGCACGTGGAACTTCAACCGTTACCACTTGCCGCGCGGAACCGATGTCGCGGTCTGGAAGCAGACCGCCGATATCCTGCCCGCGCTGTCGGACACCGATCCCCCGAAGGGCATTGCTGAAGTCGTGATGATCCCTGTCGTTGGCGCCATCGTCAACGGCATCGCCCACGCCATCGGCCATCGGTTCACCGATTTGCCTGTTACCCCGCAACGTATCCAGGAGGTGCTGGCATGAGCATCGTGACCAAACCCATTACCTTACATATCAACGGCAAGTCCGTCGGCCCGACCCCCGCCCCGGAAGGGCTGATGATGGTGGACTTCCTGCACGAATACTGCGACTTGACGGGTTCGCGCCTGGGCTGCGGCCAGGGCGTCTGCCATGCGTGCACCGTCATCCTGGACAAGCCGGATGGCACCAGCGAAGAAGTGCGCACCTGCGTCACGGGCGCACACTACTTCGAAGGCAAGAAAATCCGCACGGTCGAAGGCCATGCGCAGCGCAATGAAAAAGGCGAAGTCACCGGCGTATCGAGCATCCAGCAAAAGTTCATGGAGCATTTCAGCTTCCAGTGCGGCTATTGCACGCCGGGCTTCGTGACGGCGGCCACGGTCTTGATCGAACGCTTGAAAAAAGCGCCGATCGCGAAAGACCAGGTCGAAGACACCATCACCAAGGCGCTGAACCACCACATCTGCCGCTGCACCGGCTATGTGCGCTATTACGAAGCGGTCAAGGAAGTCGTGCTGTCGACGCCGGGGCTGGTCAAGGAGGCCAAATGATGAAGCCTTCTTACCTGGCCACCGCGTTGAGCGCGGTTGCCGGCGCCGCCATGCTGTTGCTGTCCGGTTGCGGCGGCAAAGGCGAAGGGGCTTCGGCACCCGCCGCCAACAACAAGGAAATGGTCGAGCGTGGCCGCTACCTGGCCAAGGCTGGCGATTGCGCGGCGTGCCACACGGCGCCATCGGGCTCGACCTATGCGGGCGGCGTCGAGCTGTCGTCCCCGTACGGCAAGTTCTACGGCACCAATATCACGCCGGACAAGGACCATGGCATCGGCACCTGGAGCCGTGACGATTTCTATAAAGCCCTGCATGACGGCAAGGCGCCCGGCAAGACGCTGTATCCGGCCATGCCGTACACGTCGTACCGTGGCTTGAGCCGTGAAGATTCCGACGCGCTGTACGCCTACTTCATGCAATTGAAGCCGGCGGCGGTGGCGAACAAGGAACCGGACTTGAAGTTCCCGTACAACATGCGCTTTGGCATGGGCATCTGGAACATGATGTTCTTGCAGGATAAATTGAGCGACGCGTCCACCGGCTCTTCCGCCGAATGGAAGCGCGGCCAGTATCTCACCAACACGCTGGGCCACTGCGCGGAATGCCATACGCCGCGCGGCGCGCTGGGCCAGATGGATTTGTCGCGCACCTTGACGGGCAACCGCATGGCGCGCATTGGCGCCACCGACATCACGCCGGCCGGCCTGTCCGCCGCCGGCTGGGCGCCGCAAGACATGCAAACCTTCCTGGCGACGGGTGTGGCGCCGCAAGGCTCCGCCACCGGGGAAATGTTCGAAGTGGTGCACATGAGCACCCAGCACATGAAGCCGGAAGATTTGAAAGCGATGACGACCTACCTGTTCGGCGACAAGCCGCTGCCGCCGCAAGCGCTGAAACCGGTGGCGCTGACGGGGGCCGACATCGACGCCGGCAAGCGCACTTATATCGCTGTCTGTGCAGGCTGTCACAGCCTGGACGGCGGCGGCAAGCCGCACGTGGCGGTTGCCATGAAGGGCAACACGTCCGTGCGCAATACCGACCCGCATAACCTGATCGCTGTAACGCTGGACGGCATCAAAGCCCAGCATTTCGGTGAGCAGGAATCGATGCAGGAAATGCCCGGCTTCGCGGGCAAACTCAGTGACAAGGAAGTGACGGACCTCGTCAACTTCCTGCGCGGCGGCTGGGGCGGTCAATCCGCCAAAGTCACCGAAGCGCAAGTCAGGGCGATCCGCGAGGAGGGTGGCGCGCACCACTGACGGTAGACATACACACGTAAGCACCACAGCCGGCCGCGGCTGCCCACATCGGCGCCTGATCGATCACCTGATCGGGCGCCGTGGACAGCTGCGGCCTTTTTACGTCTGCACGATGCCGTTTTGGGGTGCCTTTACTACCATGACGAAGAAGGAAATAACAAAAAATGGAACAACTGTCCGGCACCGACAGCCTGTTTTTATACCAGGAGAAGGGAAACAACTATAACCATGTCGCCGCGCTGGGAATTTACGACCCATCGACCGCACCCGGCGGCAAGGTCCGATTCAAGGATATCCTGGCGCACTTCCGCAGCCGCCTGGATGTCCATAAACTGTTCCGCCGCACGCTGGTGACGGTACCGCTGTCGCTCGACCGTCCGTACTGGATCGAGAATGGCGACATCGATATCGAGTACCACGTGCGTCACATCGCGCTGCCGCAGCCGGGGGACTGGCGCCAGCTGATGATCCAGGTGGCGCGCCTGCATTCGCGCCCGCTGGACCGTTCGCGGCCGCTGTGGGAAGCCTATGTGATCGAAGGACTGGATAATATCCCCGGATTGCCGCCGGGTTCGTTCGCGCTGTTCATCAAGCTGCACCACGCGTCCGTGGACGGCCAGACCGCCGGCAAGGTGCTCGGTGCGCTGCATTCGAACAGCCCGATGAAGGAAGCGCGCGACGTGTCGAACGTCATCATGCGCGACCGTGAACCGAATGCGATTGAAATGTACAGCCGCGCCGTGCCCCATGTGGTGTCGCGCGCCGCCAAGCTGGCGAAATTTACCCTGGGCCTGGGCCGTAAAGTCAGTGACATTGCGCTGAGCCGCGTGGGCGCCCTGCGCGAACCGTTGCCGATGCCGGAATTTATCAAGGCGCCGGTCACCCGTTTCAATGGCCTGATTTCCGCCAACCGCGTGGTGGAAGCGGTGCAATTCCCCCTGGAAGACATGAAGGCGATCCGCGCGCGCGTGCCGGGTTCCACCATCAATGATATTTTCCTGACCATCGTCGGTGGCGCGATGCGGCGCTACCTGCAAAGCAAGAATGAATTGCCGGAAGAGACCATGCAGGCGCTGATGCCGATCAGCCTGCGTACGGAAGGGCGCAAGGCGGCCGGCGGCAACGACGTCGGCGGCGCCAGCGTGCCGGTGCGCTCGGACATTGCCGCCCCCTTGGCGCGCCTGGAAGCCGTGTATGGCGGCGTGCGCCAGGTACAGGACGGCCTCGATACGCTGGGCCGCGATTTCCTGCAAAACGTATTTGAGTCGCTGCCGAACTACGTCACCGATATCTTCATGCGCCACGCGGTGCTGCCGCAATTTAACACCACCGTATCGAATGTGCGGGGGCCCGATAGTCCGTGGTACATCTCGGGTGCGCAACTGGTGCATTTCTATCCGGTGTCGGTGGCGATCAATGGCGTGGGGCTGAACCATACGTGCTTCAGCTATAACGGTTACATGTGGCTGTGCGCGGTGTCGTGCCGCAACATGATGCCGGATCCCGCATTCTATGCGGATTGCCTGCGCGCCAGCTTTGATGAATTGAAGGCGGCAGCCGCCGCACCGGCGCCAGCGCCGGTGGCGGAGAAAACGGCGGTGCTGCGCAAACCGCGTGCGGTGCGGGCGGACGAGGCCGCCGCAGTGGTGGTCGCCCAAGCCCGCAGCGGGGCTGTGCGTAAATCCGCAGGCAAGGCCATGCGCGCGGAGGATGCTGTGGCTGCTACGGATGCCAAGGCGAAAGCGCCACCGCGCAAGCGCGGCGTTACCACTGGCGCCAGGCCGAAGGCTGCCAAGGCAAGCAAGGCGCCGGAAGCGCCGTTGCAAGCCGAGGTGGCTGAACCAGCAACCGAGGCGGCATGATGCGGTCGGCTGCTGAACTGCAAGCGGTCACGCCCTATACGCGCGCCATTGCCCACCACGGTGGGCGCTGGCGGCGTTTCTGGCTGCACCTGGTCATGCGCCTGGTCGGCAAGAACATGATCAAACTGGACCCGGATGTGCCGCTCTTGCGTGCGCGCCAGCTGAAAATCGATGCGCGCGTGAATCGCCTACCGGAAGGGGTGCACCGCACTCGCGTCGATTGCAACGGGGTCCCGGCCGAATGGCTGGAAAGCCCCGGCAACCAGCCGCGGCGCGTGCTACTGTACCTGCACGGCGGCGCGTTCATGTTCCGCTTCCCCCATTCGCATGGCGCGCTGGTGGGCAACTGGTGCCGCCAGCTGGGCGCGCGGGCGCTGATGGTGCAATACCGCCTGGCGCCGGAACACCCGTTCCCGGCGGCCCCGGACGATTGCCACGCGGCGTACCGCTGGCTGCTGGCGCAGGGGTACCGCGCCGACGACATCGTCATCGCAGGCGACTCGGCGGGCGGCAACCTGGCGCTGGCGACCCTGCACCGGATCAAGGCGGCAGGCGAGCCAATGCCGCGTTGCGCCGTGCTGCTGTCGCCGTTCGTCGATGCGACCCTGAGCGGCGCCAGCATGCGCTACAACGCGCACTGCGACCCGATGTTTACCATCGAAGGCATGATGACGATCCGCAGCCTGTACGTGCAGCCGGAAAGTTATTTCGACCCCTCGGTGTCGCCGCTGTTCGCCGACTTCGCGGGCTTGCCGCCGATGCTGATCCAGGCCGGCGGCATCGAAATGCTGCGCGACGACAGCGTGCGGGTGGCCGAGCGGGCCCATGCGGCCGGTGTGCCGGTGCAGCTGGAAATCTGGGAACACATGCCGCACGTGTTCCAGGCGATCCCGCTGTTGCCGCAGGCTGCCGCCGCTTCCCAGCGGATCATGGCGTTTATTGCGGGACAGACCGGGTGGGGGAGGGCGGCTGGGAACGGTTGAATACCAGGCACAACTTGTGTCAGGAAAGCAACGAACAAAATAACCCGCCGTTGCGCAGTCCCGGGCTTGGGTGCATGCTGGGACGGCGTGTAGTCATGACAATCTTGCGGCGGTGGAATCGCCAGGGAGGGCATATGGCAAGGACAGCTTTGGTCACAGGTGGAACCCGGGGGCTGGGCGGGGCAATCAGCCTGGCCCTGCGCGATGCCGGGTATCGCGTGGCGGCGGTGTATCACAAGGATGCGGAGGCGGCGCAAGCGTTTGCGGCAGAACATGGCGTGGCCGTGTTTCAGTGGGACGTGGCGGACTGGCAAGCCTGTGTGGAAGGTGTGGCGGCGGTGGAGAAAGAACTGGGACCAGTGGACGTGCTGGTGAACAATGCCGGGGTGACCCGCGACGCCGCGTTGCACAAGATGACGCCTGACCAATGGAACACGGTATTGCTGACCAACCTGGGCAGCCTGTTCAACATGTCGCGCCAGGTCATCAACGGCATGCGCGAACGGGGCTTTGGCCGCATCGTCAACATCAGTTCCGTCAATGGCGAGCGTGGCCAGGCCGGCCAGTGCAACTATGCTGCCGCGAAAGCGGGCGTGCTGGGCTTTACGCGCGCGCTGGCGCTGGAAAACGCGCGCAAGAACATCACGGTCAACGCCGTCGCCCCGGGTTATTGTGATACCGCCATGGTGGCGGCGGTGCCGGCCGATGTGCTGCAGACCATCGTCGCCGGCATTCCCGCCGGGCGGCTCGGCACGCCGGAAGACATTGCCCGGGTGGTGGCCTTCCTGGTGGCCGATGGCAGCGCCTATATTACCGGCGCCACCATCGATGCCAACGGCGGCTTGTACATGGGGTAGACCGCTGCGGCTGGTTACCCCGTGTTGCGCAACCCGGCCGCCACGCCGTTGATCGACAAATGGATGCCCCGGTGCACCCGCGCATCGACCTTGCCCGGTTCATGCGCCACGGAACGGTGGCGCTTGATCAGCTCGACCTGCAAGTGGTTGAGCGGATCGAGGTAAGCGAAGCGGTTCTGGATCGAGCGGGCCAGCAGCGGGTTGCCGGCCAGGCGGTCGGTGTTGCCGGTGATCGCCTGCAGGCACGCCAAGGTGTCCGCATGTTCCTGTGTGATGCGCTTGAAGATGCGGGTGCGCAGTTCGTCGTCCTGCACCAGCTGCGCATAGCGCGAAGCGATGGCGAGGTCGGTCTTGGCCAGCACCATGTCCATGTTCGACAGCAGGGTGGCGAAGAATGGCCAGTGCTGGTACATGTCCCGCAACTGATTCAAACGCTCATCCCGGTCGCCCTCATTGCCACTCTCCCGCACCCAGCCGCCGATCGCGCTGCCAAAGCCATACCAGCCCGGTAACAGCAAACGGCACTGGCCCCACGAAAAGCCCCACGGAATCGCCCGTAAATCCTCAATCCGGCGCGTGGCCTTGCGCGACGCGGGACGCGAACCGAGGTTCAATTCCGCGATTTCCGCGATCGGCGTGGCGGCAAAGAAGTAATCCGTGAAGCCCGGGGTTTCGTACACGAGGTCGCGATAGGCGCGGTAAGCGCGGTCGGAAATGTCCGCCATCACGGCTTCGAAGCCCGCCAGCTGCGTGGTTTGCGCCGCATCGGTCGGCGGTGGCAGCAGGCTTGCTTCCAGGGTGGCGGCCACCAGCAACTCCAGGTTGCGCCGGCCGATTTCCGCATTGGAGAATTTCGACGCGATGATTTCGCCCTGTTCCGTCAGGCGGATCTGGCCGTTAACAGTACCCTTCGGCTGCGCCAGGATCGCTTCATACGACGGGCCGCCGCCACGGCCGACCGTGCCGCCACGGCCATGGAACAGCCGCAGTTTGACGCCGGCCTGGGCAAACACGTCCACCAGCCCCACTTCGGCCTTGTACAGTTCCCAGTTCGAGGTCAGGAAACCGCCATCCTTGTTGGAATCAGAATAGCCCAGCATGACTTCCTGCTGTTCGCCTTGCTGTGCAATCAGCTGGCGCACCAGCGGGATCGCCATCAGGTTTTCCATGATGCCGGCCGCGCGCTGCAAGTCGGGGATGGTTTCAAACAGCGGGATCACCATCAGGTCCAGGTGCGCCGCGCCATCGCGGGTCCGGCGCAGCAAGCCGCTTTCCTGTTGCAGCACCAGCACTTCCAGCAAGTCCGACACGGTTTCCGTGTGCGAAATGATGTAGTTGCGGATGGCGCGCGCGCCATAGCGCTGGCGGATGTCGCGCGCGGCGGACAGGATCGCCAGTTCCGACACCGTCTGTTCCGAATAATCGATGTACGGTGAATACAGCAGGCGTGGTTGCGCCAGTTCCGCCAGCAGCAGTTTGACTTTGTCGTCTTCGTCCATGGCCGCGTAATCGGCCACCACGCCGGCGCGGGAAAACAGTTCGGCCAGCACCCGTTCGTGGACATCGGACGACTGGCGCATGTCCAGCGACGCCAAGTGGAAGCCAAAGATATCGGCGGCCCGCTTCAAGGTGGTCAGGCGCGGCCGGGTCATCACGCCGGCATGGTTGGCGTTGAGCGAATCAATCAATACCTGCAAGTCGGCGGAGAATTCCGCCGGACAGGCGTAGGGTTCCGCGTGGCCGACTTCCTTGCGCAGGATATTGGTGGCCCCCAAGGCGCGCGCGGTGCCGGCCAGGCGGGCATAAATGCCGATCAGCGCGCGGCGGTACGGTTCGTCGGCGCGGTGGTCGGTCTGGTCGGGCGAGGCCTCGGCCAGCGCCTGCAATGCCGGCGTGCACTGGACCATCAAGGTGGAAATCGACAGTTCCGCCCCCAGGGTATGGCATTCATCGAGATAAAAATCGACGATGGTGGACGCCTGGCGCTCCAGTGCAAAGCGCATGGTGGCGGCGTTGACGTTCGGGTTGCCGTCGCGGTCGCCGCCGATCCAGCTGCCCATCTGCATGTACGGCGCGTCGATCGCGGCAGGGGTGCCTTCGTGGCCGTATTGCAGCGCGATGTCGGTCTCGATATCGTCGTACATGGCCGGCAATTCGCGCAGGAACGTGATGCGGTAGTACGACAGCGCGTTTTCGATTTCATCGGCCACCGTCAGCTTGGTGTAGCGCAGCATACGGGTTTGCCACAGGGTCGAGACCTTGGCGCGCAGCAGGTGCATGTTGGCGGCGCGCTCTTTCGGCGTCAGCGGCAAGTCGCGCTCGGCCAGCAGGCGGGCGATTTCATGTTCCGCGTCGAGGATGGACTTGCGCTGGACTTCGGTCGGGTGCGCTGTCAGCACGGGCGAAATCAGCGCATCCTGGAAGAAGCCCGCCACGGCCGATTCGTCGACCCCGGCCTTGTGCAGTTTATCGAGCGCGAACGACACGGAACCCTGCTGCGGCCTCGAGCCGGCCAGCAAGTGCGCGCGGCGGCGGCGGATATGGTGCTGGTCTTCCGCGATATTGGCCAGGTGCGAAAAATACGAAAACGCGCGCACCACGGAAATCGTCTGGTCGCGCGTGAGGATTTTCAGCATGCCGTCCAGTTCCTTGGCGGCGCCGGCATCGGCTTCGCGGCGGAACCGCACGGCGGTTTGCCGGATGGTTTCCACCACCGAGAATACTTCCTCGCCTTCCTGTTCGCGCAGCACGTCGCCCAGCAGGCGGCCCAGCAGGCGGATGTCTTCTTTCAACGGGGCGTCCTTGTCCTGGCCCGCCGCGTTGTTTCCCAAAACGTTCAATGCATTCTCTGGTGTGACCATAATATACGCCGCAAAGTATGTTGGATAACGGGCGAAGCTGGATAAGCCCCGGGTCTGTTATGGATGGCGCATGCTAAAATTTGTGGTCTCAGGCATGTCTGCAGATTGTGATAACACCCCTATCGCGAAAGATCAGGTTTTGAATACTTCCGAATTGGCTCCACAGGTTCCATCCAAACTCATCATCGCTTCGCGCGAAAGCCGTCTTGCCATGTGGCAGGCCGAGCATGTGCGCGCTCGCTTATCTGAATTATATCCGCAGTGTGATATCCAAATCCTCGGTATGACTACGCGGGGCGACCAGATTTTGGACCGCGCCTTGTCCAAGGTTGGCGGCAAGGGACTGTTTGTCAAGGAACTGGAAGTGGCGATGGCCGAAGGGCGGGCCGACCTGGCCGTGCATTCGCTGAAAGATGTGCCGATGGAATTGCCGGAAGGCTTTACGCTGGCCGCGGTACTGGAGCGTGAAGACCCGCGCGATGCGTTTGTGTCCAATGATTACGCGTCGCTGGATGACTTGCCGGCCGGCGCCGTGGTCGGCACCAGCAGCCTGCGCCGCCAGTCGCTGATCGCGGCGCGCTATCCGCACCTCATCATTAAACCGCTGCGCGGCAACCTCGATACCCGCCTGGGCAAACTGGACCGAGGCGATTACGCCGCCATCATCCTGGCGGCGGCGGGCCTGAAACGCCTGGGCTTGCCGCAGCGTATCCGCGCCTTGCTGGACCCGGAAGCGAGCCTGCCGGCCGCCGGCCAGGGCGCGATGGCGATTGAAATCGCCCAGCGTCATGACGGCCTGGACTTGATGGCCATCCTGGCGCCGCTGAACCACGTGCCGACCGCGCAAGCGGTGACGGCCGAACGCAAGGTGTCGAAAGTGTTTGGCGGCAGTTGCCAGGTGCCGCTGGCGGCGTTCGCCACGGTGGTTGATGGCGACATGCATTTGCGCGCGATGGTGGCCACGCCCGATGGCAAGCGCAAGGCCAGCGCGGAAGTGCGCGGACCGGCCGCCACGGCGGAAGACCTGGGCGTGCAAGTGTCGGAACTGCTGCGCCAGCAAGATGCGGTCGATATCCTGTCGGTGTGCCTGGCCGAAGCGGCCGCGGCGGACAATTCGCCGAACCAGGCTCCAGGCGCCTGAGCCCGGACCCGCCGCAGCACGGATGCCCGGTCCCGTCGTCATCACCCGTCCCCTGGCGCAGGCGCAGCCGCTGGCTGAGCGCGTGAGCGCGCTCGGCTTGCCGGTGGAAGTGTTGCCGCTGCTGGAAATCGCCCCTTTGCCGGACCCGGCGCCCCTGCAAGCCGTGCTGGCGCGGCTGGCGGACTTCGACCTGGTGGCCTTCGTGTCGCCCAACGCGATCGACGCGGCGTTTCATTTTCTCCCCGCATGGCCAGCTGGCGTGGCCGTTGCCGTGGTCGGGGAGGGCAGCAAGCTGGCGTTGGCCGCCCATGGCGTCACCGACGCCACCGCGCGCATCCACATGCCCGCCGACAGCGCCCACAGCGACACCGAACATTTATTGGCCGCGATGGATTTACAGGCGCTGCGTGGCGCCAAGGTCTTGATCGTGCGCGGCGAAAGCGGCCGCGAACTGATGGGCGACGCATTCCGCGCGGCCGGCGCCGATGTCACCGTGGTGGCAGCCTACCGGCGCGGTGTGCCGCCGCTGACCGCCGCGCTGGCGCGGCGCCTGCAAGCCTTGCTGGCGGGGCCCGCCACCTGGCTGATCACCAGTTCGGAAGCGCTGCGCGGGCTGGTGGCGCTGGTGCGGCAATTGCCCGATGCCGATGCGCTCGTTGCAAAATTGCAACATCAAGAATTGATCGTCCCCCATGCCAGGATTGCCGAAACAGCAACTTCGCTGGGATTTCACTCTATAACGCTAACAGCTTCAGGCGACGAACGCCTGCTCGCCGCGTTACAATCACGCCCATGAACGATTTGCCTACTATTCCAGACTCCGCAGCGGAGTCCGCACCTGCCAAGCCGGCCCCGGACAATTCCGCGCCGCAAGCTGCCGCGCCGGTGACGCCGCCGCCTTCCACGCCACCCGCACCACCGGCTTCGCCCGCGAAGAACGAGATGCATCGCCCGCTGGTGATTGCCGTCGTCGCGCTGGGCGTGCTGCTGGCGGCGCAAACCTGGTCGTCGCACAACCAGGTGCGCAAGCTGCGCGAAGAAATGGCGCGCCGCTTGCAGCAGGGCGACATCGTCAATACGGAAACCGGCAAGGTGGTGCGCGGCGTGCAGGATGGCACCCGCGAATTGCAGATCAAGGTCGGCATGCTGGAAAACAAGCAGGTCGAAGCGCAAAGCCAGCAACTGGCGCTGGAACAGCTGTACCAGGATTTATCGAAAAACCGCGATGAATGGGCGCTGGCGGAAATCGAACAAGTGCTGTCCACCGCCAGCCAGCAGCTGCAACTGGCCGGCAACGTGCCGGGCGCGCTGATCGCGCTGCAAAACGCGGACCGCAGCCTGTCCCGCTCGGACAAGCCGCAATTCATCACGATCCGCCGCGCGATCGCGAAAGATACGGAAAAACTCAAGGCGCTGCCGAGCGTCGATACCGTGGGCCTGGCCGTGCGCCTCGATAACGTGATGGCGCAAGTCGACACGCTGCCGATGCTGGCCGATGAAAAGCCGACCCTGCCGGCACAGCCGGACCGGAAAGCCAAAGCGCCCGCCAAACCGGCCGTGAAAGGCGCAAAAGGCGGCAAGGATGCGCCGCCGGCCGAAGAAGGCTCGCCATGGCTGGCGCAGGCGCGCGACGTGTGGGATGAGTGGAGCAGCGACATGTGGACCGACGTGCGCCAGCTGATCCGCGTGCGCAGCGTGGAAACGCCGGACGCGCTGATGCTGTCGCCGACCCAGGCCTACTTCCTGCGCGAAAACTTGAAACTGCGCCTGCTCAATGCGCGCATGGCGCTGTTGTCGCGCAATGAGGCGGCGTTCCGCAGCGACTTGATTGCCGCGCAAGACGCGCTGACGCGTTATTTCGATACCCGCGCCAAGACCACGCAATCGGTCCAGGCGCTGCTGCGCCAGGTGCAAAACAGCAACCTGGCGATCGAAATGCCGACATTGGCCGACAGCCTGAATGCCGTCCGCAATTACAAGGCGAAACCGTAAATGCGCTTATTCCTCTGGTTACTCGCGCTGATGGCCGCGGCCATCGGCATCGCCGTGACAGCCCGTTTCAATCCGGGCAATGTGGTGCTGTTTTATCCGCCATACCGTATCGACCTGTCGCTGAACCTGTTCCTGCTGATGCTGGCGGCGCTGTTCGGGTTCCTGTATCTGATCATTGGCGCTTTCCGTAGCACCATGCAAATGCCGGAACGGGTCGCCGCTTACCGCCAGCGCAAGCGTGAACGCGACGGCAACAAGGGCTTGCGCGATGCGCTGAAAGCACTGTTCGAAGGCCGTTTCGGCCATGCTGAAAAGGCCGCGCTGCGCGCCTCGGAATTACCGGAAAACGCTGGTGTGGCCGCGCTGATCGGCGCCCGCGCCGCGCACCGCATGCGCCAGAACCAGCGCCGCGACAATTGGCTGGCGACGATTTCCGCCGATTCCGCGATGAAGACCGCGCGCCTGATGACGATCACGGAATTGCTGGTCGACGACCATCAGCCGGAAGCGGCGCTGGAAGCCGTGCGGGAATTGAACGCGTCCGGCACCCGCCACATCCACGCGCTGCAATGGTCGCTGAAAGCGCAGCAGCAAGCCAAGAACTGGCCCGAAGTGCTGCGCCTCGTGAAATCGCTGGACAAGCACAAGGCGCTGCACCCGGCATTGTCGGCGCGCTTGCGTGAACTGGCTTACCAGGATTTGCTGTCGGACGGTTCGCACGATGCGGAATCGATCTTGCGGGTGTGGTCCACCATTCCATCCAACGACCGCACCAAGGCTTTCGTTGCCTGCCGCGCGGCCAGCGCCATGAATGAGCGCGGCCTGCATGACCAGGCGCGCGTGGTGGCGGAAGAAGCGCTGGCGTCGAACTGGGACGAGCGTGTGATCCGCGCCTACCGTGACGCGGCGGCACCGGCCGGTTCGCAAGCCTTGCTGACGCAAATCGAGCATTGCGAAAAATGGGTGCAGGAGCGTCCGACCGATGCGGAACTGGCGCTGACCCTGGGGTCGCTGTGCCTGAAACAGAAATTGTGGGGAAAGGCGCAGCGCTACCTGGAACAGGCTTTGTCGGACGCCTCTGAGCCGCGCATGGTGCGCGAATCGCACCTGAAGCTGGCGCAGCTGCATGAAGCGCTGCAGCAGCCGGAAGAAGCAGCCAATCACTATCGCCAGTGCGCGCTGGCGACGGTGCTGTAAACCTCGGCAGCCCAGAGGCCTGTCAACCGGAAGTTGCCGTCACTGCGTAGGGCGGCTTTTACTAAGCCGCCATTGCGTGCAGTCCATCGGCGCCTGCACGCAAGTGAACAGCGCGCCCCACGAATTCAGAATTTCACACTGAGTAATACGTCCACCACCCGCCCCAGCATCACGGTATCTTGCGGGTTTGGCGAGGCCAGCCCGCCAAACTCGCGGTGCCGCCGGTCAAACAGGTTGCGCGCGGCGACCGTCACCTCCACCTGGCGCGCCGGCCGCCAATTCCACTGTACATCGGCCACCGCATAGGATGGCACCGGTGTTGCCGTCAGCGGGTTGTTTGACACCGTCGCCGGCAGGCGGCCGACTTCACGCAAGGTCAGTTGCACGTCATGCTGCTCCAGGGCGTGCCAGCGTGCGCTGAGCCGCAACTGATGTGCCGGATCCCTGCCTTGCCGCTGTTGCCGCCGCAAGCTGCCCTTGAACTCCTGGTGCAGCAGCAGCGCGCCGGCTTCCAAGGTCCAGTCGCGCGACGGCATCCATGTCGCCTGCGCTTCGATCCCCTGGGTAAAACCATGCACCTGGTTGCCGATCACCAGGGTGGCGCCTTGCTGGTCCACGCTGCGCAAGCGCTGGTATTGCGTATGAAAACCGACCAGCGACCATGACCATGCGGGACTGTGCTGCATGCGCCAGCCGGTTTCCACCGTGTTGGCGATTTCAGCGCGGAACTGTGGGCCGCCCGTCAACTGGTAGGGCGGGCGCGCGGGGAAATACACTTCCGTATCGATGCGTGACGGCGCCCGTACGTTGCGCGCCAGGGTGGCCCACCACAACGCACCGCTGCGGGGAGACCAGGCCAGCTTGATGCTGGGCAGCCATTCCAGGCCGGTGTACCTGTTCGATTCCACCCGTGCCCCGCCGATCACGCGCCAGCCGTCCTGCCAGCGCCATTCATGCTGGACGAACAGGTTACCCCAGCGCAGCTTGCGTTGCGCGGGCAGGAACGCCAGCATGCCGTTCAACCCCACCCGGTCCGCCGCGTAGCGGTAGCCGCCGCCAACGATGGTTTCATGGCCGGACTGGCGCGGCAAATGGTATTGCACGTCGAGGTCGTAAGTATTTAATTGCTCGACCAGGACGCCGGGCAAGTCACGCTCGGTGCGGTCGGCATAGGCTTGCACGCGCAGGCTGGCGCCATCGGCCATGCCGTGCTCCCAGTGCGCCATCAGGTTGGCGCCGGATAAATGTGCGCGCACAGGCGTCGGCTGTTCGCCGGAACTGCGGTAATAGTCGCCCTGCACGGTGTAACGGTCGTCACCCTGGCGCCAGTTGGCGCGGAAACCGGCCTGGCCGTGGCCCCATTCGTCCGGGCTGCTGGCGCCGCTGGCGCGCCGCGTGCGTTTGCCGCTGTCGGCTTTGCCGTACACGGCGTAAGCGATATCGCCGCCGGCGCCGAGGCGGCCCGCATGCCGCCAGGCGGCGCTGTTGCCGCTCTGGCCGCCGCCCAGTTGGGCCAGGTCGCCGGTCAGCGCATCGGCTTTCTTCATGATGACATTGATGACGCCGTTGACGGCATTGGTGCCCCAGGCCACGCCGGCCGGACCGCTGATGACTTCGATGCGGTCGACGTCGGCCAGCAGCACATCCTGCGCATCCCAGAACACGCCGGAATACAGCGGCGTGAACACCGTGCGGCCATCGATCATCACCAGCAGCTTGTTGGTGGTGATGTCATTGTGGCCGCGCGCCGTGATCGCATACTGGAACGACGTGGTTTGCGCCACTTGCAGGTTGGGCGCCAGGCGCAGCGCTTCCGGCAAGGTGCGCACGCCGGCGCGGCGCAGCATATCGTTGCTGATGACATAGACCGACGCCGCGGTGTCGGCCAGCCGTTCTTCCTTGCGCGAAGCCGAGGTGATGCGCACCGCACTGAGCTCTTCCAGCGACAAGTCGGCGAGGCTGGTGTCTTGCAAGTCTTGTGCACAGGCCGGGGAGAGCGCCGCCGCGAAAAATAATGTGATTACGTCGCGAATGTGTGGAACGGACTGCGCTGCACTGGTCATAAAGGCTTCCCAAGCTGGCTTACGGACCGGCGCCCGATGCAAGGGCGGCAATGTGGCCATCTTAGCATGTGCTTTTCGCGGCTGCGGAAGGCTGGCGGGACGGTGTTGCTCATCGGCACAGGCTGTGGCTGGCTGCGCGACGGCGACAGGCCTCTTGCAGTTCGCTATAATGTCGCGGTTAGACTTTTCATACGCAATCCCACCAAGGAAAAACATGAGCCTGAATAAAGTGCCGGCCGGTAAAGACGTGCCGAACGATTTCAACGTCATTATCGAAATCCCGATGAATGCCGATCCGATCAAGTACGAAGTGGACAAGGAATCCGGCGCGATCTTCGTCGACCGTTTCATGGGCACCGCGATGCACTACCCATGCAACTACGGCTACGTGCCAAACACGCTGTCCGACGACGGCGACCCGGTTGACGTGCTGGTCATCACCCCATTCCCGCTGATCCCGGGCGTGGTGGTGCGTTGCCGCGCAATCGGCGTACTGAAAATGACGGACGAATCCGGCGAAGACGCGAAAGTGCTGGCCGTGCCAGTCGACAAAGTGCTGCCGATCTACAAACACTGGCAAAAGCCGGAAGACCTGCAAGACCTGCGCCTGCAGCAAATCCAGCACTTCTTCGAACACTACAAAGACCTGGAACCAGGCAAGTGGGTCAAGGTCCAGGGCTGGTTCGGTCCGGAAGAAGCCAAACAGGAAATCCTGAATGGCGTGGCCAACTACAACAAGGAAGAGCAGGCGTAATAGCTGCCGTATCCCACAAAAACGCACCTTTGGGTGCGTTTTTTTTACCCCCCCCAGTGGGGTCAGGCGTGCGTTCGTGCACAAAACCGGTGGGGTCAGGCGTGCAATCGTGCATTCAGTTTCCCGCCACTGCCGTCCCAGCAAGGGAAACGTGGCGCTTGCGCGGCATAGCCTTGGCAAGGTCTGCTCGCAGAAAATGGCCATAGGGCCGCTGGCATGCTGTCATAGCGGCGCGGCCGGCCGAAAGATATGCATCAATGCACGCCTGACCCCAAGGGGGGAATGCACGAATGCACGCCTGACCCCACGAGGGGGAGGAAATTGCGTAGGGTGGCGGTGAAGGAGCTGGGGGCTTCGATGTTGGAGATGTGCGATGCTTCCAGGATTGCCAGCTGCGCGCCCTCGATTGCTTCGCACAGCGCTTCGCCATCGGCCACGGTGGTGACGGGATCGTGGCGGCCTGCGATGACCAGCGTGGGAGAGGAAATGGCGGTGATGTCCGCGCGCAGGTCGGCCATGGCCAGCGCTTCGCAGCACGCCGCGTAGCCTTCGCTGTCCTGGCGCCCCAATGTGCCGGCCATGGTTTGCGCCTCTGCGGCATGCGCGGCGGTCCATGCCGGTGTGAACCAGCGTGTGGCGGAGGACGCCGCGATATCTGCCAAGCCATGGCGGCGCACCGCTGCCGCGCGCGCCATCCACCCATCCCGCGTGCCGACCTTGGCGGCCGTATTGGCCAGCACCAGTTTCAACACCCGCTGCGGCGTATGAATCGCCAGCCATTGCGCCGTCACGCCCCCCATCGACAGCCCGCAGACATGGGCGCGTTCGATGTCCAGGTGATCGAGCAGCGCCACCACGTCGCCGCCTAGTTGCGCCACGGTGTAGGGCCCCGGCGGGGACGATGAACGGCCATGGCCGCGCGTGTCGTAGCGCACGACAAAGTAATCGGGCGCCAGCGCGGCGGCTTGCGCATCCCACATCGACAAATCCGTCCCCAGTGAATTCGACAGCAGCAGGCAAGGCTTGCGGCGGTCGCCCAGGGTTTCAAAGTAGATGGCCACGCCATCCAGGTGTACGACGGGCATAACTTCTCCTTGATTAAGCAGGCTTGCGTGCAAACGTCAGGACCCAGTGGGCGCCCATGCCGAACACAATGCCCCAGAACGCCGCACCCAGGCCCAGGAAGCCCATGCCGGACGCGGTGGCGATAAAGGTGATGACGGACGCTTCGCGGTGTTTTTCATCGGCCACGGCGCCGCTCAAATTGGCGCCGATGGCGCCCAAGAGTGCCAGGCCCGCCAGCACCGCCACCAGTTCGCGCGGCAGCGCGGCAAACAGGGCAACGATGGTCCCCGCCAGCATGCCGCCGATGACATAAAACAGACCGTTGGCCAGTCCCGCCACATAGCGCTTGGCGGGATCGTCATGCGCATCCTTGCCGGTACACAGCGCCGCCGTAATTGACGCGATGGCGATGGTGATGCCGCCGAAGCACGCCACCACCAGCGACGCCAGCCCCGTCGCACCCATCACGACGCGCGCCCCCGGTTGGTAGCCCGACAATTTTAAAATCGCCAGCCCCGGCAGGAACTGGCCGGACAGGCTGACCAGCAGCAATGGCAAGGCAAAGCCGATGGCGGCGCGCCAGCTCCATTCGGGCGCCAGCCATTGGGGCTGGGCCGCCACCAGGCGCACATTGGCGACTTCGGCCTGGCCGGACAGCAGCGCGGCCAGCGCACCGGCCAGCAATACCAGCAGCACCGCGTGGCGCGGGGCAAAGCGCTTGCCCAGCAGGTAAGCGGCCAGCATGGCCAGCGCCAGTACCGGCTGCGATTGCGTGGCGCGGAACGCGCCGGCGCCGAACTGGAACAAAATGCCCGCCATCATGCCCGCCGCGATGCCGGGCGGGATATGCCGCATCAGGCGGTCGAACGCACCGGACCAGCCGATCAGCATCACGGCCGCGCCGGCCAGCAGGTATGCGCCGATGGCTTCGGCCACCGGCATGCCGGGAAATAAGGTCACCAACAGCGCGCTGCCCGGCGCGGACCAGGCGGTGATGACCGGCATTTTCAGGCGCCAGCTGAGCCAGATGCCGGACAGGCCCGCACCCCACGAAATGGCCCAGATCCACGATGACATCACGGCATCGGACACGCCGGCCGCATGGCCCGCCTGCAGGAAGATCACCAGCGGCCCGGAATACGAAATCACCACGGCCAGGAAGCCCGCCAGCATGGCAGGCAGGGACAGGTCGCGGCGCAGGGTGGCCAGCAGCCCGTGAGCGGCTGGCCCGCCGAATGGCACGGCGTCACCGGCAGCCGCATTGCCGGATGCCCCGCGCGCAGTTGCTCCCGGCATCGTTGTAGCCTGCGCCGCAGCAACAGCTGCCGGGGACCCCTGCGCCGCTGTTCCTTGTCCCGTCACACTCTGCCATGCTCCGTCCGGCGCATGCGCCGCGCCCCCGGCACGCTGTACGGCCAGCAAGGCAGCGCTGTTTGCCGCGGAGGCATTGGCTGCCTCCCGCACCGTGCTGTCCGTCACTCCATCATCATGGCGCCCCATCGCATCAACCCTGGTCGCCGCCGCCGACCGGCAGCACCGTGCCCGTGATGTAGCTCGCCTCCGGCGACGCCAGGAACAGGATCGCGCGCACCTGTTCATCGATGGTGCCGTAACGGTGCATCAGGCTACTGTCTTTGGTCTGGTCGATGATGGCCTGGTACCACTGCTGTTCCTGTTCCGACAGCGGCGTGGGATTGCGCGGCACCTTGCGCGGCGGCGCTTCCGTGCCGCCGGTCGCCACCGCATTGATGCGGATGCCCGATTGCGCGGTTTCCATCGCCAGGCTGGCTGTCAGCGCATTGATGCCGCCCTTGGCCGCGGAATACGGGATACGGTAAATGCCGCGCGTGGCGATCGAGGAAATATTGACGATGGCGCCGCTGCGCCGCGCCAGCATATAGGGCAGCGCCGCGTGGCAGCACCACAAGGTCGGGAACAGCGAGCGGCGGATTTCCGCTTCGACCTGCTCCGGCGCGTATTCCTGGTACGGCTGCACCCAGATCGTGCCGCCCACGTTATTGACCAGCACATCGATGCGCCCAAACGCTTCGACCGCCGCCGCCATCAAGTCCGCCGCACCCTGGTGCGTTTCCAGGTCGGCCTGCACGGCAATGGCCAGCGCTTTCAGTTGCTGCACCTCGGCCAGCACTTCATGCACCAGGGGCGAGCGGTCGCACAGCACCAGCTGCGCGCCTTCGCTGGCCGCCGCCAGCGCCACGCCGCGTCCTATGCCCTGGGCCGCGCCGGTGACCACCACGACTTGCCCATGGAAACGATGCACAGCGCGGTTCATGGCTGGCTCCCCGTGGCGCTGCTGGCCGAGAATTTTTCGTAATAAAAATTCGCCGGCTGGACACCGATGCTGGAAAACCAGTTGCGCACCGCGTCCACCATCGGCACCGGACCGCACAAATACACATCCGCGTCACCGCCGTTCAGCCAGCCCGGTTCCACGTGCGCGGTGGCGTAACCCTTGCGCGGGTGCGCGCTGTCCGGATCGGCCACGCACGTTACATATGAAAAACGCGGATGCGCGGCGGCGATGCGCTCCAGCTGGTCCAGCGCCACCAGGTCGCATTCGCGGGTGACGGCGAACACCAGGCGGACCGGCTGGGTAAATGCTTGGTCGGCCAGCACGTCCAGCATCGACAGGAATGGCGCAATGCCCGTGCCGCCGGCCAGCATCAACACCGGCCGCTGCACCGGGCGCAGGTAAAAACTGCCGAATGGTCCGGCAAATGAAATCGCCTGTCCCGGCTGCGCGTCACCGGACAGATAGCGGCTCATCAAGCCATCGGGCACATTGCGCACCACGAACGATGCCTGCGCCGCGCCCGGGGCGGAACTGAAGGAATAGGAACGCGTCAGCGCCGAACCAGGCACTTGCACGTTGACGTATTGGCCCGGCAGGAAGTCCAGCGCCGCCGGATTGTCCAGCGCGATGGCAAAGCGGATCGTCGATTCCGATACTTTATTCACCGCCGCGATGGCGCCGCCATGGCTGGACGCGCCGGTCTTGCAGGCGGTGGACGTGGCAGGGATGTTCACCACGCAATCGGACGTGGGACGCATCTGGCAAGCCAGCACCTTGCGCTGCGCCGCTTCCTCCGGTGTCAACGCATCGTCGATGTAGCTCGACGCCGGCATGTCATAGCTGCCCGATTCGCAATGGCCACGGCAAGTGCCGCACGCGCCGTCGCGGCAATCGAGCGGGATGTTGACCTTTTGGCGGTAAGCCGCGTCGGACAGCTTTTCATTGGGATTGCAGTTAATGAAGCGGGTGACGCCGTCTTCGAACTGCAGGGCGACGCTGTAATGTGTCTGTGTCTGGCTCATGATCGGCCTCAAATGTGGTACACGTCGATGACCTGGTTGATGTAGTCGTTTTTCAGCACGACGTACTTGTTCAGGATCTTCGGGCTGTCGCCGGCAAAGTCGATCATGTAGCGCGACATGCCGAAATAACTGTAGTCCTGCTTGTAGCGGTGGCTCAGCGTGTGCCAGTTGAAGCGCACGGTATACACACTGCCTTCCCGCTGTTCCACTTCGACATTGGCGATGTTGTGGCTGGTGCGGGTATCGGGCATGGTGGCCGAGGATCGTTCCGTCTTGATGCGGAACACGCGGTCTTCCAGACCCTGGCGGGTGGGATAGAAGATCAGCGAAATTTCACGCTGCGGGTCCGTCACCAGCTGGTCGTCGTCATCCCACGACGGCATCCAGAATTGCGCGTCGTCGTGGTAGCACGCCAGCCAGTCGTCCCACTGTTCGTCATCGAGCAGGCGCGCTTCCCGGTACAGGAAGGCCGTGATCGTGTTGAAATCAACCGCGCTCATGCCTGTTCCCCTTCGGCGGTCAGCGCCTTTTTCATGACGTCGAGCCAGTAGCGGTGCTGCACCGTATATAAACCTTCGTCCTCGGTGCGCACGCCGCTCATGACGGGCTTCAGGCCCAGTTCCTTCGCCGCCTCGTCGGCGCCCTCGATCCAGTGCGTCGAACCACGGCACATGTCGTTCCACTCCATGGCGCTGCCGGCATAACCCTGCTGGCAGGCGCGGAATTCTTCCAGGTCGTCCGGCGTGGCCATGCCGGACACGTTGAAGAAGTCTTCGTACTGGCGGATGCGGCGCGCGCGCGCCTCGTCCGGCTCCCCCTTCGGCGCGATGCAGTAGATCGTGACTTCGGTCTTGTTGACGGCAATCGGGCGCAGCAGCCGGATCTGCGACCCGAACTGGTCCATCAGGTACACATTGGGATACAGGCACAGGTTGCGCGAACGCTCCACCATCCAGTCCGCCGCCGGCTTGCCGAACTTCTCGGCATAGTCGCCGTGGCGCGGGAAATTGGGGCGGTCTTCCGGATTGGCCCACTTGGTCCACAGCAGGATATGGCCCTGTTCGAAAGCGTAAAAACCGCCGCCCTGTTTGCCCCATTTGCCGGCATCCATCGCGCGGATCTTATCCTCCCGCATGGCTTCCTGTTCCTTGCGGCGGTTGGTGGTGGCCGCGTAGTTCCAGTGCACGGCCGACACGTGGTAGCCGTCCGCGCCATTTTCCGCCTGCAGCTTCCAGTTGCCTTCGAACGTATACGTCGATGAACCGCGCAGCACTTCCAGGCCGTCCGGCGACTGGTTGACGATCATGTCGATGATCTTGCCGGCTTCGCCCAGGAATTCCGCCAGCGGCGCCACGTCCGGATTCAGGCTGCCGAACAGGAAACCCTTGTAATTCTCAAAGCGCGCCACGCGCTTCAAGTCATGCGAACCTTCCTTGTTGAAGCAATCCGGATAGCCGGCGTCTTCCGGGTCTTTGACTTTCAACAGCTTGCCGTTGTTGTTGAAGGTCCAGCCGTGGAACGGGCAGGTATAGGTCGCCTTGTTGCCGCGCTTGTGGCGGCACAGCTGCGCGCCACGGTGGCTGCAGGCATTGATGAAGGCATTAAGTTCGCCGTTGCGGTTGCGCGCGATGAACACCGGCTGGCGGCCGATGTGCGTCGTGTAGTAATCGTTGTTGTTCGGGACCTGGCTTTCGTGGGCCAGGTAGATCCAGTTGCCTTCAAAGATGTGTTTCATCTCGAGTTCGAACAGCGCTTCATCGGTGAAGGCGCTGCGGTGCAGGCGGTAATCGCCCTTATCCTTGTCTTCGACGAGGTAGGCATCGAGCGACTTCGGGCCGTCCGCTTGCGTGGACATGGCGGACTTGACGGGCATGATCGGGATCACGGTGGTTCTCCTTGTCTGGGCTTCAGGCGGCGGCGCGGATGCGGTCCACTTCGACGGCCGGTGCGCGCCGGGTTTCGCTGTACAGGCGGAAGTCGAAATCGATGCTGGAATACGGCGCGGACAAGCCCTTGGCGGCAATCGCGGCAGTGTCGGTCACCTTGGCGATGGCCGGCACCAGGCCATCGCGGCTGGCGAAGGCGAAGTCGTCCCACAGGTACTCATCGCCGTCGATGTTGATCTGCGTGGTCAGCTTGCGCTGGCCGTCGGCGCTGACGAAGAAGTGGATGTGGGCCGGGCGCTGGCCGTGGCGGCCCAGCTTGTCGAGCAGGCGCTGGGTGCTGCCGTCGGGCGGGCAGCCATAACCTTTCGGCACGATGGTCTGGAACTGGTAGCGGCCTTGCTCGTCCGTGATGATGCTGCGGCGCAGGTTGAAGTGCGACTGGGTCTGGTCGAAGAACGAGTAATTGCCATTCAGGTTGGCATGCCACACTTCGACCTTGGTGTTCGGCAGCGGCTTGCCCTGCTCGTCGTACACGGTGCCTTGCATGAACAGCACGTCGGCATCGGCGCTTTCCGTGCCGTCGTCGAGGCGCGCAAAGCCCCGGCTTTCCGGCGCGCCGGCCACATACAGCGGGCCTTCGATGGTGCGCGGAGTGCCGCCGGACAGGCCGGCCTTCGCTTCGGCTTCATCGGCGCGGATATCGAGGAAGCGTTCCAGGCCCAGGCCCGGGGCCAGCAGGCCCAGTTCATTGGCGGCGCCGGCGGCGGACAGGTATTCCAGTCCCTTCCAGAATTCGCTCGGCTGGATATCGAGGTCTTCGATCGCCTTGCACAGGTCGCCCACCAGGCGCAGCACCACTTGCTGCACGCGCGCGTCCGCCGGACGGGTGGCGCTGTCTACGATCCAGGATTTCACCAGGCGGTCGATGTCGTTGTGTGTCATGTCAGTCTCCTTGTTTGTGGGTGGGTTATTGATCGTTGTCGCGGATCGACGAGGGATGGCGCAGCAGCGGGGTGATCTGGATTTGCATATACGGGAACAGCGGCAGGCCGGTCAGCACGGTGTGCAGTTCTTCCACGCTGTCGACGTCGAACACGCTGACGTTGGCGTACTGCCCGGCGATGCGCCAGATGTGGCGCCACTTGCCGCTGTCTTGCAATTGCCGGGAATACGCCTTTTCTTTGGCCTTCACCGCGTCCGCTTCGGCGGCGGGCAGGGTGGACGGGATGTTTACATCCATACGAACCTGGAACAGCATGGTGCTTTCTCCTTGTTGTGCGTTATTGACGGCGCAGGCGGCCGAGTTTTTCCATATCGACGGTGACGCCCAGGCCGTGGCCGGTCGGCACTTGCAGCATGAAGTCCCGGTAGACCAGGGGTTCCTGCAACACTTCCTCGGTCAGCAGCAGGGGGCCGAACAATTCCGTGCCAAAGGCCAGGTCGGGGAAGGTGGCGAACAGGTGGCTTGACGCGGCGGTGCCGATGCCGCCTTCGAGCATGGTGCCGCCATACAGGGCGACCCCCGACAATTGCGCCACCGTGGCCACTTGCGCGGCCGGGGTCAGGCCGGCGGACTGCGTGATCTTCACGGCAAACACGTCGGCGGCGCCGGCGGTGGCGTAGCTGTACGCGTCGAGCGGGCCTTGCAGCGCTTCATCGGCCATCAGCGGCACGGCAAAGTGCCGGGTCAGGCGCGCCATGCCGGCCTGGTTGTGGGCGGCGATCGGTTGCTCGATCAAGTCCACGCCGCCATCCTGCAGCGCGGCAATCGCTTCCATCGCTTGCAGTTCGCTCCAGGCCTGGTTCACATCGACGCGTACACTGGCCTTGTCGCCCAGTGCTTTTTTGATGGCCAGCACGTGGGCCACGTCGTCCCGCACGGCGCGGGCGCCGATTTTCAGTTTGAAGATGCGGTGGCGGCGCAGTTCCAGCATGTGCTGCGCTTCGGCGATGTCCTTGGCCGTGTCGCCGCTGGCCAGGGTCCAGGCCACCGGCAAGGCATCGCGCACCCGGCCGCCCAGCAATTCGCTGAGGGGAATGCCGAGGCGGCGCGCCTGCGCATCGAGCAGCGCGGTTTCAATCGCGCACTTGGCGAAGCGGTTGCCTTGCACCGCCTTGCGCAGCAGCGCCATGGCGGCGGCCACGCGGGTGGCGTCGCGGCCGATCAGCAGCGGGGCAATGTGGGCATCGATGTTGGCCTTGATGCTCTCCGGGCTCTCTTCGCCGTAATTGAGGCCACCGATGGTGGTGGCTTCGCCCCAGCCTTCGACGCCGTCGCCGCAGCGCACCCGGACCAGCACCAGGGTCTGCGTGCTCATGGTGGTCACGGAGAGCTTGTGGGGGCGGATGGTCGGGACATCCGCGAGGAATGTTTCTATACTGTGGATCATATCTTTTCCGTATGGTCGGCATCAATCAATCGAATGTAGGCAGAATAGTCCTGGCGATTCCTTGCGTCTAAGACTGATTTGGTAGCGACTCCATACCTAAAAGGTATTGCTTTAAAAAGTCGGAAAGCTTTACCATGCGATCTGGCTTCCCCACTCCTGACCAATAGAGGTGCGACATTGGAAATCCGGCATTTGCGTTATTTCCTCGCGGTGGCTGAAGAGCGCAACTTCACCCGCGCCGCGCAGCGCCTGTTCATTGCACAGCCGCCGCTGAGCCGCCAGATCCAGCAACTGGAAGAGGAACTGGGCGTCGAACTGTTCGAAAAAGGTTCGCGGCCGCTGCGGCTGACCGAGGCGGGCGAATTTTTCCAGGCGCACGCCAAGGTATTGCTGGACAAGGTAGGCGACCTGAAAACCATGACCCAGCGCGTGGGCAAGATCGAGCGCAAGCTGTCGATCGGCTTCGTCGCGTCCACCCTGTATGGCCTGTTGCCGGAAATCGTGCGCCGCTACCGCGCGGAAAACCAGCAGGTGGAAGTCACGTTCCACGAAATGACCACGATGGAGCAGATGCGCGCCCTCAAGGAGGGCAGCATCGATGTCGGCTTTGGCCGCGTGAAGGCTGAAGATCCATCGATCCGCCGCATCTTGTTGCGGGAAGAGCGGCTGATCGTGGCGCTGCCCTTCGGTCATCCGCTGGCGCTGCTGGAGCGGCCGCTAAAATTGAAAGAACTGGTGGAGGAAACGCTGATTGTTTATCCCAAGTCGCCGCGGCCCAGCTTTGCGGACCAGGTGCTGGCCGCGTTCAGCGACCGCGCACTGCATCCGGAAAAGATCATGGAAGTGCGCGAACTGCAAATTGCCATCGGTATGGTGGCGGCGGGGCAGGGCGTGTCGGTGGTGCCGGACAGCTTGCAGGGCATGAAACGCTCGGACGTGCAATACCGGACCTTGAACGACCAGCATGCCGTGTCGCCGATCCTGTTCAGCATCCGGTTGATGGACCGCTCGGAAGAATTGCGCAGCATGCTGAAGGTGATTTATGACGTCTATGATGCGCGCGGGATTCCGCATGTGAAGGAGGAATTGTAGGGCGGTTTTGCCGGAGGCAAAGCCGCCATGCGCGTCTCAACGCGGCATGATACGGCGCCGGGTTGCATGCATGGCGGCTTTCGCCTCCGGCGAAAACCGCCCTACGGGGGCACGGTCCCGGGCGGAATTAAAACGACGACAGGTCGATGTCCGGCTGCGGCAAGCGGTCCGCGCCGAGGATGCGCAGCAAGGTCGCGCTGACGACCGCCGCGGAATTGTCAAACGCCCCATGCGTCGACTTCACGGACTTGCCGCCGGCCGTGCTGCTGGTGCGCACGTCCGGTTCCTTCAGGATGTGCAGGCGCGAGGCCGCAGGCAAGCCGTCACCGCCGGTAATGGCTTGCGGGATCGATGGCGTGTCGTGCCAGAAGAATTTCTGCCAGGCCTTCACATCCTTGACCGTGTGCTGGTGGAAGAATTCCGTGTTGGCGCGGCTGCCGTCATATACGCTGGCCAGGCCCAGGACCGGCGTCTTGTGCAAGTCTTCCAGCGAGCGGCTGACCAGGTACAGCAGCGATTTGCGGTACGGGCCCACGGCGTCATCGAGTTCCAGCGGATCGGACAGGGTATGGATGTCGAACGCGGCACGTGGCAGCACGCCGTGATCGATGGCTTTCGCATAGTGTTCCAGCGCGAAGCCCACCGTGCAGGCGGGCGCGAACAGGGTGCAGCTGGCGGCCGACAGTTTTTGCTTGCCGGTGCGGAACGACGTCAGCAGGCGGCCCGCGATCAGCGACCCGGCGGAATGGCCGACCAGGTGGATCGGCAAGTCGCTGCCAACCTGCGCACGCAGCATCGCCAGCTTCTCGGCCAATACCGTGATGCCGGTGCCCAGACCATCCGCGCTGGCCTGCACATTCTGCTTCATCTCGCTCCACATGCTGCGCACCAGGACTTCGCGCGCCAGCACTTCGATGCCCCTGTCGCGCGCATCGTCGAACCAGTCGCCGATGCCGCGCACCGGTTGCGTGCCAAACAGGTCATGGGCTTTGTCGGCCAGCATGTCGTTGATGACTTCCAGCCAGCCGCTTTTCCACGTGACGAAGATCGGATACACGCCATTCTCCAGGAACCACGGCGCCATGGTCTGGATGCGGGATATGGACGAGGCTTCGCTGCCCAGCCCACCGTGGAAATACAGCGCCACCCTGCGTGCATGGGCGGGCTTTTGCAGCAGCCACGCGGCCGGCTTGTCCACCACCACCACATCGGCATTGCGGTCCGCGTTGGGCAAGTGCGGCATGCGGTTCAGCAGCACGCCATTGTTGCCGGTGACCAGTGTATGCAGGTAGGCATCTTCCTTGGTGAAGCTTGCGCGCGGACTTTGCAACGCGCTTGCCACCACCCCCATGGGGCGCGCCTGGTTCGGCGGACAGGCCTGCGCGCCCACGTGCACGGTGGAGGCGCTGCCGCGCGCCAGCGGCACACCCAGTCCCACCACCCAGGCGTCGTTGCCGTTGGCCACCCAGTCCTGGTACGTCAGCACGGCAAAGCCGCCCGCGCCCCAGTTCTTGCCCCACGAATTTTGCACAATGAAGCCATGTTCGTTGTAGCCGACCAGCGCGAAAGCGTGGCCGCCGATAATGTCCGGCTGTTCGGGGTCATACGCGATACGCGGCAACTGGTCGTGGCTCTCGAGCGGAATGCCATTGCGGTTCAGGCTCTTGCCGGCCCAGCCGCCATGCACCTTGGCCGATACGTAGATGGCGCCGCTCTGGACAATGGCGGACTGCAAATCCACCACCGATTGCTTTTCAATCCGGTAGTACACGCCCAGCGGCCGCTTGACGGCATCGTGCGCCCACTCTTCGCTGTCGGGTCCCAGCGACTTGTCGTGCCACAGGGTTTCCGCGCAGACGCCATGTTTTTGCCAGCCTTTCAAGGCACCCCGGCAGCTCGATCCCTCGTAATTTTCATCCGGCCATTCATCGTAATAGCGCGCCAGGGTGTACAGCATGCGCGGGCTGACGCGGTCCTTCTTTTTCATCTTCATGCCGGACTGGCGCCACAGCAGGTAATTCACCGTCGCCGCCAATCCATAACCCGTGCACGCGCCTTCCTGGCCCTGGTCGAGGATCAGGCCGGCTTCCGTATAGTCGGGCAAGTGGTCGTGCAGCTGGGTGTCGGTGGGAACGCGATGCGGCAAATTCCCCATGGGCGCCCGGTAGGGCAGGTCGCGCAAATCAATCCGGTCGGGACGGGCATCCAGGGCGATCAGCTTGCCGCCCTGGAGTGTGGCGGTGGTGGCGGGCATGAGCAGGCTCCTTGTGGTTGATCCTGTGCAAGGTTCCACTGCCGCCGGGGTGTTGTCTATTTAATATTATTAATGAAAGTAGCTCAGCAGGTCGGAAATGGTAATGAACTCATTGTCCACTCACTTGAACGGATTGCGTTCGTTGAGCTCGTCAATGTAATGGTCGATGCCGCCCCGCTCGCGCTCCAGGAACCGCTCCACCGCATCGGCAAACGACGGATGCGCCAGCCAGTGCGCCGACCAGGTTTGCTGCGGCAGGAAACCACGCGCCATCTTGTGTTCACCCTGGGCGCCGCCTTCAAACGTCTGGATGCCTTGCTCGATGCAGAATTCCAGCGGCTGGTAATACGCGGCTTCGAAATGCAGGCACGGCACATGTTCGATCGCGCCCCAGTAGCGGCCATACAGGGTGTCGTGCGTGTGCAGTACCAGCGAGGATGCGATCGGGCGGCCGTCGCGCTCGGCGATGGTCAGCATCAGGTTGCCCGGCATGGCCGCGCCGATATCGCGAAAAAACGCCAGGTTCAGGTACGGGGATGAGCGGTGTTCCGCATACGTGGTTTCATAGCAGCGGTGGAAGAAGCGCCAGTCGGCGTCCGTGACCTCGAAGCCGCGCAGGCGCCGCAACGTGACGCCGGCATCAATCACCTTGCGCCGTTCGGCCCGGATATTCTTGCGCTTCTTGTGTTCAAGCGTGGCGAGGAAATCGTCGAAATGCCGGTAACCCTGGTTCGTCCAGTGGAATTGCACGCCGCTGCGCAGCATGAAGCCCGCGTCCTTCAGTAACCAGGCCTGCTGCTGCGGCGGATACAGGACGTGGGTCGATGACAGGCCAGACGATTGCTGCTGCGCCTGCAGGAAGGCGACCAGCGCGGCGCGCGCCTCGTCATCGCGCGCCAGCAGGCGGCTGCCGGTCACCGGCGTGAACGGGATCGCCGACAACAGCTTCGGGTAGTACTCGATGCCGTTGCGGTGGTAAGCCTCCGCCCAGGCCCAGTCAAACACGTATTCGCCATACGAGTGCGATTTCACATACAGCGGCATGGCGGCGGCCAGCGCGCCATCCTCCTCGCCCTCCCATAAAGCCAGGTATTGCGGCTGCCAGCCGGTCTCAAGACAGGCGCTGCCCGAGGCATGCAGCGCGTGCAGGAAAGCATACGACAGGAACGGATTGGTTTCCCCGTTGGCGGCCAGCAGCGCGGACCAGGCCGATTCGCCGGCTTCAGTGAGGGAGGACAGGATGGCGGGGCGGTAAGTCGTCATGCGGGCCATTCTAGCAACTTTGCCCGGCAATTAAGGCTGAATGCTAAAATCGCCGTCACCATTTGCACTATGCGCAGAGCGTTTCTTCATGCCACATTCTTTCTTCAACCTGTATTCCCACGATTTTGCCCGCGTCGCGGTGGCCGTGCCGCGTTGCCGCGTGGCCGATCCTGCCCACAACGCGCAGGAAACCATCAAGCTGGCGCGTGAAGCGGCCGGGCAGGGCGCCGCGCTGGTCGCGTTCACGGAACTGGGCTTGTCGGCCTATACCTGCGACGACTTGTTCCATCAGCGCGCCTTGCTGGACGGTTGCCTGGCGGCGCTGGCAGAGGTGCTGGAAGCGTCGAAGTCGATCGCGTCCGTGCTGGTGGTGGGCGCGCCGCTGCGGGTGGACCATCAATTGTTCAATTGCGCGGTGGTGCTGTCGGGCGGGCGCATCCACGGCGTGGTGCCGAAGACGTATTTGCCGAACTATGGCGAGTTTTACGAGGCGCGCCAGTTCTCCGCCGCCGATGAGGCGCTGTCGCAGGAAATCACCTTGCTGGGCCAGCAGGCGCCGTTCGGCGCGGCGCAGCTGTTCGAGGTGGAAAACTTCCCGCTGCTGAAATTCCACGTCGAGATTTGCGAAGACGTGTGGGTGCCGATTCCGCCGTCGTCGTTTGCCGCGCTGGCCGGCGCCACGGTATTGGTGAACTTGTCGGCCTCGAACGTGGTGATCGGCAAGGCCGACTACCGCCACCAGCTGGTGGGCCAGCAATCGGCGCGCTGCCTGGCCGCTTACCTGTATTCGTCGGCGGGGCGGGGCGAATCCACCACCGACCTGGCGTGGGATGGCCAGGCGCTGATTTATGAAAACGGGGAATTGCTGCGCGAGGCGGAGCGTTTCCAGGACGAGTCGCACGTGATTTACGGCGACGTCGACCTCGAGCGCCTGTCGCGCGAACGCATGCGCCAGACCACGTTTGGCCAGTCGATGCGCCGCCATCGCGCGGAGCTGGCGGCTTTCCGCACCGCGCGCTTTGCGCTGGAACTGCCGCGCCACCAGGTGTTGCCGTTGAAGCGCAACGTGGCGCGCTTCCCGTATGTGCCATCGAATACCGCCTTGCGCGACAAGCGCTGCAACGAGGTCTATAACATCCAAGTGCAGGCGCTGGTGCAGCGCTTGTCGTCGTCCGGCATCAAGAAGGTCGTGATCGGTGTGTCCGGCGGCCTTGATTCCACGCACGCGCTGCTGGTCTGCGCGAAAGCCATGGACCGCCTGAACTTGCCGCGTTCGAGCATCATCGCCATCACCATGCCGGGCTTTGCCACCAGCAGCCGCACCCTGGAACAGGCGCGCGCCCTGATGGCGTTTGTCGGCTGCACCGCGTCGGAAATCGATATCCGCCCAAGCTGCATCCAGATGATGAAAGATATCGGCCACCCGTATGCCGAGGGCACCGAACAGTACGACATCACGTTTGAAAACGTGCAGGCCGGCGAGCGCACCAACCACCTGTTCCGCATTGCCAACCACGTGGGCGGCATCGTGATCGGCACCGGCGACTTGTCCGAGCTGGCGCTGGGCTGGTGCACCTATGGCGTGGGCGACCATATGTCGCATTACAACGTCAACGCCAGCGTGCCGAAAACCCTGATTTCGCACCTGGTGCGCTGGGTGGCGGAAAGCCGCCAGTTTGGCGACGTTGATTCGGCCGTGCTGCTGGCGGTGGTGAATACGGAAATCAGTCCGGAACTGGTGCCGGGCAAGGCCGACGATGGCGCCCCGGCGCAAATAACGGAAAGTGTCATCGGCCCATACGAATTACAGGACTTCAACTTATACTACACGTTGCGTTTCGGCTTCGCGCCATCAAAAGTGGCGTTCCTGTCCCATGCCGCGTGGAGCGACCGCGCGGCCGGGCACTGGCCGAACGAAGCGCATGTGGTGCGCAACCAGTATGCAATGAAGGATATCAAGGCGAATCTCGCCATCTTCCTGCGCCGCTTCTTCCTGACCAGCCAGTTCAAGCGCACCTGCGTGCCGAACGGGCCGAAGGTGGGTTCCGGCGGTTCGCTGTCGCCGCGCGGCGACTGGCGGGCCCCGAGTGATTCGGAAGCGGTGGTGTGGATGAACGATTTAAAGAACGTGCCGGACGTCGAGTGAGTTTATGAATTCAAGTGCCTGATACCTTGGTGTCAGGTACTTCACGCTAAGGAGAAAACCAATGAAACAAATTACCGCAGTCATTAAACCATTCAAGCTGGACGAAGTGCGCGAAGCGCTGGCCGAAGTCAACGTCACCGGCCTGACCGTGACGGAAGTCAAAGGCTTCGGCCGCCAGAAAGGCCACACGGAACTGTACCGTGGCGCCGAATACGTGGTGGATTTCCTGCCGAAAGTGCGGGTGGAAGTGGTGGTCGATGACAGCGTGGCGGAAACCGTGGTGGACGCCATCATCAAGGCGGCACGCACCGGCAAGATCGGCGATGGCAAGATCTTCGTGCAAAACGTCGAGCAGGTGATCCGTATCCGTACTGGCGAGACCGGTCCGGACGCGGTGTAATTCCCCGGGCGCCGCCACTTGGCGGCGCCACGGCCTATTGAGGACCCCTTCAGCGCGGTCCCTTCAAGTTGATTTCGAATTTCCAGCTGACCAGCCGCATCAGCGTAATCAGCGCCGCGCTGACCCACAGCGAAAAATCATCCGAGGCCCCCCAATACTGCAGGCCGACATACACCCAGCAGCCGAAGAACGCGCAAATCGCATACGGTTTGCCGTCGCGGAACACCATCGGCACTTCATTACACACGATATCGCGCAGCACGCCGCCAAAGATGCCGGTGATGACGCCCATCATGACGGCGATGAACAGCGGCATGCCCGCTGCCTGCGCCTGCGCCACGCTGGCCACGGCAAACAGCCCGAGGCCCACCGCGTCGGCCACGACGATCAGCCGTTCCGACACGATGTGGCGGATTTGCTTGAAGAACGGCGCCGCCAGCAGCGCCACCACGAACAGCAAAATCGTGTATTCCTGATGCTGGACCCAGAACAGCGGACGTTTATCGAGCAGGATGTCGCGCATGGTGCCGCCGCCAAAGGCGGTGATGAACGCAACGATGATGACGCCGACGATATCCATGCGCTTGCGGCGCGCTTCCACGAATCCGGAAAACGCCCCGACCAGTATCGCCCCGATTTCAATGATGGTGACCAGGTGGACGGCGGGGACGATCTTCATGGGTGGGTGGCGGTATGCAAGGTTGTATAGACCGACAGGTTAACATGCGCGGGCGCGGTCCGGTAGGGTGCCGGACCATTTGACAATATCGGAATTGTTCAGCAACATGGGATTTTGATAATTTCCTGATATCAATATGAAACCGATTGCCGCTGCTGTTGCATTGCTGTTTGTCCAGGGGGCCGCCGTTGCCGCGGTCGCCGCCACGGACGCTCCGATTGCCGCCGTCACCGTGTATCCGGGCAGCGCCACCGTGGAGCGGGTGGTGCAAGTCAAAGCCGGCATGACGGAAGTGGAAATCGGGGGACTGCCTGCCAATTTCGATGCGCGTACCGTGCGGGTGCAGGCGTCGAACGGTATCCAGTTGGGCCAGATCGTCACGCGCGACACCAGCGCCACCGAAGCGCCGGGCGCGCGCGAGGCGGAGCTGGAACAGAAAATCCAGGCGCTGCGCGACAGCCGCGATGTGCTGGAGGTCGACGTGCAGGCCGCCAATGTGGTGCGCGCCTACCTGGAAAAATTGCCGGCCGCCGGTGAGCGCACCATGGCGACGGACGGCAAGGCCATTGCCGGGGCCATCGACGCGGTGCGCCATGGCGCGCGCGATACGTTCGGCCAACTCCAGCGTACGCAAGTGCAGGTGCGCGACATGGAGCGCAAGATCGCCGTGCTGCAAAAGGAACTCGAGCGCGTACGCAGCGGCGCGCGCGACCAGCGCAGCCTGACCGTGACGGTGGCGGTGCGCCAGCCCGGCACGCTGCGGGTGTCGTACCAGGTCAACGGCGCGGGCTGGAAGCCGGCTTACCGCGCCACACTGGACACGACCACGTCGCGCATCGACCTGGAGCGCATGGCGGTGGTGTCGCAAAAAACTGGGGAAGACTGGTCCGGCGTGGCCTTGAAATTATCGACCGGGCAGCCGCGCCTGTCGCCGCAGGCGCCGGACCCGCAGCCACGGTTGCTGGTGTACCGGCCGCCCGCGCCGCCGGCGAACTACCGTTCCCCGCTGGCCGCGCCGGCGCCGGCAGCGCCGCCGGCCCCGGTACAACATGTGATGGTTACCGGGTCGTCGATGCGGGCCGAGGAGGCGCCTTACCTGCCGCCGGTGCTGGAATCGCAGGGTAACTTCGATACGGAATTCGACGTCCCAGGCAAGGCCAACCTGGTCTCCGACGGCCGTGAAATTGCGTTGCCGCTGTCACGCCTGGCGCTGCCGGTGGCGCAGCGTGTCCGTGTGGTGCCGAAAATGAACAAGGCGGGCTTCCTGATAGCGGAGGCGGAACGTCCGTCCGGTGTGTGGCTGGGCGGCGACGTGCAACTGTTCCGCGACGGCGCTTATGTCGGTAATACGCACTGGAACAGCCAGGCGGCGGAAAAGCTGCAATGGTCGTTTGGCCGCGATGAACTGGTGCGCGTGACCGTCGACCGTGCGGGACAGCAGACCGGCAGTAGCGGCTTCCTGTCGCAAAAGGGCGAGCGCGAAGTGGCCGATGTCTACACCATCGCCAGCAGCCACAAGGCTCCCGTGGCGGTGGAAGTGCTGGAACCGGCGCCGGTCAGCACGTCCGACGAAATCAAGGTGGACACTGTGTTCGAGCCGCAACCGGTGGTGAAGGACTGGGAACGCCGCCAGGGTGTGGCGGCGTGGGAAAAGACACTGGCGCCGGGCGAGGCCATGAAGATCAAGGTGCGTTACACCATCCGCTATCCGAAGGAGGGGAGTGTGAGCGGCTTGCCTTGATTGGACGCGCCGTAAAACCCGCCCGACCGGTCGTGGCGCGATGTCACCCCGTAGGGCGGTTGCGGCCTTGGCCGAAGTCGCCTTGCTTATACTTCAGCGCCGCTCCGGCATCAGTGCCGCACGCAACAGCACAATCAGCGCCCCTTCGCCGCCATCATGCGACCGCGCCTGGCAAAACGCCACCACGCCTTTTTGCACCAGCCAGCTGTGCACCATCGATTTCAGCACCGGTTCCTGCCCGCGCGAACCGAAGCCACGGCCGTGGATCACGCACACGCAGCGGTGGTTGCGCTGCATGGATTTGGTCAAAAACACGCCCAGCGCATCGCGCGCCTGGTCGCGGTTCATGCCGTGTAAATCCAGTTCATCCTGGGTTGGCCAGTGGCCCTTGCGCATTTTCTTCATGACGTCCGGCCCCACGCCGGGCGCCACGTAATTCAATTCCGGATCTTCTTCCAGGTAATGCTCCACGCCGAACAGGTCCGACAGCGATTCGCGCATGACCGACGCGTCGTCGGCCTGTTGCTCTTCCGCTGTCAACGGGCGTTTCTTGGCCGCTGCGGCGGCAGCGGCGGCGGAGATGGCAGGGCGGGCCTGGTGGACGTAGCGGTCCGTCGGCTGCATTTTCTGCACGCCGGACAAGCTGTTGCGGAAAATATTGGCTTCGTGTGCCACCACTTTTTCCTGCTTTTTACGCTCCGCTTCAGCGGCGGCGCGTGCTTCACCTTGCTCCTTGAGCTGCTTGCTCAAGGATTTGAGGTCCGCAAAGTCCTTTAAACCCGCCATTGCCGATTACTCCTGCGATTCCAGGTAGCGCTGGGCATCGAGCGCCGCCATGCAGCCCGTGCCGGCGCTGGTGATGGCCTGGCGGTACACGTGGTCTTGCACGTCGCCGGCGGCAAACACGCCTGGCGCGCTGGTGGCGGTGGCCATGCCTTCGGTGCCGGTCTTGGTCTTGATGTAGCCGTTGTGCATTTCCAGCTGGCCTTCGAAAATGCCGGTGTTGGGCTTGTGGCCGATCGCCACGAACAGGCCGTGCACTTTAATTTGGCTCAGGGCGCCGTCGGCGGTGGCGGCCAGGGTCAGGCCGGTCACGCCGCCCTGGTCACCGGTCACTTCGTGCAGCGTGTGGTTCAGTTTCAATTCGATCTTGCCTTCGGCGACCTTGGCCATCAGGCGGTCGATCAGGATCGCTTCGGCGCGGAACTTCTCGCGGCGGTGCACCAGGGTCACCTTGGTGGCGATGTTCGACAGGTACAGCGCTTCTTCCACGGCGGTGTTGCCGCCGCCGATCACGGCGACTTCCTGGCCACGGTAGAAGAAGCCGTCGCAGGTGGCGCAGGCGGACACGCCGCGGCCCATGAATTCCTGCTCGGACGGCAGGCCCAGGTACTGTGCCGAGGCGCCGGTCGCGATGATCAGGGTGTCGCAGGTGTATTCACTGCTGTCGCCGATCAGGCGGATTGGCTTTTCCGACAGTTTGGCGGTGTGGATATGGTCAAACACGATTTCCGTGTTGAAGCGCTCGGCGTGCTGCAGGAAGCGCTGCATCAAGTCCGGACCTTGCACGCCCATCGGGTCGGCCGGCCAGTTTTCCACGTCAGTGGTGGTCATCAGCTGGCCACCTTGTTCCACGCCGGTCACCAGCATGGGGTTCAGATTGGCGCGGGCGGCATAGATTGCGGCGCTGTAGCCGGCCGGGCCGGAACCTAAGATCAAAACGCGGGCGTGTTTGGTAGTGGTCATGAGTGGTTCTTTCAGTTTGGATCAACCCAAAATGGGGGCGCGGACAGCACACGCAAGGCGGTTTCGTGCTATTTCGAGACGCGCGCAAACCCGGATTATAGTCCAAGAGGGCAATTGGCATGAATCGTGAGGGCAGTTGCTACAGAGATAGCTTAAAATAAGGGGTTAAGGCTTAGCGCCGCAAAATAGCCTCAGAATTATTATTAAAGTAACAATGCCAAGAAACAGTTCCCCGGCGACCTCCAACCGGAATACCCGCAACAGTTCAGAACGCCAGCCGCTGCCCAATCGGCTGGTGCGGCTGTTGTCGGAAGCGCGCTGGATGGCCATTGCCGTGCTGACCATCTACATCGTGCTGATCATGGCCAGCTACAACAAGCTGGACCCGGGCTGGTCGCATTCCAACGTGGTGCCCCGTGTCTATAACCTGGGCGGGCGGGCCGGCGCTTACCTGAGCGACCTGATGCTGTTCATTTTCGGCTTTTCCGCCTGGTGGTGGATCGTCTGGCTGCTGCGCAGCGTGTGGGGCGGCTACCGGCGCCTGACGCGCCGTTTCCTCACCGGCGAAGACGACGAGCCGGAACACCAGCACGAAACCGTCATCCGCCTGGTCGGCTTTGCCTTCCTGCTGGTGGGCAGCCTGGGACTGGAATTCCTGCGCATGTACACCTTGCCGGTGCAATTGCCGCGCGCGCCGGGCGGCGTGCTGGGCCAGTTGATCGGCCATGCGGCGCACGTGGGCCTGGGCTTTACCGGCGCGACCCTGCTGTTGCTGCTGTTGTTCGGCGTCGGCCTGAGCCTGTTCTTCCACATCTCGTGGCTGAACGTGGCCGAGCGGATCGGCGCGGCGCTGGAAGTGTGCTACGAGTGGATGGTGCACCGTTACGAAGACCATGAAGACCGTCGCCGTGGCTCGATGGCGGCCGTCAAGCGCGATGAAGTGGTGGTGCATGAACGCGCCAAGCACGTGGAAAAACACGCGGAAAAACCGGTGCGCATCGAACCGCAAGTGGTCGACAATCCCTTTACGCCGGCCGCCCCGGCCAAGGGCGGCAAACCGTCCGACAAGGACGACGTGGCCGCCACGGTGGCGGCGTTTGCCGCCGTGCCGGGCGCGGGGCAGGGCGCGTCGCCCGCCGCATCGGCCGAGAAATTTGCCGGCGCCCCGGCGCCGGTGAAGATCGAAGCGCCCGTGACCTCGGTGCCGATGTCGGAGCGCGCCGTCAAGGAGCGCCAGGGCACGCTGTTCCACGAAAGCCGTCCGGGCGACTTGCCGCCGCTGGCGCTGCTCGACGATCCGCCGCAGATGCAGGAAACCGTGGCGATAGAAACACTGGAATTCACCAGCCGCCTGATTGAAAAGAAATTGTCGGACTTTGGCGTGGAAGCGCGCGTGGTGGCGGCCTATCCGGGTCCGGTGGTAACGCGTTACGAGATCGAGCCGGCCACCGGAGTCAAAGGCAGCCAGATCGTCAACCTGGCGCGCGACCTGGCCCGTTCGCTGTCGCTGACGTCGATCCGCGTGGTGGAAACCATCCCGGGCAAGAATTACATGGCGCTGGAATTGCCGAATCCGAAACGGCAAATCGTGCGCCTGTCGGAAATCGTCGGCTCCAAGGTGTACCACGATAATGTGTCCGCCCTGACCGTGGCGCTGGGCAAGGATATTGCCGGCAAGCCGGTGGTGGCCGACCTGGCCAAGATGCCGCACTTGCTGGTGGCCGGCACCACCGGTTCCGGCAAGTCGGTGGGGATTAACGCCACCATCCTGTCGCTGCTGTACAAGGCCGACCCGGCCGATGTGCGCATGATCCTGATCGATCCGAAGATGCTGGAAATGTCGGTATATGAAGGCATTCCGCACTTGCTGGCGCCGGTGGTGACCGACATGCGCCAGGCCGGCCATGCGCTGAACTGGGCCGTCAATGAAATGGAGCGGCGCTATAAACTGATGTCCAAGCTGGGTGTGCGTAACCTGGCCGGTTACAACGCGAAGATCCTGGAAGCGGCCAAGCGCGAAGAGCATATTCCGAATCCGTTCAGTATTACCCCGGATTCGCCGGAACCGCTGGATAAACTGCCCACCATTGTCATCATTATTGACGAGTTGGCCGACCTGATGATGGTGGTCGGTAAAAAAGTCGAAGAGTTGATTGCCCGTATTGCACAAAAAGCCCGCGCGGCGGGCTTGCACTTGATTCTCGCGACCCAGCGCCCATCTGTGGATGTGATTACCGGCTTAATTAAAGCCAATATCCCTACCCGTATTGCATTCCAAGTGTCGTCCAAGATCGACTCGCGCACGATTCTCGACCAGATGGGGGCGGAAACCCTGCTCGGCATGGGTGACATGCTATACATGCCGCCTGGCACCGGGTTGCCGATCCGCGTGCACGGCGCCTTTGTTTCCGACGAGGAAGTGCACCGCGTGGTGGGCCATTTGAAATTGCAAGGTGAGCCGAATTACATTGAAGGCATCCTGGAAGGCGGCACCCTGGAAAGCGAGGGCGGCGCGGAAGGCGGCGCTGCCGCGGGCGAGGGCGGCGGTGAAGCCGATCCGATGTATGACCAGGCGGTGCAAGTCGTGCTGAAAAACCGCCGCGCATCGATTTCGCTGGTACAGCGCCATTTGCGCATTGGTTACAACCGTGCGGCGCGCCTGCTGGAACAGATGGAACAAAGCGGTGTCGTGTCACCGATGCAGTCGAACGGCAACCGGGATATTCTCGTGCCGGCGGCCAGTGCGGAGTAATGGCGCATAAGCGGATAATGGTGGCATCAATGCAGTCGAACGGCAACCGCGACATCCTGGTCCCTGCCGCCAGTGCAGAATAACGAAGGAATGCAGATGAAACGAATGAAAATTGCCGCCTTGCTGGCGGCCCTGATTGGCGCCAGCGCCATGGTGATGGAAGCCGACGCGGCGGCCCTGGACCAGTTTAAAACCTTTGTTGCCAGCACCAAGTCGGCCAAGGGGGAATTCTCGCAGCAGCAAATGAAGGCGGGCGGCGGCAAGGCTGCCGCGCCGTCGTCCGGCACGTTTGAATTTGCCCGCCCCGGCAAATTCATCTGGCTGTACCAGAAGCCGTATGACCAGTTGCTGCAGGCCGATGGCGACAAGCTGTATATCTATGACAAGGATTTGAACCAGGTCACCGTGAAAAAACTCGGTGATGCGCTGGGTTCGTCGCCAGCCGCGATCCTGTTCGGCAGCAATGACCTGGAAAAGAATTTCACCCTGTCCGAAGCGGGCGCCAAGGACGGCATGGAATGGCTGAAAGCCGTGCCGAAAACCCAGGATACGACCTTCGAGCAAATCACCATCGGCTTGCGCGATGGCACGCCGCAAGCGATGGAATTAAAAGATAACTTTGGTTCCGTGTCGGTGCTGACGTTCCGTAAATTTGAAAAGAATCCGGTCGTCGGCGCCAGCCACTTCAAGTTTGTGATGCCGAAAGGCGTGGAAATTTCGCAGCAGTGATGCAAGATTTGTTCAAGACCGAGCCGCGCCCGCCCCTGGCGGAGGCATTGCGGCCGAAGTCGCTCGATGAAGTGATCGGCCAGACCCATTTATTGGGTGAAGGCAAGCCGCTGCGCCTGGCGTTCCAGGCCCGCAAACCGCACTCGATGATTTTCTGGGGCCCGCCCGGTGTCGGCAAGACCACTCTGGCGCGCCTGACGGCGAATGCGTTCGACGCGGAATTCATTGCCTTGTCCGCCGTGTTTGCCGGCGTCAAGGATATCCGTGCGGCGATGGAACAGGCGCAGGACAACCTGGACCGTCTCGGCAAGCATACCTTGCTGTTTGTCGATGAAATCCACCGCTTCAACAAGTCGCAGCAAGATGCGTTGCTGCCGTTCGTGGAATCGGGCCTGGTCACGTTCATCGGCGCGACCACGGAAAACCCCAGTTTCGAAGTCAATTCCGCTTTGCTGTCGCGCGCGCAAGTCTATGTGCTGAAGTCGCTCGATGATACGGAAATGCGGCAATTGCTGGCCAAGGCGCAACAGGAAGCCTTGCCGCATTTGCAATTCGACGACGCGGCCGCCGACACGCTGGTGGGGTACGCGGATGGCGATGCGCGCCGCTTTTTGAACTTGCTGGAGCAGGCCGATAACGCGTCGTCGTCGGCCGGCATCAAGAAAATCGACAGCGCCTTCGTGGAAAGCGCGATGACCTTGAATGCGCGCCGCTTTGACAAGGGCGGCGACAATTTTTACGACCAGATTTCAGCCTTGCATAAATCCGTGCGCGGGTCGAACCCGGACGGCGCCTTGTACTGGTTTTGCCGCATGATCGACGGCGGCGCCGACCCGCGCTACCTGGCGCGCCGCATCGTGCGCATGGCGTGGGAAGACATCGGCCTGGCCGATCCCCGCGCGCTGACCATCGTCAACGACGCGGCGGAAACCTATGAACGGCTGGGCTCGCCGGAAGGGGAGCTGGCGCTGGGCCAGGCGGTGATTTACCTGGCGGTGGCGGCCAAGAGCAATGCCGGCTACAACGCTTTCAATGAAGCGATGGCGCATGTGAAGCGCGAGAAATCACGCGAAGTGCCGGTGCACTTGCGCAATGCGCCGACCAAATTGATGAAAGAACTCGGTTACGGCCACGCCTATCGCTACGCGCACGACGAACCCCACGCGTATGCGGCAGGGGAAACATACTTGCCGGATGGCATGCCGGAGCCGGGCTGGTACCGGCCGGTGCCGCGCGGGCTGGAAATCAAGATTGCCGACAAGCTGGCATTCCTGCGCAAGCTGGACGACGACGCGCGCAAATAGCCGCTGGGGTGCTCCGCCTTACGAACCCAGTTGATATGTGGCATCATTGAAATCTTTGCAAATTACGTTAGCGCTTCTATGCTCATTCCCAGCCTTGCTTCTGAAATGATTACCACCTGCCAGTTGTTCTGGAAGCTGGCGGAAGGTGACTTCCCGCAAGCCCAGTCGATGACGTGCACGCTAAAGCTGAATAATTCCCGGCAGTGTGTGCAGTTCCCGTTCCCGGACCTGGGCCAACCGCTGCTCGGGCTGCGCCTGGATATCGCGGACAGCCCGGCCAAGGTGGTCGTGCTGAGCATGGCGTTGCGCGACGGGGAGCAGGCGGTGCAGTGGCAATGGGATGGCAGTCCGGACCTGTTTGCCAACCTACTTGAAGCCAATGCCACCAGCGGCGAGTCCGACGGTCCGGTGGTCTTGCTGGCGTCGCATGGACTGGATCCGCGCTGCGAACTGGCGATTCCCGCCGACGTCCTGGCGCGCGTGCAGGGCGGCTGGCATCTGGAACTGATCCTGTCACCGCAGACCGATCCGCTGCACGACTTGCTGCGCGACTCGCTGTCGCACCAAAAGCATATTGTTGCGCTTTCCAAGCTGGTGGTCGATCAGCGCCACCATATCGATCAACTGGAACGCGCGAGCCTGGAACAATTGAAGCGGATTGAACAATTGGCCGAGGAGAGCAAGGTGCAGCAATTGATGGTGGCGCGCTATGAGGAAAACGACGCGATCATCCGCAAAAAGCTGTCGGAGCAAGATCGTGCCCTGAACGCTATTACCGGAAACAAGTGGCTGCGCCGCCTGATTTCGTTCAATCAGGCGCCTTCTGCCTGACCCCTGCTGGCGGCCGGCGGGGTTATTGCTAATCCGAAAATCTTTCTGCATACGTGTAAGGGAAACTGCTAGTCGGAAAGTTTTACAGTGCATAAATATTGTGCACTGGAATTCCTTTTAAATCAGAAGCTTGCAACTTCTGGTCTGCAACTTGCTTTGCTTTTTGGGCGGAATATGGTTTTGGATTGAACGAGTCACCCACCCAAAGGGAGTCGGAAATGAAAAAGCAAATTTCAGTGGTCATCAGTGCGTTGGTGGTTGCGGCACTCTCGACCGTCACCTCCGCAGTAGCGAAGCCAAAAGAAGACCCGCCGCCGCCCCCACCGCAGAATCAACCGGCTCCACCACCTCCGCCACCAGTGTGCACGCTGGACAGCTATGCGATTACCGCCGCAGCGCCCGCCGGATCGACACCGACAGCGCTGCCTGGCGCCATCAATTCCACGTCCTGCTATGGCGTGGTCAAGATGGAGTCCGGCGATAACCCGGCATCGATTCAGCCGACTACCAACCTGGGCTACCTGAACGATGGCTTGCTGAATGGCGAGGATGGCGTGCTGCCATGGTCGACGTTCTTGAATACCGGCGATCTGCAAGACTTGAACCCGGCGACTTTGGGTAATGTCGACCCGGGGTGGATTCAGCTGGGCACGATGAGTGCATCAGGCGGGCCGATGAATTACTCCAGTATCGGCGCTTTCAACCTGAACCAGATCGTGACCTTTACCCAAAACGTGCAGACGACCGGCACCAGTATTTCCGGGACCTGGGCGCTGACGCTCGACGCCGACATCATCGACATCCTGCATGATAATGGCTTGTTCCAGCGTAACAACTTTGACCACCTGGCGTTTGTCGTCAAGGCCAGCAACGAATGGGCAGTGTACGACTTCAACTTCAATAACATCGGCGGCTTCGACTTGACGCAGCCATATTCGATGTCGGGCACCTGGAACCTGAACGATTTCAAAAATAGCAATGGACAAGACCAGGCGTTGTCGTTCCTGGGCGTCTGGGCCCGGGATCCGGTCTCGAATGACACCACGGTTCCGGAGCCAGCCAGTTTGGCGCTGTTTGGCCTGGGCCTGCTGACGATGGCCCGCCTGCGCCGCCGCCAGATCAAGTGATCCATCACGCCACCGGGCGTAACAAGCAAAGCCACCCCAGCGGGTGGCTTTGTTCTTTTCAGAGGGCGAAAGCAATGTGTCGAAAAACTTTACAGTGCAATCGGTGACCAAATGTAGATATGGGTTGGCTTCTATCGGAAATTTAATTTCTTTCCCAGTGGATATGAATATTGCGTAAGGGGAGTATGTAGTCGGGTTTTTTTACAGCTCTGTTCTGGACAAGTTTGATTACAGTCTTGTAATCCGCGATTTGATGACTGGCATGGTGTTTGCTCTATTTCCTAATAGAACTTTAGAGTTCCAAGTTGCATTATGCATTGCCGCAAAACAAGGAAGCCAAATGAAAAAAACACCACTCAACGCTGATCGGCATGCTGGTTGCTGCGTTTATCGCAACCGGCGCCTCGGCCAAGCCAAAGGACAAGGATACGCCGGCGCCAACGACGCCGCCTGCCACGACCACGACGCCGGCGCCGGCAAAATGTTCCGGGGACAGCTACACGATCACCAAGGCCGCGCCGGCGGGGCAGACGCCACAGGCGCTCGCCCAACCGATCAGCGCAACCAAGTGCTATGGCACGGTTGAAATGGTTGGCGGCAGCAATCCAGCATCCATCCAACCCGATGGCGGCAATTTTGGTTACCTCAATGATGGCCTGTTGAATGGCGAAGGTGGCGTGCTGCCATGGTCGACCTTCATCACCAGCGATCAGTTGCAAGACTTGAATCCGGCGCCAGGCACCGGCAATGTCGACCCGGGCTGGATTCAACTGGGGACCATGAGCGCATCGGAAGGTGCGCTGAGCACCTCGACCATCGGCACGGGCGCCAATGCGTTCAACCTGAATAACGTCCTGAGCTTTACGCAAGATACGACCAGCCTGGAGAACAGCGCCAGTATTTACGGCACCTGGTCCCTGATCCTCGATCAAGACACCATCGGCAAGTTGAACAGGGCGGGCCTGTTCCAGCGGAACAATTTCGACCAATTGGCATTCGTGGTCAAGGCTGGCAACAGCTGGGCGGTGTACGATTTCGATTTCACGAAATTCAACGGTTTCGACTTGACCCAGCCGTATTCGCTGGCTGGCACGTGGAACCTCGATGATTTCCAGAACAAGAACGGCAGGGACCAGCAGTTGTCGTTCCTGGGCGTGTGGGCACGCGACCCGGTCGGTGCTTCGGCCAATGTCCCTGAGCCCGGCGTCCTGGCCCTGTTCGGCGCCGGCCTGTTGTCGATAGCTGCCTTGCGCCGCCGCCGCGGCAAAGCCAAATAATCGTCCGCTGCGATGATGAGCAAGCCACCTTCGGGTGGCTTTTTTTATATCCATCGCCACGGCATTTGCGACTAAAACGCATGTCTGCCACAACAGATTGTATACATATCATGATGCAATCGTTGCGTGTCGGCCACGCCTTGTTGCATCACATCACTCAGTATCCATCGTACGCATAGATTGTATACAAAATTCGTTGACAATAAAGTTATGCGGGAGCATGATGAATTCACGAAAGCCGCCATAGAGCAGCGCGAATGAAGCCATCAGTGGAGACATCATGCGTAACATGCCAGCCATCGCAGTGCCTGCAGCGCCCTCACAGTCCGGTGTGCCGTACCCCGGTTACCAGGCTGTGTTTGACGTCTTCACATCCCTCCTGTTTGACCTCGACATTTCCCGTTAGCCACCACCAGACGACCCGTAGAGGCATGCCGGATAGCACCGGAAAAAGTAGTTCAAGACATAAAATCTTCAGATGGAGACACCATGAACAACCTGCTATACAAAGTGGACGACCGTCCACCTCTCGTCACGACCGTTTTGCTGGCCGCCCAGCACATGCTGGCTGCCCTGGGCGGCATCATCGCCGTGCCCCTGGTGGTCGGCGCAGTCCTGAAACTTCCTGCCGACCAGATCGTTGCACTGGTTAATGCCGCGTTGCTGGGTTCCGGCATCGTTACCTTTATTCAGTGCAAGGGCGTGGGCGCCGTCGGCATCCGCCTGCCTTGCGTGATGGGCACCAGCTTCGCCTTCGTTGGCGCGGCCATCAGTATCGGCCTGGAACACGGGGTCCCCGGCATCCTTGGCTCTTCGCTGGCCGGTTCGGTGGTCATGATCCTCGGCAGCTTCTTCATGCCGCAAATCCGCAAACTGTTCCCGCACCAGGTGACGGCCGTGGTCGTGACCATGATCGGCCTGTCGCTGGTACCGGTGGCGGTGGACTGGGCCGCCGGCGGCAAAGGCGCCGGCGCTCACTACGGTGATCCGATCAACCTGGGCATCGCCCTGTTCGTCCTGGCAACCGTGATCGGCCTGGTGCAATTCGGCAAAGGCATTATTTCCGCAGCCGCTGTCGTGATCGGCATGGCCATCGGCTACGCCGTGTGCCTGGGCCTGGGCCTGGTGGACTTCTCCACCGTGAATAAAGCAGCGGTGTTTGCGCTGCCCCAGCCACTGTATTTCGGCATGACGTTCCCGATCAGCGGCATCCTGGCGATGGCGGTGGCGTACGTGGTCACCATGGTGGAAACCACCGGCACCTTCATGGCGCTGGGTTCCGCCACCCAGACCAAAATGAAGGGCAAGCTGCTCAAGCGCGGCGTGCTGTGCGACGGCGTCGGCTCCGCCTTCGTCTCCGTGCTGGGCGCACCGCCGGTGTCGACCTTCGCTCAAAACGTCGGCGTGATTTCGCTGACCGGCGTGGCCAGCCGCCACGTGGTGGCGCTGACCGGCGTACTGTTGGCCGCTGCCGGCCTGTTCCCGATCCTGGGCGCGATCGTCGTGACCATCCCTCAGCCTGTGCTGGGCGGCGCCGGCCTGATGATGTTTGCCATGATCATCGCTGCCGGCGTGCAAATGCTGTCGCACGTTGAACACGACAAGCGCACCGGCCTGTTGATCGCGGTGTCGGTCGGTTGCGGCCTGGCGGTGTCGGTGCGTCCTGAACTGCTGTCGAAACTGCCAGCGTTCGTGCATGAAATCTTCGGTTCCGGCATTTCGACCGCCGCGATCGTGGCGGTGGTGTTGAACCTGGTGCTGCCGGACCGTCCAGTGGAAGCCCATGACGACGAGGAAGATGACGTCCCCCAGCCCATGCTGGTAAAAAACATGGAGGCGGCGTAATCTAAGTCAGGCCGCCAACCGTAGTATCCGCGCCGGCCTGCATCCGCAACGATGCAGCGCCGGCGCGGTTTTTTGACATTGTTTCCGCAGTGCCCGCGCATTGTTTCCGCAGTGTTTCACTCATCTTTAGGTACTTTTGAAAATGACTAAAACTCTCCTGATCAAGAATGCGCGCGTCGTGGTGACGATGGATGACCAGCGCCGCGAAATCGGCGATGGCGCGATCTTCGTGCGCGGTAACGTGATTGAACAGGTTGGCTTGAGCGCCGACCTGCCGCAAAGCGCCGATGAAGTCATCGACGCCAGCGGCCACGTGGTGACGCCAGGGCTGGTCAACACCCACCACCACATGTATCAAAGCCTGACGCGTGTGATCCCCGCCGCGCAAAATGGCGAACTGTTTAACTGGCTGCAAAACCTGTATCCAATCTGGGCCAACCTCAACAGTGAGATGGTGCACGTCTCGACCCTGACGGCCATGTCGGAACTGATCCTGTCCGGCTGCACCACCAGCAGCGACCACCTGTACATTTACCCGAACGATTGCAAGCTCGATGACAGCATCGAAGCGGCCAGTAAAATCGGCATGCGTTTCCACGCGGCGCGCGGCGCCATGAGCGTGGGCCAGTCGAAGGGCGGCTTGCCGCCGGACCGTGTGGTCGAAGATGAAAAAGCGATCCTGAAAGATACCCAGCGCCTGATCGAGACCTATCACGACAGCGCGCGCCATGCGATGCAGCGCGTGGTGGTGGCGCCGTGCTCGCCATTTTCCGTGTCGCAGGATTTAATGAAGGAAGCGGCGGTGCTGGCGCGCAGCTATGGCGTGTCGATGCACACCCACCTGGCGGAAAACGCCAACGATATCGCGTACAGCCGCGAGAAATTCAACATGACCCCGGCCGAATATGCGGAAGATTGCGGCTGGGTCGGCCACGATGTGTGGCACGCGCACTGCGTGCAACTCGATGACGACGGCATCTACATGTTTGCGAAAACCGGCACCGGCGTGGCGCATTGCCCATGCTCGAACATGCGCCTGGCGTCCGGTATTGCGCCGATCCGTAAGATGGTCGATGCCGGGGTGCCGGTCGGCCTCGGTGTCGATGGCTGCGCCTCGAACGATGGCGCGCACATGCTGGGCGAAGCGCGCCAGGCCATGCTGCTGCAGCGTGTCGGCTTTGGTCCGGACGCGATGACGGCGCGCCAGGCGCTGGAACTGGCCACCCTGGGCGGCGCGAAAGTATTGAACCGGGATGACATCGGCGCGATCAAGCCGGGCATGTCGGCCGACATCGTCATGTTCAAGCTGGACCAGATCGCCTTTGCCGGCGCGCTGCACGACCCGGTGGCGGCGCTGGTGTTCTGCACGCCGTCGAACGTCAACTACAGCATCATCAACGGCAAGGTGGTGGTCAAGGATGGCCTGTTGCAGACCATCGATTTGCCGCTGGTGATCGAGCGGCACAACCAGCTGGCGTCGGACCTGGCGCTGGCGACGGGGACGCGGAAAGTCGCTTAAGCCGGTGGGCTGCTTGGCGGCCCGGCAGCTTGATCAGGACCTGTGGCGCGCAATGCGTAGGGCGGTTTTGCCGAAGGCAAAGCCGCCATGCCCGCCACAACGCGGCGTTATTTCAACAACGCCGACACCAGGTCTTTTTCGTGCACGCCGCCGATATCAAAGCGCAACGCCGCTTCCACGTGCATCAAATGTTCGACCATCACCTGTGCGGCAAGGTCCGCATCGCCCGACCGGGCCGCGTTCAAAAACTCTTCATGTTCATTCGATGAACAGGCCGCGTCGCGGTCCGACTGGTACAACATCGTGATCAGCGTGCTGCGCGCCACCAGTTCCCGCACCATTTCCAGTAACACGTCATTGCCCGCCACTTCCGCCAGCAGCACGTGGAAGTCCCCCAGCAACTGGGAGCGCACCTTGTGGTCGCCTTCCAGTGAATGGCGTTCCAGTTTCAGGTGTTGTTCCAGCGCGATGTAGTGATGCGGTTGCGCGTGGGCGGTGAATTCGCGCGCCATGGCAGCCTCGAGGATGCGGCGGGCGGCAAAGATATCGCGCGATTCCTTTTCGCTGGGCTGGCTGACGAACGCGCCTTTGTCCGGCACGATGCGGATCAGCTTGTCCTTGGACAGGATCAGCAGCGCGGCGCGGATCTTGGTGCGGCTGACGTTATACAGGCGCGACAGCGCTTCTTCGCGCAGCTTGGTGCCCGGCGGCAGTTTGCGCGCAGCGATGGCTTCCGCGATATGGCCGGCGATCTCGTTCGAGCTTTCACCGGTGCGTTCTTCGAGGGCTGCGGTGGAGGTGGACATGGACCTGACACGTTATTCAATCCCCAATGATACATCCGGTCTGCAATATTGGCTATAACGCAAGGCCTCTTGCCATGCGGCTTTCCGGGAAATGCACAACGGGAAAAGTGGCAGATGGACGATCCTGGCGACCCCATGTATTATGTTCTTTTTGATAATTATCAATAATTCAATCGGGAGGCGGAATGGCCCAGGTTATCGATGTCGGCGGCGTGAATGTGCATGTGGAAGGCGAGGGCACGGAAACCATCGTCATGCTGCATGGCTGGCCCGATACGTACCGTTTGTGGGATGCACAAGTGGCGGCGCTGGGCGGTTCGTACCGTTGCGTGCGTTTCACCTTGCCGGGTTTTGAGCCGGGCAAGCCGCGCCGCCCCACGTCGCTGGTCGATACCGTGGCGCTGATCCACCGCATCGTGCGCGCCGTCAGTCCGGACCACCCCGTGATCTTGCTGCAGCACGACTGGGGCAGCATCTTTGGCAACCAGTTCGCGCTGCGCCATCCGCAACTGGTGTCGCGCATCGTGTGCGTGGATGTCGGCGATGCGCTGTCGCCGGACTACGCCGAACAGCTGGGCGCGCGCTCGAAAGCCATGGTGTTCGGTTATCAGATGTGGCTGGCGCTGGCATGGCGCATCGGCGGCAAACTGGGCGACCGCATGTCGCGCTACATGGCGGGCAAGATGCGCTGCCCGACCGATCCGGCCATGATCGCCAGCCAGATGAATTACCCGTATTACATCACGTGGTTCGGCGCCTATGGCTCGTACCGGCTGGCCGCGCCGGGGCAGGCGCCGTGCCGCACCTTGTACATCTACGGCGCCGGGAAGCCGTTCATGTTTCACACGCAGGGCTGGCTGAACACGTTGCACCGGCAGCCGGGCAGCAGGGTGGTGGCGATGGAAGCGGGGCACTGGATGATGCGCACCCACGCCGATGCGTTCAACGCGGAAGTGTTGAACTGGCTGGCGGCGGGGCGCGCCGGCAAGGCGGAGAAGGCGGGAAGTATGGTAGCGGTGCAGGCGGAGCCTGTACGCACGGTCTGAGCCTGAGCCCTGCACCTTGCACGCGATGCGATGGGCTGAACCTGTGCGCCTGGCGTGCGCCGGCATGCCACGCCGCCGGTGCCAGGGTTGCCCGAGCCATGCTGCCTGCGCCAAGCGGCAGGCCAAGCGGCGGGCCAGGAGGCAGGTCCGGAGCGTCCAGTTCCAGGCAGCCAGTGCCACGCCGCCGGTGCGGGCCCGCTACGTTCCCTGCGCCGGCTGCAAGCTTTGCCGCAGCCGCTGCATGGTTTCCTGCCAGCGCGCCGCCGCTTCACGCCGCACGCGGCGGGGCCAGCTTTGGGCGATGGGCGCAGCCACCCTGATGCGGCTGCAGCCCAGTGCCTCAACCAGTGTCAAACCATCGTTCGGCACCACGAAGCGCTGGCCCGGACGCAGGATGAAATCCATGTGCTGGCCATACGCGGTAATCCATGTCATACCCGACACGCCTTCCACCACGCGACCACCGGCATCTTCGAGCCGCAGCGGTTGATCGCTGCTGAGTTTGTATTCGGCGGATGGCTGGATGGACATGGTGGACTCCCGGTGGTGTGCCGTAAGGGGTACGGCTTGCATGGATACAGCTTACCGGTGCGGGCGCAACCATAACAGATGCAGCAAACCGCAATTGTGATGAATACAGTGGCAAAATTGCGCCACTGTGCTGGTCAAAACTGAACGCCACTGTACCTGTGCGGCGGTGGCCGGGCAGGCCACAATGGAAGGATGCCGATGCAACCGAATCTTTACGAACAACTGGCCAATGAACTGGGCGCGCACATCGCCAGCCGCGTCTTTGCGCCCGGCGACAAGCTGCCCTCGATCCGCCACCTGGCGCAGCACAAGCATGTCTCGGTCAGTACCGTGCTGCAGGCGCTGCGCCTGCTGGAAGACCGCGGGCTGATCGAAGCGCGTCCGCAGGCCGGGTACTACGTGCGGCACCGGCCCCGTGTGCTGGCGGTGGCCGCGCCTAGCGAGCCGCTGGCCGAAGCGGCCTATGTCGGCATCAACAACCTGCTGATGCGGGTATTGAAAGCCAACGAGGGGCCGGGACTGGCGCACCTGGGCTCGGCCTGGCCGCCGGATGAGTTACTGCCGATCCGCCGCGTGCAAAAGGCGGTCAGCAGCGTGGCGCGGCGCGATCCTGCCTTGCTGGCCCGGGTCAGCTGTTATGAAACCAATGAACCGGAGTTCGTGCGCCAGGTGGTGCGGCGCGCGCTGGACTGGGGCTCGCTGGACCCGCATGAAGTGGTGGTCACCAGTTCCTGCACCGAAGCCATCAGTTTAAGTTTGCGCGCCGTGGCGCAGCCGGGCGACACCATCGCGGTGGAATCCGCGACTTACTTCGTGCTGCTGCAATTGATAGAAAGCCTGGGCATGAAGGCGCTGGAAATTCCCACCCACCCGAAGACCGGGCCATCGATCGATGCGCTGGAAGTGGCGTTCAGCGCGGGCCTGGTGAAAGCGTGCCTGTTCGTGCCGAACGCGAACAACCCGCTCGGCTGCATCATGCCCGAGGAAAACAAGAAGCGGCTGGCGGCCTTGCTGGCGCAGCACCAGGTGGCGCTGGTGGAAGACGATGTCTATGGCGACCTGTGTTTTACCCATGAGCGGCCCTGGCCCGTGAAAGCGTATGACACGGCGGGGTATGTCTTGCTGTGCTCGTCCTTTTCCAAGGCCGTGACACCGGCCTCGCGCGTGGGCTTTGTGGCGGCGGGGCGCTGGACCCAGCAGGTGACGTTATTAAAAATGGTGTCGAGCGGCTCGACCAGCCAGTTCTTCCAGGCGGTCCTGGCCGACTTCCTCACCGGTTCCGCCTACGAAGCGCAGGTGCGCAAGATGCGGCGCGTGCTGTCGCAGCGGATTGCGCGCATGTCCGACGCGGTGGCCGCGTCATTCCCCCATGAGTGCCTGATTTCCGAACCGCAGGGCGGCTTCGTGCTGTGGGTGCAGATGCCGCCGCAAGTCGACGCCTTGTCGCTGCACGCGCTGGCGGTGGCGCAGGGCGTGGCGTTCATGCCGGGCCAGTTGTTCTCCGCAACGGGCAAGTTCGGCAACTGCCTGCGGCTCAACTGCGGCAATGCGTGGAGTCCGGAAATCGATGCGGCCGTGGCCAAGCTGGGGGCGCTGGTTTATCGCGCAGCGGGCCAGCGCGCGGCCTGATTGGTGTCCGATCCCCGCCTGGCCCAGTCTGGGATGCTTGTCATAACTCCTTTACCTGCAGCGCTCTTGCGTTTCATCCCCTGTTTTTGACGCTTCGTCGCACACCGATGGTGAGGCGCGGTGCCTGCGGCTACAGTAAAGCCATCGAAGCAGTATTAATCCACCGCAGACCAACCAGGAGAACATCATGAACGCCCTCAAAAACATGGAAATCATCTTCGTATTCGCCGCCGCCCTGGGCGCCGCCACCAGCTACGCGACCGCCAGCGAACCCGTGATCACGGTGGCCGCCGATGCCGGTATCGTGGCAGTGGAAGCGGTCGAAGCGAATGTGCCAGTGATCGTGGTGGCAGCCAAACGCCTGACCGCGGCAGAGAAAGCCGCCCTGTGAAGGCCGCTTCAAAAAGCCCGCAGCGTTGTTGCGGCTCCTCGCCGTGCAATCGCACTGTCTTCGTCGCCGCGCCTAGCTGCGAGCATTTTGAAACAGCCTCAGTCTGAGGGACGGTTTTTAGGCCGGAGGGCTGAAAACTCGCGTTGGATCGCATCAAGTTGGTACAATTGCCCCTTTCCGAATATTTGCGGCAATTCCCCATGATAGACATCCAACTTCTCCGTAAAGACATCGACACCGTCGCAGCCCGCCTGGCGGCGCGCAAGTTTCAACTGGACGTCGCAGCCTTCAATGCCCTGGAAGGTGAGCGCAAGGCGATCCAGATGCGTACTGAAGAACTGCAGAGCAAGCGTAATTCGCTGTCCAAGCAGATCGGTATGTTGAAAGACAAAGGGGAAGACACCTCGGCCGTGATGGCGGAAGTGGCTGGCCTCGGCGATGAGCTGAAAGCCAATGAACAGAATTTGAATGTGGTACAAGCCAGGATGTCGACCTTCCTGGAAGCCGTACCGAACCTGCCGCACGAATCCGTGCCGGAAGGCATCGACGAAACCGGCAACGTGGAAGTGCGCAAAGTCGGTACGCCACGCACCTTTGAATTTGAAGTGAAAGACCACGTGGACGTTGGTTCCGCGCTGGGCCTGGACTTTGACACCGCCACCAAGCTGACCGGTTCGCGCTTCTCCGTCATGAAAGGCGGCATGGCCCGGTTGCACCGCGCATTGGCGCAATTTATGCTGGACACCCACACCGGCGAGCATGGCTACACCGAATGCTACACGCCGTACATGGTCAACGCTGAGAGCCTGCGCGGCACCGGCCAGTTGCCGAAATTCGAAGCGGACCTGTTCTCCGTGAAAAAGGGCGGCATCGAGGGCGAAGGCCAGAACTTCTACCTGATCCCGACTTCGGAAGTATCGCTGACCAACACGGTGCGCGACGAAATCGTGGCGCTGGACGCGCTGCCGATCAAGATGACGGCGCACACCCCATGCTTCCGTTCCGAAGCCGGCAGCGCCGGCCGCGACACGCGGGGCATGATCCGCCAGCACCAGTTCGACAAGGTCGAGTTGGTGCAGGTGGTGCATCCGGACACCTCGTACGAGGTGCTGGAGCAAATGGTCGGCCACGCCGAGAAAATCCTGCAGGCGCTGGGCTTGCCGTACCGCGTGATGTCGCTGTGTACCGGCGACATGGGCTTTGGCGCGACCAAGACCTACGACCTGGAAGTGTGGCTGCCGGCGCAAAACACGTACCGTGAAATCTCGTCGCTGTCGAACTGCGAAGCGTTCCAGGCCCGCCGCATGCAGGCGCGCTTCCGCAATGCGCAAGGCAAGACGGAATTGCTGCACACCCTGAACGGTTCCGGCCTGGCCGTGGGCCGCACCTTGGTGGCCATCCTGGAAAACTACCAGCAAGCTGATGGTTCGGTGGAGATCCCAGCCGCGCTGCAGCCGTATATGGGTGGTTTGACGAAGCTGGTTGCGTAATTTTTAAAATAGCCCTTCCTTTTTCCGGATGGGCTGCTATAATCTTGGCTCTCAACGGCGACCACCGTTAAGTTGCAGCACCTGGAGAGGTGGCAGAGTGGTCGAATGTACCTGACTCGAAATCAGGCGTAGGGTTTCCCCCTACCGTGGGTTCGAATCCCACCCTCTCCGCCAGAACACAATGAAAAAAGGCTCCCCTGCGGGAGCCTTTTTTCATTGTGTTTGGACGGAAGAGGGTGGGATTCGAAGACGGAGCCCCCTAAAGGGGGCGAGGCTATTCGAATCAACTGACTAAGGTTTCCGTACCGGAGTCCTTTTTTCATTGTGCCCGACGGAAGAGGGTGGGATTCGAAGACGGAGCCCCCGAAAGGGGGGGGCGAGGCTATTCGAATCAACTGACTAAGGTTTTTGTACACCCGGAAATAACCGTTGCAAACACACCATTTGTGGAAATGTGTGAGCATGTTGGTCGAATTGAGGGCGCACAATACGAAGATTCCATGCGGGTAGCCTCACCAGTAAGGGAATCGACCATGGCTGTTCTTCTTCCCCCCACTGCACTGTTAATCGAATCAAACGCCCCCTCACGGGCGCGCAACCGGCTGCTCCTGGAGCAATTGGGGGCGCAGGTGGAAGAGGCTGGCGACAGCCTCGATGGCCTGGCGCTGTTCGAGGCCATGACCCCGGACATTGTCCTGGTGGACATGAGCCTGCGCGATCCCGATGGCTATACCGTCTGCCAAACCATCCGCAAGCTGCCGCACGGGCAGTCGGTGCCGGTGCTGGCGCTGCTGGACAGTGACGACAGCCGCGCTTTCGAACGGGCTTATGATGCCGGCGCCACCGATTGCCTGGGGCTGCCCGTGTGCGGCACCGTGCTGCGGCGCCGCGTGCGCTACATGCTCGACAGCCGGCGCTGCCTGCACGTGCTGGCGGCCAGCGAGGCGCAGCTGGTCAAGGCGCAAAGCATCGCCGCGGTGGGCAGCTGGCACTGGGATATCCTGGAAGGGCACATCCAGATGTCGGACGAAATGCGCCGCCTGCATGACACGCGCGACGACGTGGTGGACGGCAATTGCGGCGTGCTGCTGCGTCACGTGCATCCGGAAGACAAGCCGATGGTGGAACTGGCCTTGCAAAATGCCTGGCGGCTCGGCCTGCCCTATGACATCGAGTACCGGCTGCTGGGCGCCGATGGCGCGTTGCGCTTCGTGCAGGGCAAGTGCGAGGTGGTCATGGCGCCGTCGCGCCAGCCACTGCGGATGTACGGCACGGTGCAGGATATCAGCGAGCGCAAGCTGCAGGAAGCGCGCCTGCTGAAAAGCGCCAATTACGACGTGCTGACCGAGGTCCCCAACCGCAACCTGTTGAATGACCGTGTGACGCAGGCGATCGCGCACGCGCAGCGCGCCGGCCAGCAGGTGGTGATGTGCTGCCTGGATCTCGATGGTTTTAAGTTCATCAACAACAGTTTCGGCTATGCGGCCGGCGACATGCTGTTGCGCATGGTGGCGTTGCGCCTGACCGATGCGGTGCGCGAGTGCGATACGGTGGGGCGGCTCGGTGGCGGCGAATTCATCGTGGTGTTGCATGGGGTCGACCATGACGCGCCGCTGGGGGCGCTGACCCGGAAGATCCTGAACCAGTTCCTGGCGCCGTTTGTCGTCGACGGGCAGGATATCTACGTGACCGTCAGCATCGGCATCAGCGTGTTCCCGCAAGACAGCAACAGCGGCGATGGCTTGCTGCGCTGCGCCGATGCGGCGCTGCATATGGCCAAGGGGCGCGGGCGCAATTGCGTCGAGTTTTATACGCACAAGATGGGTGTCGATGCCGAGCGCCATATGCTGCTGGAAAACGCCATGCGCACGGCGCTCGAGCGCGGCGAATTTGAACTGGATTACCAGCCCAAGGTGGCGTTGCGGGGCGGGCAAGTGTTTGGCATGGAAGCGCTGTTGCGCTGGCGCCGGCCGGGCCATGGCGTGGTGTCGCCGGCGGAATTCATTCCGGTGGCGGAAGAAACCGGCGCCATTGTCGCCATCGGCGAGTGGGTGTTGCGCACCGCCTGTAAACAGTTGCGGTGCTGGCATGACCTGGGCTATACGCAATTGACGATGGCGGTGAACCTGTCGCCACGGCAGTTCGTGCGCCAGGATGTGCCGGCGCTGGTGCGCGGCGCGCTGGCCGACAGCGGCCTGCCGGCGCGGGCGCTGGAACTGGAACTGACGGAAAGCATCCTGATGAGCGATGGCACCGGCGTGCGCGACGCGCTGCTGCAACTGAAAGCCATTGGCGTGACCCTGGCGCTCGATGATTTCGGCACCGGCTATTCCAGCCTGTCGTATCTGAAACGGTTCCCGATCGATGTCTTGAAAATCGACCGCTCCTTTATCCAGGACCTGGCGGCCGATGCGGAAGACGCGTCGTTGACCCGCACCATCGTGTTGATGGCGCAATCGCTGAACATGAAAACCGTGGCGGAAGGGGTGGAGACGCTGGCCCAGTTGAGCTTTTTACGGCGCAGCAAATGCGACGCGATCCAGGGCTACTTCTTCAGCAAGCCGCTTGATGCGGACTCCATGACGACCCTGCTGCGCGACCGGCGCTGCCTGCCGGCGGTGGTCAACCAGGCCGGCCAGCGCCAGACCCTGCTGCTGGTGCACGACAGCGCGGACGTCATCGCGTCGCTGTCTGGCATGCTGCGCGGCGAGGGCTACCAGATCCTCAGCGCCACCACGCCCGAACACGCGTTCGAGTTGCTGGCGATGCACCAGGTGCACGTCATCCTGTGCGCGCTGCGCCTGCCGGTCATGAGCGGCACGGCGCTGCTGGAGCGGGTCAAAAAAATGTGCCCGGAAACCATCCGCATCCTGTTGTCGGAACACCGCGACCTCGACGCCGTGCTGGACGCCATCAACCGGGGCACGGCGTACCGCTTCTGCAGCAAACCTTGGGATGAACGCAAATTGCGGGACAATTTGCGCGATGCGTTCCGCCACCAGTCGGCGCTGTATGGCTACGGCGACAGTGCACCGGGCAACGATGCGGATTTCGAAGACGGCTTCGCCATCTTGCCCGCATTGTCGCTGCACGACCGGGGCTAGTTTTTCACGTGGCGGCAACCCGTTTTCGCCGCTCCAGCAGTTCGAACAAGCCCATCCCGGCCAGCATCGCCCCGACAAACAGCAAGGCTTGCCGGTTGCCGGCGCCGAGCGCCACCAGGGCCGGGCCGGGGCAAAAGCCGGCCAGCCCCCAGCCCATGCCGAACAGCACGCTGCCCAGCACCAGGCGGCGGTCGAGTTCGCGGCTGGTGGGGAGCCGCAACGATTCGCCCAGGAAGGACGTGGTGCGGCGCCGGGCCAGCGCAAAGGCGACCGTGCCGATGGCAATGGCGCCACCCATGACACCCATCAGCGACGGGTCCCACATCCCGGCCAGGTCCAGGAAGCCCAATACCTTGGCGGGATTGGCCATGCCGGAAACAATCAGGCCGATGCCAAACACCAGGCCGGCGAACAGTGCGGTTACGATCAGCATGGCGCCTCCTTACCGCACCACGTGGCGCACCAGGTACACCGTGATAAAGCCCGCCGCCATGAAGGTGGCGGTGGCCGCCAGCGAGCGGGGCGACAGGCGCGACAGGCCGCAGACGCCATGGCCGCTGGTGCAGCCCGATGCGTAGCGCGTGCCGATCCCGACCAATAAGCCGGCCGCGATCAGGGCGCCGGGGCCGGCATCCACCTCGATGGCCGGCGTCGGATGGAACAGCAAATAGAGCGCCGGTGCGGCCATCAGCCCGGCCACGAAGGCAATACGCCACGCGACATCGCCGCCGACCGGCCGCAGCAAACCACCCACGATGCCGCTGATGCCGGCAATGCGGCCATTCAATAACAGCAGCAGCGCCACGGCGGCGCCGATCAGGGCGCCGCCCGCCAGCGCGGCATACGGCGTAAAGTGGTTCCAGTCGATGGTCATGGCCGCTCCCTGGTATCCTCAAGTCGCTACAGTAGCACTTGGCGGTCAACCATGGGGCGGTTGCGGCAACCCGCCGGGGCCCGGCGCGGCCTTGGCCCGGGCTTGGTTGCGTCAGGCCGCCTGGGGCTGCGGCGCGGGTTGCAGGGCTTGCAGCACCCGGGCGCAATCAAACACGCGCAGCGTCTTGCGGCTCCCTTCGGGGGCGTCGTTGATATCGATGACTTCGTCGGACTCCGGATGCAAGGCGTTGTCCGCCGGCTGCTTGCGCATCAGGCTGGGGGCGGCAAAGCGCTTGCTGTCCTCGATCGTCATGATGCTCTCGACCGCGTCCACGATCAGCCCGTAGCAATCGGCGCCGCGTTCGATGATGAGGATCTTGGGCGGCTGCGCAGGGTCCAGCGCCGGCATGTCATACAGGCGGCGCAAGTCGACCAGCGTGATCATTTGCTGGCGCAGGTTGAGCATGCCGCGCATGTAGTCCGGCATGCCTGGCGGGCACGAGATGGCGTCGCTGAAGTCGATGATCTCGCGCACCTGCCGGATTTCCACCGCGTAGGCCGCATCGAGCACGAAGGTGATGTACACCTGGCGGCCGGATTTGCGCTGGGCGCCATGATGCCCGGCGCCGGCCGGTTTCCCTTCATCGGGGTACAGGTTGGCGTGTCCTTTGCACATGGCGACGATTTCACCGTGCGACAGGATGCGGCGGTGGTCGAGCAGGATGACGTCACCCAGTTCCGGCCGTGAAATACAGCCCGTGAACATGTCGGCGCGCGCTTTGCTCAGCACCGGAATTGGCATGATGTCGTCGTCGGCAAAGTGGATCACATTGTCGACCGAGTCGACCAGGAAGCCGACCGTGGTGTGGTCGATGCGGACGATGATGATGCGCTGTCCGGCGCCAGCCGCCGTGGTGGCCGCAGTTGTTTCCGAGAGCAGTTGGGTAAAGTCCACCACGCCCACGGGACTGCCGCGGAAGTTGATGCGTCCCAGGCACAGCCGGTTGTTGAGCAGGGAACCATGAATTTCCGGCACGCCGATGATTTCCTGGATGGCGCTCATGTCAAAGGCGAATGCGGCCGCCCCTGCATGGAAACTGACGCAGCGGCGGCGCGCGGCCTGGCTCTGGAACTGCTGCCGCTGCTGTTTCTGGCAGGCCGCCTGCATGGCCAGCACGTGCGGGACATTTTCAATGCTGATCAGGGCGGCGGGATTCAAGACCTGGATCAGGCGTTCGCCCTGGTCCAGCAAGATGGTGCCGGCGATTACACCCTGGCTGCTGCCACTGGCGTAGCTCAGGGTGGAACGCTGGTCCGGGCGCACCCGCAGCACTTCGCCGGTGGCGTGAAACAGGATGCCGACTTGCACTTGCTGGAAATCGACGATGGCGATCTTGTGGCTTTTGTCCGCACGCGGCGCATCGGGCTGGAATACCCGGCCCAGGTTGACGACCGGGATCACGCTGCCACGCAACGTGAACATGCCTTCAAGGAAGGGGGGCGCCAGCGGCAGGGCGCTGATCTTGTCGGGGAAGTTCACCACTTCACGGATGCTGCTGGCGGGCAGGGCGAATTCATCGTCGCCCAGCACGAATGAGCCAAACAGTTCGGTGGCGCCGGCGTCGTGGCTTATCTCCTGGCGCGACTCCTGGTGTGATTCCTGGTGTGACATGGCTGACGGACTCCGGTTGATCAAGGCTGGGGCGCGCCGTCGCGCGCAGGATTGCGCACGAGATCGCGCACCACGACGTTCTGGGTTGCGCAATCGATGCGCATGGTGCGGCCATAGGTGCCGCCCAGGCGGCAGGTGCTGACATTGAGGCCGCGCTGGCGCAGGTATTTGCGCGCCGCCGCCGCGTTTTGCTGGCCCACTTGCTGGCGTTGCAAGCGTCCGTCCAGCATGCTGGCGCCGCCGGCCAGCACGGCTTCGATATGGGGGTAATCTTCCTCGTGCGCACCCATCAGGCGCAGCAGGGCGGGAACCGCCTGGCTGACATAGCGGGCGCTTTCCAGTGCATCGATGCAGCGGACCGGCTGCCGTGCCGGCGCTTCCGGCGCTTCCGGCAACAGGCAGTGGGCGAGGCCGCAACGGCCCGCCGCCTTCCAGATCAGGGCAATGCCGACACACGATCCCAGCACCGCTTCCAGCTGGCCGGCGCTGGCGCCGATCTTCAATTGGCCGATGCCCACTTGCTGGCAGGTGGCGGCGGGAGTCAGGGCTTGCATGGCGATGCGGCTTTCACGTGATAAATCATGGGGCGTTGCAGCGTATAGGCGGTATCGAGGCGGCTGATGGATTCCGATTCACCGATGATCATCACCGCGTGCGGCGCCATGCTGTGGCGGGCCTGTTCCAGCACGGCATGCTGGTGTGGCAAGTCAAAATAAATCAGGACATTGCGCAGCAGGATCAGGTCGAACTGCTCCGGCTGGCGCAATGGGTGCAGCAAATTGTGGCAACGCAGTTCGACGTGCTGGCGCAAGCTGTCGGAAACTTGCACGCAGCCGCGCGGCGATGGCCGGAAGTAACTGGCCAGGCGGGCCGGATGGGCTTCGCGCAAGCGCTCGACGGAGCGGCCGGAATAGCAGCCGGTGCGCGCCAGGTCCAGCATCTGGCGCGAAATATCGGTGCCGACGATGCGGTAGTGGAAGCCCGGGTGCCTGGCCAGGAATTCTTCGCACAGCATGGCCATCGAATACAGTTCCTCTCCGCTGGCGGCGGCGGCCGACCAGATATCGAGGCGCTTGCCCCGGTGTGCCGCCCACCACGCCGGGAGGAATTCCAGTTCCAGGTAAGTCCACACGTGCGGTGTGCGGAAAAACAGCGTGTCGTTGGTAGTGACCAGGTCGATGAAGTGGGGGACTTCTTCGCTGTTGCGCTCCACCCGCTCCAGGTAGGCGCGGTAATCGGCCAGATCCAGCGCCTCCATGCGCGGACGCAGCCGCCGTTCCAGCAGGTTGCGTTTGCGTTCGCACATGGTGATGCCGGTATGCTTGCGCACCAGCGCAATCAGCGCCGCCAGCGTGGCCTGGTCCAGTTCCGGCGCGCTGAACATGGTCACACGACGAAACCTGAAACGGTCTTTTTCAAGTCGCCAGCCTGCTGGTTCAGGCCTTCGATGGAGCGGGCGATGCTGTCGCATGACGCGGCGGATTTTTCGGATTCCTCAGCGATGTAGCCGATCGCGGTACTGACTTCGCGCGCCGTCAGCGATTGTTCGTGGGCGGCCTTGGAAATGTCCGAGATGGCGAGCGTGGTATTGGCGACGCCCGCCGCGATCTTGTCGAATGCTTCGCCGGCCTGGCGTGAAATGTCGCTGCCGGCCGAGGCCCGCTTGACCGATTCGTTGATCAGCTTGGAGATTTCCTTGGTCGCTTGCGACGAACGCTCGGCCAGCTTGCGTACTTCATCGGCCACCACGGAAAAGCCCAGCCCATGTTCGCCGGCGCGCGCAGCTTCGATCGCGGCATTGAAGGCCAGCATATTGGTCTGGCTGGCGATCTCACTGATGACCTTGACGATTTCACCGATATCTTCCGATGAGCGGTTGATCAAGTCCATCGCTTCCATCGACTTGGCCACCGCTTTCGCGCCGGCTTCGGCTTCCTGCTGGGTGGCCTTGGCCAACTGGTCGGCATTGCGGGTACTGTTGGCAATGGTGTCGATCGACGTGGTCAAGCCATCCACCGACGCATTCATTTCTTCCACCGTGGCGCCCAGGGCCTGGGTGCCGAGCGCGACGCCGGACGAGCGCTCGGCGATCGAGGTCGATGCGGAACCGAGGCCATTGGCGGCATTGACCACTTCGCCGATGACTTGCCGCAAGTCGCCGATCATTTTCCGGATGCCGCCCGCCAGGTGGTCGAGGGCTTCCTCGCCTTCCACGGCGATCTGGCTGGTCAGGTCGCCGTGCGCCGCCTTCTCGACCGACTCCAGCAGACGGCTGATTTTTGCCTTGTCGGTGGCGGCTTGTGTTTTGACGGCATTTTCCAGCGCCACCTGCTCGGTAATATCGCTGGCATATTTGACGATCTTATACGGCTTGCCATTTAAATCAAAAATCGGATTATAAGTTGCTTGAATCCAAACTTCTTTCTTGTCATTGCCAACACGGTGATAGCGTCCGCTGTCGAATTCACCCCGGTTTAATTTTTGCCAGAAACGCTTATATTCCGAACTATTGGCATAATCGGTTTCACAAAACATCCGGTGATGTTCGCCGACAATATCTTCCAGCGTATAGTTCATAACTGACAAGAAATTATCATTGGCATTCAATACATGGCCCTGCATGTCGAATTCAATCACCGCCAGGGCTTTGCCGATGGCGCTGACCTTGCCTTCGTACTCGGCGTTGCGCCGCTTGCTCTCCGTGACATCGGTGGCGAACTTGACCACCTTGTAGGGCTTGCCATCCTTGTCCAGGATCGGCGTGTACGACGCGTTGATCCAGACTTCCCGGTCGCCTTTCCCCAGGCGTTTGTATTCCCCCCGGTCGAACTCGCCATTGCGCAGGCGCGCCCAGAATTGCTTGTAGGCGGGACTGCGCACGTACTCGGGTTCGCAAAACATCGAGTGGTGTTGCCCCTGGACTTCCTCCAGGGTGTAGCCCATGGCTTGCAGGAAATTGTTGTTGGCGTGCAGGATGGTGCCATCGAGATTGAATTCGATCACTGCCTGCACGCAATTCAATGCGCTCATTACAGCCTGCAGTTCCAAATCCTGCGAACTGACTTCACCAGCGGGAGCATTCATTATCGACTCGCTTTTACCGAGATAGTTAAGGGGGATATCAAATTGACAGGGATACCAATGCTTCGTCTTTATCGCTTTGTAACTTTCAGGCATTAAGATAAAAGCGACTTGATATTGAGGAAACGCAATGCAGGGCGCCGCATTTCTTCATTCAATAATGGCGATTTTTTTTGGGAACATTCTCACACATTGTCACGATTGCGCGCGATAAGGCGTGTTTGCAGGCTGACGGGCTGCGAACCGTTATATTCACTGCAAGAGTAATTCAGCCGCTGTGGCGCCGACGCCAAGGCGGTGTGATCCATGCCCTGGACAACCCCGGCAGCCCGACCCTGCCGCGCCAACCGGGGCGATGAAATGTTGATCCGGAACTATGCCAAATCCATATAAGTTTATGCAATTTGAGAATTGGATTGAATTGGCAATTGCTCATAACATGGGCATCAGCAGCTAGACCTTTGCAAGTAAGTATGCAATCAGGCGATCAACACGGCTGCAGAAACGTACCCCGTACCCGTACCGTTGACGATCTGGAGCATAGAAATGACTCAGCAGACCCAGCCGACCAAAGAGCAAGTTCGGCTTTACATGGAAGCACGGCAAACCCAACAATGTCCGCCGCCGTCCATCCCGGAAATCCGCCGCCAGCTGGGCTGGGGCCTGACGCAACTGTCAGCCAGCGATGGGAGGCGGGAAGGGCGAATGTAAACACGTCCCCGCCATGTGATCTGCCACCGGTTATGCCGCTTAGAAATTAATTGCATTTGGCACTAGTAATTTGAAATGCGGATGGCTATAATGCTGGCTCGCCAACGCGAGGTACGGAGAGGTGGCAGAGTGGTCGATTGTACTTGACTCGAAATCAAGCGAAGGTGCGAGCCTTCCGAGGGTTCGAATCCCTCCCTCTCCGCCAGTACAAATAAAAAGAGCTCCCAACGGGAGCTTTTTTTATTTGTGGACGGAGAGGGAGGGATTCGAAGACGAGCGCCTGCCAGCGCGAGGCTCTTCGAATCGCCACTTTGCTGTTTTGCGCCAGCGCAAAACAGCCCCGCGCGCCGAGGGCGCGCGTCGTCCCCCCTGACTCCTCATAAGCCGCAGCCCTGCGGCAAAAAAAACCACACCCCCCAATCACCCTCAGCATTGCAAGCCACTGTTTTATAACGATCAGTGCCCATCCCAAACATTTTCCCCAAGCCAAATTTCAATCAAATCAACCATAATATCCTTATAATTCTTTCCACAGCACCTCAACCCCGTGCATAAGGACCCCATGACACCCCGAACGCAACGCGCCCTTGTTTTAGGCCTTCTGCTGGCAGCCACGACGGCGCAGGCGACCGAAGCCGATTCTGACCTGGCCGACCTTTCGATCGAACAGCTCAGCAACATCGTCATCACGTCGGTTTCGCGCCAGGAGGAAAAGCTCGGTAACGCCGCCGCGTCGCTGTACATCATCAGTGCCGGCGACATCCGCCGCAGCGGTGTGCGCACCTTGCCGGAAGCATTGCGGCTGGCGCCCAACCTGATGGTGGCGCGCCAGGATGCGCGTAATTATGCGGTGGCCGCGCGCGGCTTTGCCGGTGTGTTCGCCAACAAGATGCTGGTGCTGATCGATGGCCGCAGTATTTATTCGCCCCTGTTTTCCGGCGCCTTCTGGGACGTGCATGACGTGGTCATGGAAGACATCGAGCGCATCGAAGTGATCAGCGGACCGGGGGCGTCGATCTGGGGCGTGAATGCCGTCAATGGCGTGATTAACATTATTACCAAGTCGGCCAAGGATAGCCTGGGCATGCTGGCCAGCGTGGCCAGCGGCTCCAAGGAAAAAGATGGCACGGCGCGCTATGGCGGCGCGTTGCCGAACGGCGGCCATTACCGCCTGTACGCCCGTTACTGGCATACCGAAGATGTTGATTATTCACCGCGCCTCCCCCAGAACCCGACCGGCATGCAGCGCCGCCAGGGCGGTTTCCGCGCCGACCTGCCGTTGCTGCAAGGCGCGCTGATGGTGTCAGGCGACGTTTATGAAGGCGAGCTGCACCAGACCACCACGCGCGACATCCTGGTCTCCGGCGGCAACGCCATCGCCCGCTATACGCGCAAGCTGACCGACGATTCCGACTTGCGCGTGCAACTGGTGCTCGATCACGTCGAGCGCAACCAGCCGAACAATTTTATCGAACGCCTCGACACGGTGGAAATCGAAGCGCAGCACGGCGTGCGCTTCGGCGCGCACAACGTGGCCTGGGGCGGCGGCTACCGCCAGAGCAAGGACCGCATCACGCCGATCGGCTTTACGTTTGCACCGGAAAATTTCGATATGCACTGGGGGAACGTGTTCGCCCAGGATGAAATTACCCTGACGCCCAGCCTGCGCTTCACGGCCGGCGCCAAAGTCGAGCACAACCACTACACCGGCGCGGAATACCTGCCCAGCCTGCGCCTGGCGTGGAATCCGGGGCCCAATGAACTGGTGTGGGGCAGCCTGGCGCGCACGGTGCGGGCGCCATCCCGGATCGACAAGGACTTCCTGGCGCCGACCAAGCCGGTCATCGTGGCCGGCAAACCGGTGCGCCTGATCAATGGCGGGCCGTCCTTCGAGTCGGAAGTCGCCAACGTGGCGGAAATCGGCTATCGTGCGCAACCGACCGAGCGGCTGAGCTATTCTGCGACACTGTTCTATGCCGATTATGACAAGTTGCGCACGCAGGAACCCGCGCCTGTGTTTGGCTTCGAATTCAAGAACCTGGGCAAGGCCACCACCCGTGGCCTGGAACTGTGGGGCCGCTGGCAAGTGGCGCCATACTGGCGCCTCAGTGGCGGGCTGGTGCGGCAGATGATCAATATCGGTGTCAAGCCGGGCAGCCGCGACGGCGCCGCTGGCACCTCGCTGGGCGCCAATGATCCGCGCCTGCATGGCGTGCTGCGTTCATCCTTTGACATCGGCGACTGGCAACAGTTGGACTTTACGTTGCGTTACAACGGCCGGTTGCCCAATCCCGCGATCCCGGCGTACTATGAGATGGATATGCATTGGCTGTGGAAGCTGCGCCCAAATGTGGATGTGGCGCTGATCGGCCAGAACCTGCTGCATCGCAGCCACATCGAATTTGGTGGGCCGAATGGACGCAGTTCCTATGAGCGCACTGCGCTGGTGAAAGTGACATGGCGATATTGAGCGCTCCCCTGAATACTGCCGGACCGAACCTGCTGCTGCCGGCGCCACGCACCGTCGCGGCCGGCGCCGCGCCGCGCAGTCTGCAGCGCAGCGTGCTGGCCATGCTGGCGCTGCTGTGCGCGACCTTGATGGTGGCGCTGTCCTGCATGGCCGTGGGCGCCGATGCGCCGGCGGCCAATGGCGTGGAACGGGGCGTCAAGGCCGCTTTCCTGTATAAATTCCTGGGCTATGTCGAATATCCGCAAGACGCCGGCCCGCTGGTGGTGGGGGTGTTGGGGGCCGACGATATCGGCGCCGAACTGGCGCGCATCACCACCGGACGCAACGTTGGCGGCCGTGCGGTCACGGTACGCGTGCTGCGCGATGCCGATGCGTTGACAGGATTGCACATGCTGTTTGTCGGCGCCGATGCGCAGCGCAGCGCGGCACTGCTGCGCGCAGCCCAGCAGCAGGGGGTGCTGACCGTGACGGAGTCGGACAATGGCCTCCAGCAGGGTAGTGTCATCAATTTCCGCCTGGTGGAAGAGCGGGTGCGCTTTGAAGTATCGCTGCCTGCCGCGGAAAAAAACGGCCTGAAACTCAGTTCGCGCTTGTTGTCGGTGGCCTATCACGTCCTTAAGGGCAGTCAGTGATGTGGGCGTGGCTGCGTCCTGCCACCGTGCGGGGCAAGCTGGTGATGATGGCCCTGGCGACCACCTTTGTGGCGCTGATGACGTCCGCGGCCGGCATGCTGTTGTATGACCTCGATTCCTACCAGCAGTACTGGGTGGACGACATGACGACCCAGGCGGAAATCATTGCCGTGGTCAGTACGCCAGCCCTGAGTTTCAACGATCCCAGCGCGGCGCGGCAAAACCTCGGCATGCTGCGCGTGCGGCCCCATATCCTGGCCGGCGCGGTCTACGATGCCCGTGGCGCCATGTTTGCCGCCTATGCGCAATCGTCACAGGAGACGCCGGTGTTCCCGTCCCGTCCCGGCAGGGCGGGCCACGCCATCCAGGGCGGCCACCTGGTGGTGTACCACCCTGTGCTGGAAAACGGCGAAGCGATCGGCACGGTCTACCTGATCGCCCGCTATGGGCTGGTCGAGCGCATCCGCACCTACGCCGCCATCATGGGCGGTGTCATGTTGCTCAGCCTGCTGATGGCGGCGCTGGTGGCGGCCCGCCTGCAAAAAGACATTACGTTGCCGCTGGCAGCCGTGACCGGCGTGGCGCGCGAGGTGATGGAAAAGCGCGATTTCAGCCTGCGCGTGCGTTCCCCCATGGCCAGCGGCGAAATTGCCACGCTGGTGTATGCGTTCAATGACATGCTGGCCGAAGTGGGCCGGCGCGCCCAGGCATTACAGGATACCAACCGCACGCTGCAGTACGAAATGACGGTGCGCCAGGATGCCGAGCGCGCCTTGCTGCAAGCGGACCGCCGCAAGGATGAATTCCTGGCAACCCTGGCGCATGAGTTGCGCAACCCGCTGGCGCCGATCCGCACCGGCCTCGACATCCTGCGCCTGGCCGGCGACGACAAGGTGGCCTGCGACCGGGCGCGCGGCATCATGGAGCGGCAGTTGCGGCAAATGGTGCGGCTGGTGGACGATTTGCTCGACGTTTCGCGCATCAATACCGGCAAACTGGCCATCAAGCGCGAACCGGTGGCGCTGCAATCGGTGGTGAGCGATGCGCTGGAACTGGTGCGGCCCTTCCTGGAAGCGCAGGAACACCGCTTGCAGGTGGAATTGCCACAACACCCGGTGTACGTGCTGGGCGACGCGACGCGGCTGGCGCAAGTGTTGTCGAACCTGCTTAACAATGCCGCCAAATACACCAACCGGGGTGGCGAACTGGGGTTGCGCGCCATGGTCGAACAGGGCCGGCTGGTGATCCGGGTCAGCGATAACGGCATTGGCGTGGCGCCGCACATGCTGGGCGAAATCTTTGAAATGTTCGTGCAGGCCGACACATCGCTGGAACGCAGTACGGCGGGCCTCGGTGTGGGCCTGTCGCTGGCGCGCCGGCTGGCGGAACTGCATGGCGGCACGATCGTGGCGGAAAGCCCGGGGATCGGGCAGGGCAGCACCATGACCGTGACCCTGCCCATGATGGCGGCGCCGGATGCGGCACTGGATGCGCAATTGCCGGCCGGACCGGCCGGGCGGCGCCTGCGCGTCTTGCTGGCGGACGACAACGTGGACTTCGTGGACAGCATCGCCGTGCTGCTGCGCGGCGCCGGCCACACGGTGCGGGTGTGCCACGACGGCGCGCAGGCGCTGGAGGCGGCCGATGCCTTCCAGCCCGACTACGCTTTCCTCGACATCGGCCTGCCGCGCGTGAATGGTTACGACCTGGCGCGGGGGTTGCGCAAGTTGCCGGGCCTGCGCCAGACCGTCCTGGTGGCGGTGACGGGGTGGGGCCAGCAAAAAGACCGCATGCTGGCGCTGGAGGCGGGCTTTACGGCGCACCTCGTGAAACCGGTGGCGGTGGACCAGATCCTGGCGATCATGGGCGGCAGCCGCGAAGGCATGTTGCAGCGGCCGGCATGAAGTCTGGCATGAAGTGGCGCGGCGGGAGTTTGCTGGCGGGCGCCGGCGGCGCTGGCGGGTTGGCCCGCCTGGCGATGGTGCGCACGGCGCAGCTGGCCATGGTGCTGGCGTTGCAGCCGGCGCAAGCCGAGCAGCCGCAAGCGGTGGCGGCGCAGCCGCAGGATGGGGCCGCGCGTCCGGCGGCCATCGCTGGCGAGGCGGTGAAGGCCGGCGTTGCCGGGGTCTGGCTCACCACCGCGGACCGTTCCGCCGTGCTGGTCCGCCAGCCGGACGTGGCGCTGGGCGCGCCAGTCAAGGCATTGACGCCGTGGTCGCCCGGCGTGGAAACCGCCGGTCCGCTGCCTGCCGGACCCCATGCCATCACCATCGACGTGGCCCGGCCTGGCCAGCCGGTGCTGGGTTTTGGCGCCACCCTGAGCGCGGCATCGGCCTGGCTGCTGCTGCAGCGGCTCGATCCCGCCAGCCGTGGCGCCCTGCTCGATGAACTGTTCAGCCGCAAAGGCCAGGGCCTGGGGTTGGGCTTCATGCGCCTGTACCTGGGCGCGTCGGAGTTTGCGCGCAGCCGCTACAGTTATGGCGATAGCGCCGAGGGTGTTGACGATCCCGGCCTGGCGCAGGTCAGCCTGGCGCCGGACCGGGAGCATGTGATACCCATGGCGCTGGAAGCACTGGCGCGCAATCCCGCGCTGGAATTCGTCGGTTCGCCCACCAGTGCGCCGGGATGGATGAAAACCAGCGGCAGCGTGGTGCAGGGCGCGCTGAAGCCGGACGCCTACGGGGCGTATGCGCGCTACCTGCGGCGCGTTGTCGACCTGTACCTGGAAGAGGGCATTCCACTGTATGCGCTGACCATGCAAAACGACCCGCAGCCACGAACCGCCAATGTCCCCGCCAATGCATCCGCTGACGCACCCGCCGACGCACCCGCCAATGCCCCCGCCGATGCGCCCGGCATGCGGCTCGACGCGAAGGCGCGGGCGGAATTGGCGGCCAAACACCTCGGGCCGCTATTCCAGGAAGGCGGCCCGCGCCTGCTGGAGTGGGATGGCGACTGGGATGGCGTGGCCAGCGTGCGCAAGGTCATGGCGGACAAAGCCGCCAGCGCTTACCTGGCCGGGGTGGCGTGGCATTGCCACGGTGGCACCCCAGGCGAGCAGGGCGTGCTGCGCGCCGAGTGGCCGGGCAGCGAAGCGTACATCACCGAATGCAGCGGAGGGAGCTGGGCGCCGGCCTGGGGCGATAACTTGCTGTATTTCGCACAGGTGCTGGCCGGTGGCGTACGCCATGGCGCGCGCGGCATCGCGCTGGGAAACCTGGCGCTCGATGAACAGGGCGGGCCGCGCACGGGCGGCTGCCGTGGCTGCCGTGGCGTCGTCACGATTACCCCGGGCGGCGTGGTGCGCAATCCGGAATATTATGCGCTGGCCCATGCCAGCCGCTGGGTGTTGCCGGGCGCGCGGGCGCTGCCAGCCGGGGACGGGCGCGACGGCGTGGAGCAGGCGGCGTTTATGAATCCGGATGGGACCGTCGTGCTGTTGCTGGTAAATAGCGCACTGGCGCCCCGCGCCGTGACGGTCAGCGCGGGCGCGCGCGGGTTTGGCTACACGCTGCCAGCCGGCAGCGTGGCGACCCTGGCGTGGCGCATGTGATTACTGATAGCGCCGAGCATCCGCACTGATCAGCCGCGCCAGCAAGATCATGGACTTGTCCAGCACTTGTCCGTCAAGCATCGGCTTGTGCGCGTCGACGGCCGCCGCCAGCACCCGGCGCGCCCAGGCCACGTCTTCATCGGAGGGCGCAAAGCCGCGGGAGACCGCGTCGACTTGCCCGGCATGCAGGCACAGCTTGCCGCCAAAGCCCAGCCGGTATGCCCGCCGCGCCGCCGAGGCCGCCGCGCCGTCTTCGCCGGTGTCGAGCGTGCCGCCATCGATCGGGCGGTGCAAGCCGGCCAGTCGCGACGCCAGCACAATCTGCGAACGGAAATGCAGCAAGGCTTCATCATCGTCCATGATGCCCAGGTCCACCCGGAAATCCGCCGCGCCAAAGAGCAGCCGTTGTACGCGTGGCGCCGAAGCGATTTCTGGCAGCCGCGAAAAGCCCAGCGCGGTTTCGATCATGGGGAACAGCGGCGCGGTGGACGATGCGCTGGCCACATCGTTGACCCGCTCCGTCTTGGGCAGCACGATGCCGGCGATGCCCGGGCGGTGGCACAGCACCAGGTCGTCGCCGAAACAGCCGGAGTTCACGCAATTGACCCGCACCAGCACCGGAACGTGGGGCGCCCGGCCGGCGGCGCTATCGAGCCAATTGGCCAAGGCATCGCGCGCCGCGCCTTTGGCGGCGGGGGCGACCGCGTCCTCCAGGTCGATCACGACGGCATCCGCGCCGGAGGCGCAAGCCTGGGCAAACTGGCCGGGGCGGTCGCCGGGGACCATCAGGAATGTATGGGCCAGGGCCAGCCTGGCATCGGGTGGGGTAGCCTGTATCGCGGTACTCATTGTGCAACGCTCCTTTCCGAAAAAAGCGACCGACTAAAGGTTTGACAGCGGTTCGGTACACGCGAGGCATGGCAGTGCGGCAAGGGTGCGCCATCGCTGGCGCTGAGCGGCTAGTCTGGCGGCAGCAACCGTTTGCAGGAGATTGCCATGCACCGATACTATGCGCACATTACGCCGGATCCGGAATCGCCGCCGCCGGAGCCGGAAAAAGATCCGCCGCCGGACGACAACCCTACGCCGTCACCCTCGCCGATTGAAGAGCCTGAACCCAAACCGCCGCCAATGAAAGCGTGAGGCGCCCAGCCTATCAGGGGTGTGGCGGGCGCGGCGCGCCGTACCGCGCGTCAGCGTTGCTCCATAGCTACAGCTGCCAAATGAATAGGCATTATTACGTCCGCTGTAATGAGGCCGTCACCAAAGTATTCATATAATGAGTCAACGGCTTTAGTTTCACTTGACGGAGGCGAACATGGGCAACTCACTGCACAACAAGATCTACCTGGGGCGCCGCCTGAGCGTCAAGCATGTCCAGCTGGCGCTGTTCCTGACTATGATGGCGGGGGCTGCGCTGGCCTGGTACATCGTCCAGTAAGCGCCTGTACGCGTCCGGTCGGCGCGCAGTCAGCGGGGCGGCATGCCGCCCGGCGGTGAGTCGTGATTCCTTGCCTCCGCAAGCGGGGGCGCGTACCATGGTGGCCGAATGGCAACTCTTGGAACAATCGCAATGAAGAATCAAAAACTCACCGTGGACGAATATGACGCGCTGGAAGAGGTGCGCCGCGGTATCAAGGGCGACCGCCCGAGCGCCTGCGTGGGGCGCAACACGAAAAAACTGTCCGGCCTCAAGCTGATCAGCGTGGCCCGCAATGGCCGCATCTCGCTGACGGAAGCGGGCCAGCAAGCCCTGTTCCTGCGCCGCTGCATCCTGGCCCTGCGCGCGGTCGCCGCCGGCGGCGATGTCGCGCTCGATGACGAGGTCGCCAACTTCCTCGGCAAAAAATCCCATATCGTGCCGCGCGACGGTGGTTTCGACATCACCGACAAGGGCAGGGAGTCGCTGGCCGATATCGAGGCGCAGGGCTTCTGATCCCGCTGCGGGCGCGCGGCCCCGCATGCCGCGTCTTCACACGATCCGCCATACCAAGGAACTGAGATGGAAGCACCACACTGGTCGGCCCACGAGCTGACAATGACGGTTTTGATGACGCCGGACATGGCCAATTTTTCCGGCAATGTGCACGGCGGCGCGATCCTGAAATTGCTCGATGGCGTGGCGTATGCCTGCGCCAGCCGTTATTCCGGCACGTATGCCGTGACCCTGTCGGTCGACCAGGTGATGTTTTTGCAGCCGATCCACGTGGGCGAGCTGGTGACGTTCCTGGCGTCGATCAATTACACCGGCAAGACGTCGATGGAAGTGGGGATCCGCGTGGTGACGGAAAACATCACGCAGCGCCTGGTGCGCCATGCCAACAGCTGCTATTTCACGATGGTGGCGGTGGACAAGGACCGCAAACCGGTGGCGATTCCTGAACTGGTGCCGGAAACGGAAGAACAAAAGGCCCGCTGGGAACAGGCCAAGTTGCGCAAGGCGGCCAAGCTGGCGCTGGCGCCAAAGCGCAAAGCGCCGTAACACTGCATATCTCGTAGGGCGGTTTGCGCGCAGCGCAAGCCGCCATGCATGCATAGCGGCGATGTAACACGTCGCCGCGCCGCACGCATGGCGGCAAGCCTGCGGCTTACCACCCTACGGGAATCTGGCATCAGGCATTAATTGCGGCGGCGCTGCGGATAGACCAGCGTGCGCACCGCAATGTCCGGCGGCACTTTCATCGCGGACAGGAATTCAGCCGCCTGGCGCAAGCCGATGGCCGGCATCGCGGCAATGGCCTGATCGACCACTTCGCGGGTCCACATGTCGGTTCGGATGTGTTTTGGGTGCTCGGCTGGGGTAGTCATGTTGCACAGGTCTCCTGAATTACAGATCGTCAATTATGCAGCCGTGCCGGCCTCCACCCATGCCAACGGCGCGAGTTCTGCCCAACCCAGATGCTTGTTTTCACGCAGCATTTGCTCGAATTGCAGCGGAGCGACGGGACGGCTGAAGTAATAGCCCTGGATCTGGTCGCAATCGTGCCGGCGTAAATACTCCAGCTGCTCCCGCGATTCTACCCCTTCGGCCACCACGCGCAATTTCAAATTGTGGGCCAGCGCGATGATCGACACCACGATGGCTTCATCGTCTTCGTCGGTGGCGATATCGTTGACGAAGGAGCGGTCGATTTTCAGCACGTCGATCGGGAAGCTGCGCAGGTACGACAGGCTGGAATAGCCGGTGCCGAAATCGTCGATCGACAAGGTCACGCCCAGCGCTTTCAAGTCATGCAGCAGCCCGACCGCCTGCGTGACGTCATCCATGAATACCGATTCGGTCAGCTCCAGCTCCAGGCAGGCCGGCGGCAAGCCGGTTTCCTCCAGCACCCGCGCCACTTGCGCGACCAGGTCCGGTTGCGTGAACTGGCGCGCCGACAGGTTGACGGCCATGCGCAGCGGCGGCTGGGCGTGCGCGGCGCGCCAGTCATTCCAGGCCTTGCCCTGCGCGCAGGCCGACTTCAGCGCCCACATGCCGATCGGGACGATCAGGCCGGTTTCTTCGGCCAGCCCGATAAAGCGGTCCGGCGCGACCACGCCCATTTCCGGATGTTGCCAGCGCAGCAGCGCTTCCACGCCGGTGATGACGCCGTCGCCAAGGTCGACTTGCGGCTGGTAGTGCAGCATGAATTCACTGCGTTCGAGCGCCTTGCGCAGCGCGTTTTCAATCCGCAGCCGCTCCAGCGCTTCTTCATTCATGCACGGCAGGTAAAAGCGGAAACCGTTGCGGCCCTGCTTTTTCGCCGCATACATGGCGATGTCCGCATGTTCGATCAGGTGCTGCGCCTCGTCGCCGACGCTGCCGTCATAGGCGGCCACGCCGATGCTGCAGGTGACGAGGAACTCTTTCCCTTCCAGCATGATCGGCTGCGCCACCGCGTTCATCACGCGCTGCACCACCTCCGGCGCCAGCGGCGCGTCGTTCGATTCGCTGAGGATGGCGACAAATTCGTCGCCCGACAGGCGCGCCACCGTGTCGCTTTCGCGCACGCTGCCCGACAGGCGCTGGGCCACGGTTTTCAGCAAGATGTCGCCGGCCTTGTGGCCCAGGCTGTCGTTGACGAATTTAAAGCGGTCCAGGTCGATCAGCAGCACCCACATGTGGTGGCCGCTGCGGTTGGCGTAGGCAATCGCCTGCGCCAGGCGGTCTTGCAGCAGCATCCGGTTCGGCAGCCCCGTCAGCGCATCGTGGTGCGCGATGTGGCGGATGCGCTGCTCCGACAGTTTGCGTTCCGTGATTTCCGCGCCGGTGCCCCGGTAGCCCTTGAAGTCCCCTTTGGCGTCATATACCGGTTCGCCGCTGGTGCTGTACCAGCGCAGCACGCCGTCGTCGCCCTCGATCGCATATTCAAAGTGCGAGAACGGCAGGCGGGCTTCCAGCCGCGCCATGTGGTCGCGGCCCCAGCGCGTGGCCGCCATTTCCGGCGTGGCGTCCCAGCGCGTCTTGCCGATGAAGCGTTCCGGGCGGATGTGGCCCTTGTCGAAGAAGCCGCCGGTGATGCTGGTGAAACGCAGGTGGGTATCCTGTTCCCAGTACCAGTCCGACGACAGCGCCAGCAGGCGGCGGAAGCGCTGTTCGCTGTCGAGCAGCGCGCGCTCGGTGCGTTTGCGGGCCAGCACGTCGGCATTCAGGCGTTCGTTGGACTGGCGCAGCTCCGCCGTGCGCGCGTCGACCAGCATTTGCACCCGGCGCGAGCGCAGTACCAGCGATTGCACGAAGGCGGCCATCAGCAGCGACGACAGGATGCCGCCGGCCAGGGTCGATATCGAGCCCAGGTGATCGGCCAGGAAAGGGCGGGGCTGGGCGCTGATGCGCACTTCCCACTCCTTGCCCAGCACCGTGAAGTGCTTGCGGTATTCGCTGCGCTGCTGCCATGCCAGCCAGCGCGCCGGCGTGGAGTGGGTGGCCGCCGGCGCGGCGCCGTGGCTGAAGACCAGGCCATCGGCCACGCGCACCTGCAGCAGGGCGTCATAATCGTGCAGCAGGCCATCCGCTTCCAGGATCTTGCGCACCAGGTTGGTGGCGCGGATCACGAGGGCGGTGTCGCCCTGCCAGGCGGCCTGGCGCTGGCCATAATCGTCCACCGGCATGCCGGGCTGGTACACCGGCATCAGCATGATCAGGCCATATTCCTTGCCCGTGGCTTGCGCCAGCGGCAGCAGGCCGGTCGATGCCGGTTTCCCGGTGCGCAGGATTTCTTCCATGGCTTCGCGGATTTCCGGCCGGTAGCCGGCATCGAGGCCGAACGCCCGTTCATTGCCGGCCAGCGGTTCCAGGTAATCGACCACGCTGTAGTGCGCCTTGCGCGGTGCGCTGACGGGGCGTCCGTCCGCCATTTCCGTGATGGTATAGCCGGGGAATTCGCGCCGCATCTGCGCCTCGAAGGCCGGACGCGCGCTATCTTCCAGCAGGCGGTGGTAATTGAAGGCCTGGATGAAGGGATAGCGCTGCAGCAGCGGTTCGGTAAACGTATGGAACTGGCTGCGCGAGACCTGGGCGTTGGCGACAAATAACTGGTTGGTCACGGCCAGCACTTCGACCGCGTCATTCAGGCCGCTTTGCAGCGCGGCGGTACGCTGGTCGGCCCGCTGTTCGAAGGCCAGCTGCAGTTTGCTGTACTCGAGGGCGCCGACCGCGCCGAACAGCGCCGCCGTGATGCTCAGTCCCGCGCCGAGGGTGTACGCCGCCGCTGCGGTAAGCTTGAATTGGCGGCGATTGATCATTGCTGTCCTGTGCACGTATAAAAATGGCGGGGGTAGGGCCGCCATTAGTGTGTCACAGAATGCGGAAAAAGTGTTGACGTTCGGAAAAATTAAATTCCACACGACAACAATAATGACTATTTCATAAGCCGCATTGTGTTATCGAATGCATCATCGAATTGAGCATGGAATTGAGCATCGAATCGATCAGCGCCGCGCCAGCCATTGGGTCCGCAACACCATCCAGTGCGCCAGCAACCGGTGCAGCATGGCCCAGGCCAGTCCGCGCCCGCCCAGGCGGCGGATGCGGGCCAGCATGTCCAGCGATGGCGTGGCGGGCCCGCCGGCCACCGCCTTGACGGCAAACTGGATGCGGTTGTTGCCGGCGATGCCGTGCAGGGAACAGACGCGCTGCGGGAAGCAGCGCTGCAGCCGCGCCACCGTCACCGGGTATTGCGGATCATAGCTGAACACATTGGCCACCAGCACGCCGCCATGGCGCAGCGCCCGGCGGCAATCATTATAAAAGACCTCGCTGCACAGCGCTTCGGGCAAGCCGTCACGGTCGAAACCATCGACCAGCAGCACATCGGCGCGCCGGCTCCGGTCCTGGGCCATGGCGGCGAGATAGGCGGCGCCGTCGCCTTGCACCACCTGGAAACGGTCGCTGTCGGGCGGAATCGCGAACTGGTTGCGCAGGGCAATGACGTCGGCGCGCAATTCGACCACGGTGATGCGGCTGTGCGGCAGGTACTGGTGGCAAAACTTGGCCAGCGAGCCGCCGCCCAGGCCGATCATGACGATATGGGCCGGGCGTGGCTGGAACAGCACGAAGCACAGCATGGCGCGCACGTAGTCCAGCGTAATGCGGTGCGGCGCATCGAGGCGCATTTCACTCTGGATTTCACCGGGAATGAATTCCAGCGTGCGCACCCGTCCCCGGGTCCGTACCAGGGGCGGGGCGCCAGGCGGGTGTTGGTCGCTGTCGGCAGGCATGGGCAAGAAAGAGCGGCTAACTTGTTGGCAACGATGAAGTTCTGTTAAGCTCCCGGGACTCCGGAAGCAGCAGCGGACACGCGCAGGTTTCGTTTACAGGCAGATATTTTATCGGTACATTGCCAACATAGGCAGCGGCCACAGTGGAGATGGAGAGAGTAGACCATGTTTTTAGATCATCCGACAATTACCGCCACCAACAGCTTCACGGAGCCGGACCGTATTGAACGCCTGGGCCGTGTGTATGGCTATGTGGCGGCGCTGGCCGACATGGCTGGCAAAGGCACCTTCATTGAAAAATTCTCGCAAATCCACGACCACAAGGGCACGCTGATCGTGTTCTGGCACGATGCGCCGACTGAAGATGAAAAAGAATTCTTCAGCAAGGCCTGGGCCAGCAAGATCGGCGACGGCAGCACCAACGTCGAACACGAAGTCTGATACGCCGGCGGCGCTGCGCCCCGGCAGGATATTTGAAGTGCCTGACACCGCGGTATCAGGCACTTATTAAAGATGGATATAAAAACCCTGGTATTGGCGCTTGCGCTGGGCAATCTGAGCCTGTGCGCGGCGCTGTTCTTCTTTGAATACGAAAACAGGAAGTCGCTCAGCCTGTCGGCGTGGGCGCTCGCCAAGCAGGCCCAGGCCGGCGCCTGGTTCCTGTTGTATTTCCGCGGCGTGCTGCCGGATATGCTGACCGGCCCGCTGGCCAATGTGCTGCTGTTCGCCGGCATGGCGCTTGATGCCGGCGCCCTGTGGGAAGCGGCCGGCCGTTCCGGCTGGCGCAAGCTGCTGCTGCCTTCGCTGGCGGCGGCTTCCTTTGTTTACCTGGCCTGCCACGTGCTCGATGTCGATGCGGGCGTGCGGGCGGCGGCGGGTTTCCTGATCGTTGCGGCTTTCTTCCTGGCCGGTGTGGCCGCGCTGGCGCAAGTCTGGCGCCACGGCACCATGCTGCGCCGCTACCTTGTCGTGACGATGGCGGCCCTGTCGCTGCTGGTGGCGGGGCGCGGCGTGCTGGCGGCCGTGCTGCCGGACGGCTGGTCGTGGGTCTCGGCCGCCGTGCTGCAAGGGGTGGGCTTTAGCGCGCTGTACCTGATGATGCTGACCAATGCCTTCGGCTACCTGCTGCTGTCGCGTGAAAAACTGCAGGCCGAACTGGCGCGCCTGGAAGTCATCGACTTGCTGACGGATGTGCCGAACCGGCGCGGCTTTTACCAGGCGCTGGCGCCATGGATGGCGCTGGCGCGCCGCCCGGGGCAGGGCACCTCGGTGATCCTGCTGAGCCTGGACCAGTTCAAGCGCGTCAACGACAGTTATGGCCACACCACGGGCGACCTGGTGCTGAAAGCGCTGGTCGATGTGTGCAAAAAACAACTGCGCGACAGCGATCAGATGGGCCGCCTGGGCGGGCCGGAATTCGCGCTGCTGCTGCCCCGCACCGAGCAGCCGGGCGCGGTGCTGGTGGCCGAACGCATCCGCGCCGCCATCGAGGCGCTGCAGCTGCGGGCCGACAAGGCCATCATCAATGTCACGGTCAGCATGGGCGTGACCGTGATCCGCGCCGACGACAGCACGGTCACCCTGTTCAAGCGCGCGGACAATGCGCTGCAGTCGGCCATGCTGGCCGGCAGCAATCGCGTGGCGGAGGCGCCGGACGCGACGTTTGCGGAAATCGAACACGGAGATGTCATTATCTCGTCATAAAGGCGGCGTAACGTGTCTGGTTTCCGTATAATCGTATAAACAGTATGAATGGTATCTGGGAACCCAAACACGAGGAAGGTATGTACGCAGCAGTTGACCTGGGCTCCAACAGTTTCCGCCTTGCCATCGGCAAACATGACGGCGACGCCATCCGCGTGTTGAAAACCGCGCGCGAACCAATCCGCCTGGCGGCCGGCCTGGATGCCTCGGGCAACCTGACCGACGCGGCGCAGCAGGCCGCCCTGGCGTGCCTGGCCAATTTCCGCGCCGTGCTGGCCGGCTACCAGCTGGAAGCGCTGCGCGTGGTGGCCACGTCCACCCTGCGCCTGGCAAAAAATTCCGCCGCGTTCCTGCCCGCCGCCGAACAGGCGCTGGGCCATCCGATTGAAATCATTTCCGGCGAAGAGGAAGGCCGCCTGATTTACATGGGCGTGTGCAACGCCCTCAACCTGCCCGGCGAGCGGCGCCTGGTGATCGACATCGGCGGCGGTTCGACCGAATTGATCCTGGGGCGCGGCGCCGATATCGAACGGGTTGAATCGTTTTCCATCGGCAGCGTCAAGCAAAGCCTGTCGTTCTTTATCAATGGCCGGGTCGACGCCCCATCCTTCGATGCCGCCATCCTGTCGGCGCGCAGCCATTTCGAAGACGGCGCGCCGCCGTATCATCCGCAATACTGGACCCGCTGCTACGGTTCGTCCGGCACCATCCGCGCCATTGCCGACATCATCGACAAGAACAAGCTGGGTGATGGCGGGGGTGTCACCGCCGCGTCGCTGGAAGCGCTGAAGCGCCGCTTCATTGAACTGGGCCACACCTCGAAAATCGATATGCCGGGCCTGCGCCCGGACCGCGCCGCCACCATTATCGGCGGCCTGGCGGTGCTGATCGCCCTGTTCCACGAACTGGGAATCGACCGGCTGGAGCCGATCGAGGCGGGGTTGCGGGTCGGGGTGATGTGGGACCTGTACCTGCGTTCGACCAAGCGCGACCGCCGTGACCAGTCGGTCCGCGGCTTCCTGCAGAAATTCCACGTCGACGAGGAGCGCGCCGGGCGCGTGGCGGAATACGCGGGCGCGCTGTATGCGCAAATGAAACCGTCGACCGATGCTTACCAGCGCCTGCTGGTCTGGAGCGCGCTGCTGCATGAAGTGGGGATGGTGGTGTCGCAGACCGGATACCACAAGCATGCCAGCTACATGGTGGAAAACGCGGACATGCCCGGCTTCACCACGCGCGAACAAAAAACCATGGCGCGCCTGATCCTGGCGCAAAAAGGGAATTTACGCAAAATCAGCGAATCGCTGGCGGACGCGGATTTCGCCAAGGCCGTGGTGGCGCTGCGCCTGGCCATCCTGTTCATGCATTCCCGCATCGAGCCGGACTTCAAGGAATTGAAGCTGCGCATGAAAAACCGGATCGAACTGGAAATCAAGCGGGTGTGGGTGGCCGACCATCCGACCGCATCTTACTGGATGGAAAAAGAGCAGGAACAGTGGGATGACGTGGGCGTGGATTTCAGCATCAAAGGGACGGCCTAGGCCGCCGGGGTGTTAAAAAATTTCCACTGTCAAACAATTTCTTGCAAATTTGATTACAATAGGAAACTTGTAAGACACTGGAGATCATTCCATCATGACCTGCTTTCGCGCCTGTAAGTGTGCTGCCTCCGCAGCGCTGGCGATGGCGGCATGGATGCTGCCAGGCAGTGCCGCGGCGCAGGAAACCGTGACCCTGTGTTTCGAGCGCCAGGATGTCAAACCCTGGCGCACCCAGCAGGGCGGCGGCTTGAATTTCGAGTTGCTCAAGCTGGTCGGCCAGCGCCTCAATATCCAGTTTGATTTCCAGAGCGTGCCATGGAAGCGCTGCCTGCAGCAATTGCAGGCCAACGCCTATGACGGCGCCTTTGCCGTCAGCTACAAGCCGGACCGGCGCGAGCTGGGCGTGTTCCCGGGCGGCGGCGCGATCGACAACAGCAAGCGCATGCACGTCGACAGTTATGTGCTGTTGAAGCGCAAGGGCAGCAAAGTCGAATGGGATGGCAAAGCCCTGCGCCATGTCGAGGGCCCGGTGGGGTTCCAGCTTGGCTATTCGGTCGGCGACGTCTTGAAAAAGCTGGAGGTGGAAACCGATGAGGGCAGCCAGCGCGCCGACGAACTGGCGCGCAAGCTGATTGCGGGCCGCCTGGGCGCGGCCGCATTGGGCGGTTCCGACGCCAGCAACGTGATGCACGGCGCGCTTGGCGCGCAGCTGGAAATGCTGCCGTTGCCGCTGATTGAAAAACCGTATTTCCTGATCCTGTCGCATGGCATGGTGGCCCGGCGCCCGGAGCTGGCGCAGCGCATCTGGGCCGCGATGGAGCAGGCGCGCAACAGCCCGGCCTATAAAAAGCTCGAGCGCGCCGCCCAAGACGAGGCGGGCCGCTGATGGCCGCGCCGCCGCGTCGGGGATTGCTGCAGGCATGGCGCGAAGACATCCTGCTGCGCCTGGCCGTCGGCATCTTCGTGGCGGTGGCGCTGTCGACCGCGATTTACACCACCTACGCGGCGCGCACCCTGCGCGCGGAAGCGGAACACCAGCTCAAGGAGCGGGCCGACCGCCTGGCCACGGTGCTGGCGCAGGCGCTGGCGCGGCCGCTGTTCGACATCAATAACGCGGCGGTGTCGAGCGCGGTCGATGCGATGCAGGCCTCGAGCGAAGTCATGATGCTGCGCGTGCAATCGCCGTCCGGCGAAGAACTGGCCAGCTACGCGGTGGAAAACATCGACCCGGCCGCCACGGTCCGGGTGCGGCGCGACATCCGCTACCAGGATGGCCGCAAGACGTACCCGGTCGGCACCCTGGACCTGGCGTTTTCCCGCCATGAAGTGGACACGCTGCTGCGGCGCCAGATCAGCCACACGGTGACGGCGATCTTGCTGCTGGCGCTGGCCATTGTGGTGTCGATTTTCCTGGTGGGGCGCAAAGTCATCCGGCCGTTTGCCGATATCCAGGACGCGCTGGAAAAACTGACCTGGGGCGAAGTCGATATCGAACTGTCCGGCAAGGGGCGTTCCGACCAGGTTGGCAAACTGTCCGATGCCGTCTACAGCTTCCGCGACACCCTGACGCGCCTGCGCCAGGTGGAATTCGAATTGCGCGAATTGAACAGCGACCTGGAACGCAAGATCGCCGAGCGCACGGCGGAAGTCACGCAAGTGGCGCAGGTGGCGCGTGAAAGCCAGAAAAAACTGCAAGCCATCGTCGATACCGCGCTGGACGCCGTGGTGCGGATGGACATGCAAGGCCGCATCGTCGGCTGGAACAGCCAGGCTGAAACCATTTTCGGCTGGCGCCGCGAAGAAGCGCTCGGCATGCCGCTGGACAGCACCATCATCCCGCCACGCTACCGGCTGGACCACCGCAAGGGCATGCAGCGCTATATCAGCACAGGCAAGGGCGCGGTGCTGGACCGCAGGGTGGAATTGCACGCGTTGCACAAGGATGGCCGCGAATTCCCGATCGACCTGGCGATTACCCGCATCCGGCTCGATGACCAGGAAGCGTACGAGTTTTGCGGCTTCATCCGCGATATCAGCGAACGGCGCGAGCGCGAACAAAAACTGGTGCAAGCCAATGTGATGGCGGAAGCGGCCAATATTGCCAAGTCGGAGTTCCTGGCCAATATGAGTCATGAAATCCGCACGCCGATGAGCGCGATCATCGGCATGGCGTACCTGGCCCTGCGCACCGGCCTGAACCCGAAGCAGCACGATTACGTCAGCAAGATCCACCGCGCGGCGCTGTCGCTGCTGGGCATCATCAATGACATCCTGGACTTTTCGAAAATCGAAGCCGGCCGTCTCGACCTGGAGCAGGTGCCATTCTTCCTCGACGACGTGCTGGCCAATGTCGCCAGCGTGACCAGCCAGCGCGCGGCTGACAAGCAGCTGGAATACCTGTTCCACGTGCCGCCGTCGATTCCACGCCACCTGGTGGGCGATCCTTTGCGGCTGGGGCAGGTGCTGATCAACCTGGTCAACAACGCTGTCAAATTCACGCCGAACGGCGAGCTGGAGCTGGCATGTACGCGCCTGCCGGACCGCAACCCCGGCAATCAGCCCGGCAAGGTCATGCTGCGTTTTTCCGTGCGCGATACCGGCATCGGCATGACGGAAGACCAGGTGGCGCGCCTCTTCCGCGCTTTTTCCCAGGCGAATGGCTCGACCACGCGCCAATATGGCGGCACCGGGCTGGGCTTGTCGATTTCCCAGCGGCTGGTGCAATTGATGGGTGGCCTGATCCGCGTGGACAGCCGGCCGGAACACGGTTCCACCTTCCAATTCGACCTGGAGTTCGCCTTGTCCGGCTTGCCGGAACATGCGCCGGTGATGCCGGAAGCGCTGAACGGCGCCCGCCTGCTGCTGGTCGATGACAGCCCGATGGCGCTTGATATCCTGACCGAATCGCTGCAACCGCTGCCGGTGCGGGTCGATACCGCCAGCAGCGGCGCGCAGGCGCTGGCCGCCATCACGCAAGCCGACGCGGCGGGCGACCCGTACCGGATTGTGCTGACGGACTGGCAAATGCCGGGCATGGATGGCATCGCGCTGGCCAGTAAAGTCAAGGACGATGGCGCCCTGGCGGTGCGCCCGGCGATCGTGCTGGTGACCGCGTTCGGGCGCGAAGAAGTGCAGCGCGGCGCGGAGACGGCCGGCATCACCGGCTTCCTGTTCAAGCCGATCGGCCAGTCGGCGCTGGTCGATACCCTGGTGGCGCTGGTGGCGCCGCAGCGTTCCAGCGCGGGGAGCCTGCGCATTGCCGATGAAGCCATGCCGGGCCAGCGCTTCGCTGCGCGCGTGCTGCTGGTGGAAGATAATTCCGTCAATCAGGAAATCGCCTCGGAATTGATGGCGACCCTGGGGATTTGCGTCGATGTGGCGGAAAACGGCCAGCTGGCGCTGGAACGCTTGCGCCAGGCGGGACCGGATGCCTACAGCCTGGTGCTGATGGACCTGGAAATGCCGGAAATGGATGGCCACGAGGCGACGCGCCAGCTGCGCCTCGACAGTGAATTCGATGCGCTGCCGGTGATCGCCATGACGGCGCACGTCCTGTCCGATATCCGCGAACGCTGCCTGGCCGAAGGCATGCAGGATTACCTGACCAAGCCGATCGAGCCCGAGCGCCTGTATGCCATGTTGTCGCGCTGGCTGGTGCATGCGACACTGCCTCAGCCGGGCCGGGAAATGCCGCGCACGGCGGTGTTGCGCACGGTGTCATATGGCGATGCCGACGTGCGGATCGACGGCATCGACAGCGAGCGGGGCTTGCGCCACGTGGCGGGCAATACGCAACTGTATGTGCAGCTGCTGGACCGCTTCCGCCTGATGCAGCGCAGTGCGGCGGACGAGATCGACGCGGCGCTGGCGCAGGGTGACCTGGTGCTGGCCGGGCGCTGCGCCCACACCTTGCGTGGCGTGGCCGGCGGTGTGGGCGCGACAGCCGTGGAACAGGCGGCGCAAGTGGTGGAACTGGCGCTGGACCGCATGCAGCGGCAGGTGCGCGACGGCATGCCGCTGGACTGCCTTGGCGGCGAAGCGCCCGGTGAGCCGGCCTGCGGCGCGGAACAGGACGCGCTGGCGCCGCTGCACGTGCAGGCGCCATCCGCGCCGGGGCCGGCGGCGCCGTTGTTTGCCCCGCTGGCGGGGCTGCGCAGCGCCCTGGCCACGGTGCTGGCGGCGTTGGATCGCCATTTTGACCATGCGCCGCCGGTGGCGGACGCCAATATGCTGGACGTGGCCCCGGCCGAAGCGCTGGCGCAGTTGCGCGTCTTGCTGGCCGAATATTCCGGCGACAGCACCGATTACTTTGACAGCGTGCGCCAGCCATTGGCCACGCTGTTGCCCGCCGCCGACATCGAGCGGCTGGCGGCCCACATGAACAATTATGAATTTGAAGCGGCCAGCCGATTGCTGGCCGCCGTCAGCAAAGAGGCAGAGCCACTATGATTATGCGAAACAACAACCACGGCCCCCGCCAAACGATCCTGATCGTGGACGATACGCCGGACAACATCACCTTGCTCTCGAGCCTGCTCAAGGAAAAATACAATACCAAGGTGGCCACCAACGGCGCCACCGCGCTGCAGATTGTTGCGGGCGGCGGCGTTGACCTGGTGCTGCTGGATGTGATGATGCCGGACATGGATGGCTATGAAACCTGCCGCCGCCTGAAGGAGAATCCGCTGACGGCCGATGTGCCGGTGATTTTCCTGACCGCGAAAAGCCAGCCGGAAGATGAGGCGATGGGCTTGCGCCTGGGCGCCGTCGATTACCTGACCAAGCCGATCAGCCCACCGATTTTATTTGCCCGCGTGGCCACGCATTTGTCGCTGAAAAATGCGCGCACGCAGCTCAAGACGGAAAACCGCAACCTGGAAACGCTGGTGCAGGAGCGCACCGGGCAACTGTCGCTGATGCAGGACGCCACCATCATGGCGATGGCGACCATGGCGGAAACACGCGACTGCGAGACCGGCAACCATATCCGCCGCACGCAAAATTACATCGCCGCCCTGGCCAGGCATTTGCAGTCGCATCCGCGTTTTGCCGCCGAACTCACGGATGACAATATCAAGCTGCTGTACAAATCCGCGCCGCTGCACGACATTGGCAAGGTTGGCATTCCCGATCATATCTTGCTGAAGCCGGGCAAGCTCGATTCGGAAGAATTTGAAATCATGAAACGGCACGCGGAATTCGGCCGCGACACCATCCGCCAGGTCGAGCAATACGTGGGCGGCAGCAATGGCTTCCTGACGTATGCGCGGGAAATTGCCCACTCGCACCAGGAAAAATGGGATGGTTCCGGTTATCCGGACCAGTTGAAGGGCGAGGCGATCCCGCTGTCGGCGCGCCTGATGGCCGTGGCCGATGTCTACGATGCCCTGATTTCCAAACGCGTGTACAAGCCGCCCTTCACCCATGCCGATGCGGTGGCCGTCATGAGGGATGGACGGGGCAAGCATTTCGATCCGGACATTCTCGATGCGTTCCTGGAAATTGAAGGGGAGTTCGCGAAGATTGCCTTGGAATATGGGGATGCCGACAAGGATTGCGGACTGGATTGAGCGTTTTGGTAGTGAATAGTATATACTGTTTATATTATTCAATCATTCCAGGAGTCCAGCATGAACAAACCAGCCACCAGCGAGGCCACGGCCCCGGCAACCGCTTCCGCCGCCGACGACACCACCAAGGTGCCAGCCGCCACGGTGGCCGAGGCGCCGGCCAAGGCCGCCAAGCCTGCATCGCGCGCTTCCGCCAAGCCTGCCAAGGCCGTGAAAGCTGTCGAAGTGAAAGCGGAGCCAGTCAAGGCTGCCAAAGCCGCCAAAGCCGTGGGCGCGGTTAAACCCGTCAAGGCGGCGGAAGCCAAGCCGGCCAAAGTAGCGAATGCGGCGAATGCGGTGAAGGTGGCGGCAAAGGCCCCAGCTAAAGCACCAGCCAAAGCACCGGCAAAAGCCCCGGCCAAAACCGCCGTCAAAGCAGCGCCGGCGGCGCCGGCCGCGAAAGCCGTCAAAGCCGTCAAAGCCGCCGCGCCAGCGGCCAAGCCAGCCGCCAAGGCCGATACCAAGGTCGAAGCCAAGGCCGCCAAGCCGGTCAAGGCAGCCAAACCGGCAAAAGACGCCAAACCAGCGAAAACCGCCAAAGCAGCCGCAAAGCCAACCGCAAAGCCAGCCGTGAAGCCGGCGCCGAAAGCGGCGGCGAAATCTGCCGATGCGCCAGCCAAGGCCGCCAAGGAAAAACTGGTGCGCGACAGCTTCACGATGCCGGAAGATGAATACGCGCAACTGAGCGCCGTGAAGAAAGCCGCGCTGAAAGCCGGCTTTGAAATCAAGAAAAGCGAATTGCTGCGCGTCGGCGTGTCGCTGATCAGCAAGCTGGACATGGCCGCCCTGAAAGCCGTGCTGGCATCGTTGCCGCAACTGAAAACGGGCCGTCCGAAGAAAGGTTGATGCATCCGGCCAGTGTTGTTATGTAATCAAAATGACACTGGTTTGTCATTTTCCTGAAGCAATCCGTCGCTACGCTTGCCTTGTCTCAACCAACAAGGAACAAGCATGCAACAGCAACCGCAACTGTTACACGCACAGGCCGACCTGCGCACCACCCAGGGCAAGCTGGCCCTCAGCATGGCCAGCACGCCCGAGGAATTGCGCGAAGTGCAGCGCCTGCGCTACAAGGTGTTCATTGAGACCATGGGCCTGAGCGCGCTGAAGCGCGAAGACGGCCTCGATTGCGACGAATTCGACGAACACTGCGATCACTTGATCGTTCGTGACAGCAACTCCCTGGAAGTGGTGGGCACATACCGCCTGCTGAGCGCCGCGCGCGCCCACAAGCTGGGCCGTATGTATTCGGAAGGCGAATTCGACTTGTCGCGCCTGAACGTGATCCGCTCCCGCATCGTGGAAGCGGGGCGCGCCTGCATCCACCCTGACTACCGGGGCGGCAGCGTGATCATGCTGCTGTGGTCCGGCCTGGCGGAATACATGCGCCGTGAACGGTGCGACTTCCTGGCCGGCTGCGCCAGTATCAGCCTGGCCGACGGCGGCCACAATGCGGTGGCGGTGTATCACCAGCTGGTCAACCGTCACCTGGCGCCTTCGGAATACCGCGTCACGCCGCACCTGCCTTTCCCGTACACCAAACTGGACCCGGCACAACATGCGCAAGTGCCCGCGCTGCTGAAGGGGTACATGCGTTCCGGCGCGTGGATTTGCGGCGAGCCGGCCTGGGATCCTGATTTCGAAAGCGCCGACCTGTTCCTGCTGATGCCGCTGGCGAACCTGGATGCACGCTACGCCAGGCATTACGGCGTGGCATCTTAATTTGAGGATGCCCGGCCTGAAGGCCCGGCACCCGTTGTTGAATCACAGGGAGGCTTTGTGGGCATGATGGAAGCACTGAGGCTGCGCTGCGCAGTCCTCAGCGTGGCGGCAAGCCACACGGTGCGCGATGGCGCAGGGGATTTGCTGGCTGCGCGCGCCAGGACGGCCGGCCATGAAGTGGTGCGCCGCGACTGCCTGGCCGATGATGCCGCCAGCATGCGCCGCGTGCTGGCGGAATGCCTGGCCGATCCCGGCATCCAGGTGGTGCTGGCGGCTGGCGGCGCCGGGTTCGCGCGCCGCAATACCATGTTCGAGGTGGCCACCGGCTTGCTGGAACAGGAAGTGCGCGGCTTCGGCAGTTTGCTGCATAACCTGTTTTTTGCGGAAGTCGGCACGTCGCTGGTCAACCAGCGCGCACTGGCGGGCTATGCGAATAAAACGCTGGTCTTTTGTTTGCCGGGGGCGACCGGGGCCTGCGCGCTGGCCTGGGACAAGATCATTGCGCCGCAACTGGTAACGCCGGTGTTTGGTTGATTCGACGAATACGACGGACATGCGCCTTCAAGCCGCGAAGTGCGGGGTTGAAGGCGGTTCGGCAGGGATCGGGGCGAAGGAGAAAGTCGAACAGCGGGGTTTGGGCTGTTGCTGGCGCCGGGTTTGCCGGCGCTGCTTGTCGCTGGCGCGTATCAGTGCATCGATGCGGAAGACAGGTCTTTCAATTCACGGATACTGATATCCGATTTTTCATGCATGCGCAGCAGGATGGTCGCGCCGACAGCGAGTTTCCGGTGCCGGATTTTACTGATGATGGGAGGCTGAACTTCCAGGACGCGGCACAGCTCCGCGTCATTTTTCAGGTTCAACTTTTCTATCAGCGTATCGAGCAACTTGTTGGGTACAAAACTGGACGGTTCCATGGCCCTGGCTCGATTCATGGCCTCGATCAATTCCAGTTTCTTTTGCCGCACGCTCATTTTTTCCTCCTTGTAGTCAATAACGTGGATAGGTCGGCGTCCCTGGCTTGTGTCATACCGCCATGATGGCGTTTTCAACAACATGGCGAATCGACTCTGCTATTAATAACCAAGCAAGTTGTATGTATGATACTGCAACAGAAAATAAATGGAACGTTTTAACAAAAAAATTATTATTTTTCTTGTGCAATAGGATTGACGGTTTTTGCAACTTGTAGTCCCGACCTCGTCAGTATCAGAGTGCGGTCCGCCATTTCCGCCGCGGCATGCGAGTGCGTGACCATGATCGTGCAGGCGCCACTGGCTTTAATTTCGTTGCGTAACAACATCAATATGCTGTGCGCGGTCTCCGGATCGAGGTTGCCGGTCGGCTCGTCGGCCAGTACCAGGCCGGGGCGGTGCACCAGCGCGCGGGCAATCGCCACCCGCTGCAACTGGCCGCCCGACAACTGGTGCGGATAATCGTCGGCCCGTCCGCGCAAGCCCACGGCGTCCAGCATTTCATTGGCGCGGTGCCGGCTCATGCCGTTCAACAGCAGTGGCAGGGCCACGTTCTGGTGCAAGGTCAGGTGCGGCAGCACGTGGAACGCCTGAAAAATAAAGCCCATTTTCTGGCGCCGCAGCCGCGTGGCGGCATCGTCGTCCAGTGCCGACATGGCGGCGCCATCGAGCATGATCGGCGGGACGCTGGTGGCGTCCGGCTGGTCCAGGCCGGCGATCAGGTTGAGCAGGGTGGACTTGCCGACCCCGGATTCGCCCATGATGGCGACAAATTCGCCCGCCTTGAATTCCCAGTTCAAATTGGCCAGCACCGGGTGGCCCGGTGTGTAGGTCTTGGACAGGTTGTTCAGAACAAGCATTCGTATCCTCAGTTGGTGAGCCAGCGCCGGGTGGCAAAACTGGCGGCATCGACCAGCGCCACCAGCGCCAGCATGGCGATGATCACGGTGGCCGCCGGCGGCATCTGGAACAGCGACAAATGGTATTTCAGCATTTGTCCCAGCCCGCCGGCGCCCACCACGCCCAGCACGGCGGCCGCGCGGATATTGTTTTCCCAGCGGTACAGTGTGTACGACAGCATCTGCGGCAACGTTTGCGGCAAGGTCGCATACAGGAACGCCGCCAGCGCCGGCGCGCCATTGGTGCGCAGGCTGTGTTCCGCATGCAGCGGCGCGTTTTCCAGCGCATCGGCAAACAGGCGGCCCAGCACGCCGGCGGTGTGCGCCGCCAGCGCCAGGGTGCCGGCAAACGGACCCAGCCCGGCGGCAATCAGCAAGATCGACGCCCACACCAGTTCCGGAATCGAGCGTAGCACATTGAGCAGCACGCGCACCACGGCGCGCAGCGGCAGCCCCAGCCGTCCCGCGCCGGGGATCGCCAGCAGCAAGCCGGCCGCCACCGCCAGCAGGGTGCCGACCGCCGACATGGCCAGCGTTTCCAGCGCGCCGTTGGCGGTTTTCAGCAGGAACGGCGTAGCGAGCTCTGGCGGCGTGAAGCCGCCCAGGAATTCCGCCATCGATGCCAGCGCGCCCGGCGTGGCAAATTCCGCCCACTTCAATTCCAGGCTGATAAAGCTGGCCGCCACCAGCGCCGCCAGCAGCAGCGCCATCAGCCAGCCGGTCCAGCTGCGGGGCGGGGCGGGGGGCATCATGCTCATGCCAGCCTCCGGCGCAGCCACTTCGAGACCTGGTCGGCCGCCGCCACCAGGCCCACGAACACCAGCAGCATGGTGCTGACTTCGCCGCCGGCCAGCATTTTCATGGATTCCTCCATGCGCTGTCCCAGCCCGCCCGCGCCGACAAAGCCCATGATGACGGACCCGCGGATCGCGCATTCCCAGCGGTACACGGTATACGACACCAGTTCCGACGCCGCATCCGGCAGCGCGCCATACAGCAGGGCGGTGAGCCGTCCCGCGCCATTGGCCAGCAGGGTATCGGCGGCATGGGTTTCCGACGATTCCAGGATTTCCGCGTAGACCTTGCCCAGCATGCCGCAATAGGTCAGGGCAATGGCCAGTACGCCGGCGGTCGGGCCCAGTCCCACCACCCGCACCAGCAGCAGCGCCCACACCAGTTCCGGTACGGAGCGCAACAGCACCAGCAGCCAGCGCACCGCCTGGCGGATCGCATACGACAGCGGCGCCATGCGGCCGGTACCGATGCGCGACAGCGACAGGCGTTCTGTCACCAGCAAGGTGGCGGGAATCGCGCCCAGCAGCGCCAGCGACAGGCCGGCCGTGGCAATCGCCACCGTCTTCCACGTTTCGCGCGCCACCATGGCGAGGAATTCGGCATCGTGCGCCGGCGGGAAAAACGTCGCCAGGAATTGCCAGGCCGCGCCCAGGCTTTGCGCATCGAACAAGATCCACGGCTGGAATTCGCTGGCCACCAGCATCGGCCACAGCATGAGAGCGAGCAGCGCGATGGCCAGTATGCGTCCGCGCGTGGCGGGGTCGGGATGGCGGTCGCTGTAAGCGACGGCGGGGATGTTCAGCAACTTCATGCGGTTACAGGCACGCGCCGCCCGCCAGGGGAGTGGGCGCTTCGGACGCATGCGGAGAATTCGCGGGCGGCATTTCACCCAGGTACAGCTCCGCGATCATGGCGTCGGTGACGGCCTCGCGCGGCAGGTCGAAGACGATGCGCCCCTGCTTGAGCGCGACAATGCGGGGGAAGTGCGCCAGCGCCAGGTCGACCTGGTGCAGGCTGCACACCAGCGCCGCCTGGCGGCTGGCCGCTTCCTGCTGCAAGGTGGCCAGGGTCAGTTGCGACAGCGCGGGGTCCAGCGCCGACAGCGGTTCGTCCACCAGCAGCACTTGCGCATCGGACAGCAGCATGCGCGCCAGCGCGCAGCGCTGCCGTTCGCCGCCGGACAGGCGGTCGACGCGGCTATACAGCTTGTCGCCCAGGTTGAAGCGGGCCAGTGCGCGGAACGCCGCTTCCGGATCGGCCGGTTTGAACAGCGACGCGGCCGCGCGCCACAGGCTCCATTGCGGCAGCCGCGCCGCCAGCACGGCGGTCACCACGCGCTGGCGCGCCGGCAAGGGCGGCGTTTGCGGCGCGAGGAACAGGCGCGCACGCAGCTGGTGGCGGGCACGGTTGTCCAGCGCCCACGGGTCGGCGCCAAAGGCGCTGAACGCGCCGGCGCCGGGCCGGTGATTACACGCCAGTGTCGCCAGCAACGTGGTTTTGCCGGCGCCGGACGGGCCGATCACGGCCACCTGCTCACCTGCCGCGATATGCAGGTCGATGTTCTCCAGCGCCGGCGCGCGGCCGGCGGCGGCGTGCCGCACCGTCAGGCCGCGCAATGCATACAAGGGGTTCGGCATTTACTTCTTCAGCAGCCCCGCATTGATGGCCGCCGCTTCGATGGCGCCATAGTTTTCCGCTTTGGTTGGCAGGAATTTCGAGGCGCGCTGCAAGTCCAGGATTTCCTTGTCTTGCGGGTTCTTCGCATCGAGCGCCAGGAACGCATCGGCGATTTTTTTCTTCAGCGCGGCCGGCATGTCGGCGCGCACGGTCCAGTTGTAATCGTAGTAGCCCGGCGTGGTGTAAAACACGCGCACGGTGGCGGGATCGACTTTTTTCTCTTCGACCTGCTTTTCCCAGACCGAGATATTCAGGGCGCCCGCATCGACCTTGCCGCCGGCCACCGCGGCTATGGTGGCGTCATGGGCGCCGGAAAACGCGATGCGTTTGAGGTCGGTGTCCGGATTGATTTTCGCGGCCAGCAGGAACGAGCGCGGCATCAGGTGGCCGGACGTCGAGCTTTCCGAACCGAACGACAGCGTGCGCCCCTTCAAGTCGGAGAGCTGGTTGATGTCCTTGTGCGTGGTGATGAACACCGAGCGGAATTTTTCATCCTCGGCGCGCTGCACCAGCGGCACCACCTGGCCCTTGCTGCGCTCCTTGGCCTGCACGAACGTGAAGCCGCCGAACCATACCATGTCCAGCTTGCCGGCCACCAGGCCTTCCACCGACGCCGCGTAATCCGTGACCGGCGTGAATTCCACCTTCATCGCCAGTTTCTTTTCCAGGTATTCGCCCAGCGGCTTGAACTTGCGCTGCAACTCCGTCGGCTTTTCATCCGGGATCGCGGAGACCCGCAAGACTTGCTGGGCCGGCGCGTGGGCGGCGGCCAACAGCAGGGAAGCGGCAAACAGCGACTGGACCGTGCGCAGGGCGGAAATTTTCATCGGGGGATCCTTGTTTTTCTAGGGGAGGGGGTGGCCGCACGAATGTTGCATATACGGCTACGTCATTTTTATATTCGGCTATGATATCAAAACCATGCATCGGCAGCGGCCCGCCGGTGGCGCCCATCAACGTCACAAAGAGCACACTATGCATATGTCCCGTACCGCGGCGATCCGCGTGATTCCGCCTGATGTTTCCAGCCGTCCCGTTGGCATTCCCCATGGCAGCGGCGCCACCATTGCAGAAATCAGTGCGGGGCTGCTGGCCCAGCGCGCCGCGATCTCGCCCAAGTACCTTTATGACAGCCTGGGGTCGCGCCTGTTTGAAGCCATCTGTGAATTGCCCGAATATTACCCGACCCGCACCGAAGCGGCGATCTTTGAACGCCATGGCGCCGATATCGCCCGTGCCGTCGGCGCCGGTTGTACCTTGATCGACCTGGGGGCTGGCAATTGCGCCAAGGCGGCCAGCCTGTTCCCGCTGCTGCGCCCGGCGCAATATGTGCCGATCGACATTTCGCGTGACTTCCTCAACGACGCCGTGCTGCGGCTGCGGCAACGTTTTCCCGCGATCGACATGACGGCGCTGGCGCTGGATTTTTCGCGCGCCTTTGCCTTGCCGGACACGGTGCGCCAGGCTGGCCGCGTGTTCTTTTATCCCGGTTCCTCGATCGGCAATTTCGCGCCGCATGAAGCGGTTGCCTTCCTGCGCCGCCTGCGCGCCAGCAGCGCGGGGGAGTGCAGCCTGCTGATCGGCGTCGACCTCGTCAAGGACAGTGCCACGCTCGACGCGGCCTACGATGATGCGATCGGCGTCACGGCGGCCTTCAATCTGAACATGCTGCGGCATGTGAATTACCTGATCGGCTCGGATTTCGACGTGGCGCAGTGGCAGCACCGCGCTTTCTTCAATGCGGAAGAAGGGCGCATTGAAATGCACCTGGAAGCGCGCGAAGCGCTGGAAGCGACCTGGCCGGACGGCGAGCGGCACTTTGCCCGGGGCGAACGGATCCACACGGAAGACAGCTATAAATACACGCCGCGCACCTTTGTCGAACTATTGCGCGAAGCGGGGTTTGCCGCGACCCGTACCTGGACCGACGAGGCGGGCTGGTTCGCGGTCGTGCATGCGCGCGCGATGGGGCTGGCATGACCTTGCTCGAGCAATACCGGGCGGTGCGGCGCCACACCGCGGCGCTGGCGCAACCGTTGTCGGATGAGGATTGCTGCGCGCAGTCGATGCCGGACGCGAGTCCCGTCAAATGGCACCTGGCGCACACCACGTGGTTTTTTGAAACCTTCATCCTGGAGCGCTGCGAAGCCGGCTTCCAGCCCTTTCACCCGGCCTTCCGCGTGCTGTTCAATTCCTATTACAACGGCGTCGGGGACAAGCATCCGCGTCCGCAACGCGGCTTGCTGACGCGGCCTTCGATGGCGGAAGTGCGCGCCTACCGTCATGACGTGGACGCGCGCATGGCGGGCCTGATCGAGCGCGCCGACGCGGCGCTGGCAAGCCTGGTGGCACTGGGCTTGCAGCATGAACAGCAGCACCAGGAATTGATCGTCACGGACATGAAGCATTTGCTGGCGCAAAATCCGCTGCAGCCGGCCTATGCGGGCGGCGCCGCCGCGCCGGCGCCGGTTGCCGGTCCGCTGGAATGGCTGGCCTTCAATGGCGGCGTTGCCGAGTTCGGCCATGCCGGCGACGGCTTTTGCTTCGACAATGAATTGCCGCGCCACCGCGCCTATCTCGCGCCGTATGAGCTGGCGTCACGGCTGGTGACCAATGGCGAATACCTGGCGTTTATCGAAGCGGGCGGCTATGCCGATCCATCGCTGTGGCTGGCGGAAGGGTGGGATCGGGTGCGTGCGGAAGGCTGGGCGCATCCCTTGTACTGGCGGCGCGGTGATGACGGGCAGTGGAGTGACTTCACCTTGCACGGCCGCCAGGCACTGGATCCGCACGCGCCGGTCACGCACATTTCCCTGTATGAAGCCGACGCGTATGCGCACTGGTGCGGCGCACGCCTGCCGACCGAGGCGGAATGGGAGCTGGCGGCGGCGTTGCCCGGATTGCGACAGATGTTTGGCGCGTGCTGGCAGTGGACTTCCAGCAGCTACGCGCCGTATCCGGGTTTTAAGCCGGCCGCCGGCGCGATCGGGGAGTACAACGGCAAGTTCATGGTGAACCAGTACGTGTTGCGCGGTTCATCGTCGGCGACGCCGGATGGGCACGCGCGCGCCAGCTACCGGAATTTCTTTCCGGCGCACGCACGGTGGCAACTGATGGGGATCCGGTTGGCGCGCTGAGCCAACCAGTGTTCTACGCGTTTGAGTGCCGGGCGTCGTTGATCGCCGCCTGCAATAACAACGCGACTTCCTCGCCCACATCGTCCAGCGCCTGCAAGTTCAATGCCGCGCGGCACAGCGCCACCGCGCCTTCCATCGCCGACAGCACCAGCGTCGCCAGCCGCTGCGCACGCGCCGCGTCCACGCCGGCGCGCGCCAGTTCCGCCGCAATGATGCCCTGCCAGTCCACAAAGGCCTGGTGCGCCGCGTCCAGCAATTGCTGCTGGGTGCCGGCGTCCGGCGCCTCTTTTGCATCGTCGGTATACCGTTCCACCGCCACCACCAGCACCGGGCAGCCCGCCTCAAAGCAGGTGTCCTGCAGCGCAGCGCCGCGCAGCCGGAAGGCGGCGCGCACGCCCTCCACGGCGCCATGGGCGCGCAGCAGCTGGTCCAGGATGGCGCTGATGTCTTGCTGCGCCAGTTGCACGGCGGCGCCGATCAGTTGCGCTTTGCCGCCCGGGAAGTGATAGCCGATCGAGCCGCGCGGCGTGCCCGTATGGCGCACCACTTCGCGCAGGCTGGTGCCATGCATGCCGCGCCGGCTCAGCAATTCCACCGCGCCGGCCACCATTTTGTCTCGGGTTCCTGAAGTCATGAGACGAATATTATGACATTTGGCATAAACGTGTCTATAATTCCGATTATGACGTTTGTCATAATTTCAGAACATTGCAACGAATGCCAACTTTTTCGGGAATCGACATGAACCACACCGTATCCGCCCGCGCCGGCGCGCCGTTCACCCTGGCCAATGGCGCTGTACTGAAAAACCGCCTGGCCAAGGCCGCCATGAGTGAACAACTGGCCGATGGCCGGCAAGACCCGACTGCCAGGCTGGAGCGCCTGTACCGTGTGTGGGCGGAAAACGACATCGGTTTGCTCATCAGCGGCAATATCATGATTGACCGCGAACACCTGGGCGAAGCGAAGAATGTCGTGCTGGACGACCGCAGCGACCTGGCGGCATTCCGCCGCTGGACTGAAGCCGGCCGTTCCCATGGCACGCATTTCTGGGCGCAACTGAACCATCCAGGCAAGCAAACGCCGAAATTCCTCACCAAGGAACCGGTGGCGCCGTCCGCGATTGCACTGGGCGGCGGCCTGGAACAGACGTTCAACACGCCGCGTGCCCTGAATGAAGCGGAAATCACGGTCCTCATCAGCAAATTTGCCCGCAGCGCATTGCTGGCCAAGGAAGCGGGTTTTACGGGCGTGCAAATCCACGCCGCACACGGCTACCTGGTCAGCCAGTTCCTGTCGCCGCTGCATAACCAGCGCACCGACCGCTGGGGCGGCTCGCTGGAAAACCGGCTGCGCTTTGTGGTGGAAATCTACCGCGCCACCCGCGCCCTGGTCGGCGCGGCGTTCCCGATCGGGGTCAAGCTCAATTCCGCCGATTTCCAGAAGGGCGGTTTCAGCGAAGACGAATCCATGGAAGTGGCGCAGGCGCTGGGGCGCGAGGGCATCGACATGGTGGAAATTTCAGGCGGCACCTATGAAAACCCGGCCATGGTGGGGGCTGCATCGCAGCCGTCCGGCAAGGCCTCGACACAGCAGCGCGAAGCCTATTTCCTGGCCTATGCGGAAAAAGTGCGCAAATTGGTCGCGACGCCGCTGATGGTGACGGGCGGCTTCCGTTCTTCGGCCGGCGTGGAAGCCGCGCTGGCCGGTGGCGCCACCGATGTCATCGGCCTGGCGCGCCCGCTGGCGGTGGAACCGGCGATGGCGTCGCACCTGATCAACGATCCCGGCTACCGCATCGACATGGCCATGCCGACCACCGGCAGCAAGCTGGTGGACCACATGACGTTCCTGGCGATCACCTGGTATGAGCACCAACTGGCGCGCATCGGCGATGGCAAGCGGCCGCTGCCTAACATGAATGCGTGGCGCAGTGTGTTGTCCACGCTGTGGGCGCTGGGTGCGATGGCGTTTGCCAAGCGGCGCGCGTGATGTAAAAAAAGCCGCGCTGCGCCTTCGCGCAGGGCGGCCTTTATGCTTTCGTACAGATTATGCGGTAGCGGTTGCGTTACTTGCCGACACCGATTCCAGCGACTTCAACTGGCGGTTCACCGCGCTCAGCACCGCCTTGAACGACGCCGTCACGATGTTGCTGTCGATGCCCGCGCCAAACAGGGTCGGGCCATTGTCCAGGCGCAGTTCCACGTAGCACGCGGCTTTCGCATTGGCGCCGGAACCGATCGAATGCTCGTGGTAATCCATCAATTTGATGTCCAGGCCCAGTGCATCGACAAACGCATCGATCGGACCATTGCCGCCACCCTGCAAGGCCATCGAGGCGCCACGGTGGGTCAGGGCGATATCGATCTGCACGGTTTCATCGCTGCTGGTGTCTTCCACCAGCTTATGGGCGTTGTACGCGTACGGCGAAGTCTGCGCCAGGTATTCGTCTTCAAACACCTTGTAAATGCCTTCGGCCGTGATTTCCAGGCCGGTCTGGTCGGTGACGGCCTGCACCGCGCGCGAGAATTCAATTTGCAGGCGGCGCGGCAATACCAGGCCGTAATCCTGTTCCAGCAAGTACGCCATGCCGCCTTTGCCCGACTGGCTGTTGACGCGGATCACCGCGTCATAGCTGCGGCCCAGGTCTTGCGGGTCGATCGGCAAGTACGGGATTTCCCAATGCGCGTCCGGCTGCTGCTTGGCGAAGCCTTTCTTGATCGCGTCCTGGTGCGAACCGGAAAACGCGGTGAAGACCAGGTCGCCGACGTACGGGTGGCGCGGGTGGACCGGCAACTGGTTGCATTCCTCCACCAGCTTGCGCACCGAATCAATGTCGGAAAAGTCCAGGCCCGGGTGCACACCTTGGGTGTACAAATTCAGCGCGAGGGTCACCAGGTCGACGTTGCCGGTACGTTCGCCATTGCCGAACAGGCAGCCTTCGACGCGGTCCGCGCCAGCCATCACGGCCAGTTCGGCGGATGCCACGGCGGTGCCGCGGTCATTGTGCGGGTGGACGGAAATGATCAGCGCGTCGCGGCGCTCGAGGTTGCGGCTCATCCATTCGATCTGGTCCGCATACACGTTCGGCGTGCTGCATTCCACGGTCGATGGCAAGTTGAAGATCATCTTGTTTTCCGGCGTCGGCTGCCACACGGCGGACACGGCGTCGCAAATCTGCTTGGAAAAGTCCAGTTCCGTGGTGGAGAACGATTCCGGCGAATATTCAAAGCCCCACTGGGTTTGCGGATGCTGCGCCACCAGGTCTTTCACCAGTTGGGTGCCGGTGGTGGCGATGTTGACGATTTCTTCGCGGGACATGTTGAACACGACCTTGCGGAACACCGGCGCCACCGAGTTATACAAGTGGACGATCGCGCGCTTCGCGCCGGCCGCCGCTTCCACGGTACGGCGGATCAATTCGTCGCGCGATTGCGTCAACACGATGATGGTGACGTCGTCCGGAATACGGTTTTCCTCAATCAGCTTGCGCACAAAATCAAAATCGGTTTGCGAAGCGGAAGGGAAGCCGACTTCGATTTCCTTCAGGCCGATCTTGACCAGCATATCGAAGAAGCGCAATTTCTTTTCCGGGCTCATCGGCTCGATCAACGCCTGGTTGCCGTCGCGCAGGTCGGTGCTCATCCAGATCGGCGGCTTGCTGATGACGGCGTTCGGCCAGGTACGGTCAGCCAATTGGACGGGTGGGAAGGCGCGGTATTTCGCTGCTGGGTTTTGCAACATCATGGGGTACTCCTGGGTCTCTAGAATGGGGAAAGCCTGGTCGGCATAACGATGTGGCGCGAAGGGCTGGCGGCCTGCCACGGGGTTCGTGGGCCGTCAACCGGTCGGTAGCATTAGCAGCAGCACTGCGCGTGGCGCGGACATGCTGCGTGGCGTGGTAATAGCCTTGGTGGACATCGTTGCAAACTTTCCTGTTTGAGGACTTCGCGCGGCTTATGGCCGGCGCAGGGTACGACTGGGACGCGGGACCGAACTGTAAATCAGGCGCGTGCTGGTAGACGCGGCGTCAGCGATAGGGCGCTGGATGCCGGTAGCAGGAAAGTGGATAGGTGCAGATGCGTAAACATGGCCTCAAATGTACGGGAACCTATTTACGGTTGTCAAGCAAATTATATTAGGCGGGGTGGCCGGGAAGTGCGTGAAACTGCCAAATCCCGGCGCGGCTGCTTATTTCACCATGTCCAGCACCTGCATCACCGCCTCCACCACCGCCTGCGGTTTCGACAGGTGGATCGCATGCTCCGCTCCCTCGGCTACGCGGTTGCTGCCCCGTTTCGACAGCGCGGCCACTTCATCTTGCATGGCCTTGTTTTCCGCTTCGATCGCCTTGTTGGTCTCGCTGGGCGGCTGGCCCGGCACCAGGTAGGGGCTGACTCCCCGCGTCAGCGAGACCAGCGGCAACTCACCAAAGGATTTGCGGGCTGTGCGCAATTGCTGCGCGCTGGTGGTGAAGATGTTTTCCGCTTCCGAGACATTGGCGCGCCAGAACGACGGCTTGCGTTTCAGGGCGGCGGCGGCCGCCGCCAGTTTCGGGGCAAACGGTTCATCGGAACCCAGTACGCACTGCTGTTCCAACTCCGACCCCGGCGTAAAACCTTTTTCCGCCGCGGCCAGGCAGGCGCGGTCCATATCGACGATGCCGGCAAAGCCCTGGCTCATGCCGCCCTTGGTCAGCTTGTCCAGGCGCGTCAGTTCATCTTCATGCTGGGCGTCGAGCAGCACCAGGCCGGCCACGTCGGCTTTCGGGCGCAGCGCGAATTGCTGGATCACCATCGCGCCGTAGGAATTGCCGACCAGGACATAGGGGCCGGGCACGCGGCCGTTTTTCAGCAGGAAGTGCAAGTCCTTGGCGGCGTTGGCGGCTGTGGCAGGGCGGGTAATCGGATCGGAAAAGCCCATGCCGGCGCGGTCGTAGATGCAGGCACGGGTGCGCTTGGCGACTTCCGGCTGCACCTGGAACCAGTCCCAGCCCGCGCGGCCGCTGCCCGCTTCGAACACCACAGTGGGCGAACCGCTGCCCAGGCAAAACAGGTTCAACCGGCGTCCGCCCACGTCGACCATCACCTGGGCGCGGGCGTAAGCATCTTGCGTCAGGGTTTCCGCGGCACCCGCGCCGGTGGACAGGGCGAGCAGGGCGGCGGTGGCGGCGGGCAGCAATTTCATAAATGGGGCGCGTGATCGTGGCAAAGACGGCCATTGTCTCCGCTAGTTGCTTACTTGTAAATAATGTAGGGCGGTTTCCGCGTTAGCGGAAGCCGCCGTGCATGCAAATACCACCGGCATCCGCGACACCGGCCTGCACGCCCGGCCATTTGCACTGCCAAGTAACGCGGCGTTACGAAGCTCATTGCGGATTGTCGGGAGTCATTCCGCGACGCTTTTTCGCACTGTTCTTGCGGCCTTGCGCTGACGCCTGCTGCGATTTTTGCTGGAATGGGAAGCGTCCGGCGCAGGAGGTGCTTGTCGGCCGGGTTCATCGCGTGCCTGGACCGGATCGGTGGGGGCAGTTTCGTCTTCGGGGAAGTCGCGAAGCAACTGGAAAAGGGGAATGACCTCGTATTGCATCGGGGCCTTTTCAGTGTAGCGTTGCTGGTGCGGCCCGATCGGGACAGCCGGTTTTGCCTCCGGTTCGCCTGATTCCGCCGGCTGATCCGGCTCGAACAGCCGCGCCGTCAAGGTCCGCCGCACGGCGCGGCATTCGTCGGCGCGCACCCAGTCCTTAAAACCTGGAAAACGCAGCCAGACCGCCTTCCACGCGTTGCGGTTGCCACTGCCTTGCAGGTTGGCGAAGGCCGATGGCGACAGGCTGAATTTGCCATACTTGATCTCGGCTCCTTCCACTGCGGCGTAGTAAGATTGACGCCCGAAGCTGGCGCGCAGTACGGTACCCTCCGGCAGAAAGACTTGTTTCCATTGGTAGCCGTTGGCCACGTCGACCTCCGGCGTTCGATCCTGCGCCTGCGCCTGCTGCGGCTGCATCGCAGCGGCAAGCACATCGCAAATCGCCCCCTCGATTTCAATCCCACTCCAGAACAGGCCGGTGTGCTTGCTGAATGCCATGAGCAAATCCGTGGGCATGTGAATATTGCGGTGAATGTAGGACATGGTGGTCTCCTCCCCAAAAACCGATTTCGCTATCGATTGCTACCCAATATGAAGCCGCGCGGCTTCGCTATAACGGTTACTAAAACTTGGACCGGCGTCGCAGGATTAAGTTCCCGCCAAGATGAAAGATCGGGAGGGAGTCAGAAAGCGGCCGGTATTAGCGGATCGCGCGAATTAGTAAGATCGAAAAAATCGGGGAGGTACCTGCCGCGTCCAATCGACGTCGATCTGTTCTGTGCGGATGCGGCAGTGCATCGTGCGAATCAAGGCGCGGACTTGCTTCAGCAGTTTGGGTTGCTCTGGCTGGCATGATGTTTTTGCTCTTGGCTTGGGAGGTTTTATGCTCATGGGCGGCAGGGAATTGGGCTTGGGGCTTTGCTGAAGGTGTTGGAAACGGGCGTGGTAAAATTTGTTAAAACGTCAATTTGACGGCTACTTAACGTTAAGCGCCACATGGAACTGATCAAGTACTTTGACACTAATGATGGTTCACTGCCTGAGGTCGTCGTGACGTTCGTGGATTCGCTAAGCGTGAGGCACGCATTCGAATTCCTATTTTCTTGCGGAGCTCGTGACGTGACTGCTGGTGGCGGAAAGGTTTGGCAAACGACATCACAAACTGAGAAACCTTTTTGTGGTGCAGGTGATGTCGATCTTGTGATATCCGGCAAAGCGGAACCTTTTCATGTGGTGCTGGGTGAAATCGCATACGGCGGTTGTTCGATACCGGATTTAGGTGTATTCGTTGATCCTACCGGCTTCACGCTCGACTACCGGATGGGGGCTGCTTGGGGATACCCGCAAATTCGGTCTCTGTTTGGCCTTCTACGACAGCTGAAAGCACTAGGTGGAACGATTTCAGTTCCATGGTGGGGCCACGATGGCGAGCGCGTCTTCGCGGTAGCGCTAAGTTGCGCTTAACAAATCATTCCAGCCGACGCCTTGCGGCGCGGCTGAATTTGGCACGATGGGCCCAGCCTTGATCCTGTTAATGAATCACGCGTTGAGCACTTCGCTCCGCTCTTTGGCCGCAGGCTGTTTCGCCAGCGCGGCGAGTGCTGGCGTTTGTGTCGCTGGCGGTGCGACGTCTTGTGGCAAGCGCCGGCTGGTCCGGCATGCTGGCGTCCGTGTGGGCGCTTGCGCGGGTAAGCTTGTGGCCGGTCATTCGCGGCCAGTTCAGGCGCTGTGCCCATCATTTCATTCCAGCGGATCGCCTACGGCGCCCGCTGAATTCCAACGATGGGCCCAGCCTTGATCCTGTTGATGAATCACGCGTCGACCACTTCGCTCCGCTCTCGGGCCGCTGGCTGTTTCACCAGCGCGGCGCGTGCTGGCGTTTGGGCCGCTGGCGGTGCGGCGCCTTGCGGCAAGCGCCAACTGGTCCGGTATGCTGGCGTTCGTGTGGGCGCTTGCGCGGGCAAGCTGGCGGCAGGTCCTTCGCGGCCAGTTCATGCGCTGTGCCCATCATTTTATTCCAGCGGATCGCCTACGGCGCCCGCTGAATTCTCACGATGGGCCCAGCCTTGATCCTGGTAATGAATCACGCGTTGAGCACTTCGCTCCGCTCTTTGGCCCCAGGCTGTTTCGCCAGCGCGGCGAGTGCTGGCGTTTGTGTCGCTGGCGGTGCGACGTCTTGTGGCAAGCGCCGGCTGGTCCGGTATGCTGGTGTCCGTGTGGGCGCTGGCACGGGCAAGCTGGTGGCCGGGAATTCGCGGCCAGTTCGGGCGCTGTGCCCATCATTTCATTCCAGCGGATCGCCTACGGCGCCCGCTGACTTCCAACGTTGGGCGTAATGACACTTTCCGTCTCGGCATGTTTCCGTGATACGACGGGGCAATCACATGATCTGCCGCTTGACTCGGATCTGGCTGGAGTCGAGACTGCGCGTCGCACTTTTTATGGTTCTGCAAGGTCATTGGCACTTGGACTTCGACTCCTGCCAAAGCTGAAGGATCAATCCGAGTTGGTGGTTCAGGGAGTTGATCTTGAGTTATTGAAGACTGAAATTGAAAAACTGAAGACATCCCTTCCGGTTGCTGCAGAAGGGGACTATTGGCGCCTCAGGCTAGACAACATTACAATTGCTGTGAAACTCGCCCAAGCCTATGGCGATTCTGGGGTGGTATGTATCGGATAACGCCCAACCTTTCATTCCAGCGGATCGCCTGCGGCGCCCGCTGAATTCTCACGTTGGCGTGTGGCTTGCCGCTGAACGCGGGCAATTGCTCAAGGCTTGGCGCGGCGCGCTGGTGGCCATTTAGGCGTAGTGGCTTCCGGAAATGTTTTGGCCTGTGGTATCTTTCTGGCAATGATGCTGGTTGGCTTTTTTTGCGCTGGCGAATCCGGCGCAGCGGTCTCGCTTCGCTCGCAGTGGCGTTCCGGCGCTGGCCACTCGGGTTTTCCGGCGTCGCTTCGCTCCTGGTCGCGTCCGTTGTCGGCCTTGGCGGCATTTGCTTCGCGGGCAGCAGTTTGCGTGCGCTTGGTCTGCGGTGTGTCCGCGCCAACTGCGCGCTCCATCGGACTGGCCGGACGCTGCGCCGTCCAAGTTTTAATTTCTCGGCGGCCAGCCGCTGAGCTTTCACGTTAGGCAGCAATAGGAGTTCCACTCTATGGCAGTACGCAATGCGGCAGTCCGAGATTTCCTCGGCACACTTGACTATCTGATGGGGCTCTGCTCATCGGCACAGCAATCGGAAGACTCAACCGAACTGTTAGCCGCAATACAGTACGCCGAACGTGAGCTCGGTCAGGCAAAAGGTTCCCTTGAGCGTATTAACCTTTTCAACGTGGCGGAGTCTTCGTTGAATCAATTTGGAAAACTCGTTGAGGCTGAGAAGCTTTGGGACGCAGATAGATTACTTCTATCGCTTGCAATTATTATCTCTGAGCTTTCCGGAACTAATGATCTGATTCGCCGGCAATTTTCGCGTCCGCCAGCTAAAAATTCAAAGTGAAATTTAATACCGTCCGATGCCCGAAAAACCGCTTATTTTGCACGTAAGGCGACCTAACCTTTTAATCAACCGGACGGCTTACACGCTTCGCGCTCCAGCCGCCGGTTATTGCACACGTTCGGCCTGAGAATGAGACTACGTAAATCTTCGAGTTTGGAATTGACTAATCACGAGATTCGAGGGATTTCCTTTTGGATTCGACTCGCGCTATTCAGTTTCCTGATTAATTGGATGCTTTACGTCTTCGTGTTTGGGATCGTGACAGTGATTGCAGTTCTTGGGATCGGACCGATAGTTAGCCTCCTGAAGCATGGCGTACTCCAGCTAATGCCGTTCACTAGCATGATCGTTGCCGGAAAGGCTGTAGTGTCGAGTTCAGCCGCTATAGCAATTGTAATGACAGCCTGGACATTGATAAGTGAGTTTCGAAGTGGTCAAAAGCCATAGAAGACGGACTATCTCGCCGAACAATTCATTCAACCGGATGCACTGAAGCGCACCGGTTAATTCAATAACGTTAGGCTTGGATGAGTTCGACTCCCGAAATTTGGTACCAGTTTCGAAATGCACTTTTCGCGAAGGACTTTTCGCGGGCGGAGGCCCTGTTGAAGGAACAGCCGTCGTTGTTGCATCTTACGAATGGGATAGGAGAAACTGCCCTTCATTTTCTCGCTGTTGAAAACGACATTGAGGCTGTGGCTTGGCTATGGTCACGCGGGGCCGACCTAAATACCAAGAACGAATTCGGAACGCCTGTTATTTTTGAGGTAGCCTCGTTGGAGTATAAGGACCTGTTCTCGTGGTTCGTGGAGAAGGGCGTTGATTTGCGCGTCGTCGACGAGAACGACCAAGATATCGTTCTTTACCTGCTTGAATGGAAACATGAGTCGATGGCCGAATGGGTGCGCATCAATGGCGCCTAACCTCTTATTCCAGCGGATCGCCTTCGGCGCCCGCTGAACAATCACGTTAAGCATGCAGGAGAAAACCGTGGCATATCCCGATTCTGAAGAAGAGCTCGCCGCGCTGTTTCGGTCGCTAGGTGCACATTCACCTGCGCAGTGGGTTTCGTATCTCGTATCTGATCCTGAGCCTCAACTTTCCAGGTATCTTTTTCTTAAGCAAGCCTGGGAGCGAATCATAGGAGAAGGAGAAGTCGCCTGGATCGACGAAGAAATAGAACGAGCCGACGCTCGACCAACCGAACCATATTCAGGTCTAGGTCTTGCTTTGAAAAGAATGTTGGCCGTTGGCGTATCTCGCGAAGACATCGCTGAGATCGGTCGCTGCCTGCAAGCTCAAACACTGTTTAATATTGGATATCTGCTTGATGGCCCTGCTTATCCGGAGCCTGGACTGGAGCATATTCAGTGGAGCCTGTTTAGGGTCAACGAAGAGGATGCACCTTACGGCGAGCCAATTGCTGGTTTACATGAGTCAGTGCTTGAAACTGATCCGACCGGCCGTGAAATGAGACCGAGATGTCAGGCTTAACCAAGCATTGCAGCCGACGCCTGACGGCGCGGCTGAATTTTCACGTTGGGCTTTCTTACGGTAGCTAATGAATTCAGAATTTTTTACTTATGCGATCTAGACGATCTGCGATTTTTTCTTACCTGTGCGCCATGCTCGCCACTTTGGCGATG